>JACVIY010000016.1 GCA_015711755.1 Candidatus Geothermincola secundus | reverse complement strand
ATCAGGTTGAGCTTCTTCACCCGTAGCTCGGCCTTAAGCTTCTCCACCCTTTCCGCCAAGACCTCCGCCGAGAGCTTGATGTCGCCGGTTGCCAGTCGGGGTAGGCGCAGCGAGTAGACCTCTATGTTGGCGTCCTCCAGGCGGTTTCGGAACACACGCGAATAGAAGGCCGGTGAGGCATACCCGGGCACGAACAAAGCAGGGTATATCTCCACATCGGGGTCTTCGTAGATCAGACGCTTCTCTTCGGGAGTTAGGTCGGTCCGCGTTATCTTCCTCTGCCGAAGCCCCCTCCCGCCTCCCGGGTCAACGTTCTTTAATTCTTTAACCGGCTCCATGCATTGCTTCCTCGCCATTGCTCCCTGTTTTAGTTCGACTCACTCCGCTTTTTGTCCTTCCTTTGCTGCCGCTTAAAAAATCCTGCGTACGGGTTTTTTTATCGGACGCCTTGCGGCCGGCCTTGAGCCGCGCGCCTCGTTTTCCGGATAAGGGGTCATCGCATATAATATTTAGAATCGCGAAACCTCATAAAGGCATGATCCGTTAAGCGGCGCGGAGCGGATGGCGGACGAGGGGGTGATGCCATGGCATCCCTGCAGGAGCAGAGCAAGACCATCAGGGTGAACGCCCCTCCCGAAAGGGTCATGGAGGTGCTTCTTGACTTCGAGAGTTACCCGCAATGGATGTCCAACGTCCTGGAGACGCGCGTATTAAAGCGTGATTCCAGAAAGCGGGGGAAGCATGTCCTCTACCGCATCAACGCTGTGGTCCGCGAAGTGGAATACGTGCTCGAATATTCTTACGGCAAGGGGACCGTCGATATCTCCTACGTGGAAGGAGACCTTCGCGACGTCCGCGCATCCTACCGCTTGGAGGAAGACGGCGAAGGCGGCACCATCCTCACTTATACTTACGGCGCGGACATAGGCCTTCCTCTGGCGGGATTCATGATGAAAAGGCTCAACCGCACGGTGATGGACGCCGCGCTCCGCGACGTCAAGTCCCGAGCCGAGTCGGTCGAGTGACCTTAAAGCGCGGCCCTCACGAGAGTGCCCGTACGGCAAAGGGGACCTTGCGGTCCCCCTCGCCATCGCCGCCTAAGGTTTTTTGTTTCAGCTCTTCTTTGCGGGCTTCTTCGCCGGCGCTTTTTTCACGGCTGCCGGCTTGCCCGCGGCCTTTTTCTCCAGCGCGTCCAACCGTTTCCCCAGCGCCTCGATATCGGCCTGGGTCCCCAAGCCCATCTGCGATAGGACCTTCTGCAAGCTCTTCAGGACCGCCTCGGTGAGCTCGTCGGTCCTCTGCGCTCCCTTGGCCACCAGCGTGTCCCGGGCCCTGGCTCCCTCCTTGACCTTGGAGATGAGGGCGTCGCGCGCCTTGGCGCCTTCCTTCGCCTTTTCCCTGGCAGCCGGGGCGATGCCCTTGCCCTTCTCCACCAGGTCCTTGGCCAGCCTGGCGCTCTCCTCTCTCGCCGTGGCCACGGCGCCCAGGAGGAGGTAGGGCAGACTGGAGATGTCGAAGTCAGCCATTTTCCCACCCACCTTTCTCAGAGCTTCTCCTCCAGCTTCTCGATCCTCTCGGTAAGCTTTTTGATATCCTCCCGGGTCACCAGGCCCATGCCCGAGAGCAGCTTCTGGATCTCCCGGGTGACGGTGGTCACGAACTCATCCTCCTGCTTGCGACCCTTCTCAATAAGCTCGGAGATGTACTCCTCTCCTCTCTTCGAAACCTGCTTGGGCTGTTTCTTGATGGCCTCCTGGCCCTTCTTGACCAGTTCCTCCACCGTTTTTTTCGTCTCCGACCTCGCCGTGGACATGGCCCCGAGTATGAGATAGGGGATGTCTTTGGGCTCCATGCAGACTCACCTCCCGAGAGTCACCGATCCCTACCTTATAAACACCAGCGAAAAGCGTTTTCTAATTCTATAACAGCATCAGCGCTTTTGCAATATTGGTTTATTGGTTCAACCAATCAAACACGATCCCGGGCCAGATCGAAGGAGCGGGTGCCGTAGAGAAAACGCTCTCGGTCCTCCCCGTTGTAAAGCTTGATTATGATGCGGCGCACCTTCCCGCTGATGCGGTCTATGAGTTCCTTGGTCAGCGGCTCCTCATAGAATGGGCTCAGGTCGAGGGGGACGCCGATGCGCACTCTGGCCCGGCGGTAGTAGATCCAGCTCACCCCCTCCCTCACCGCGTCATTGCCCACGAAAGGCTGTGCCAGCCATCCCGGTATGCGGGGAAGCTTTCTCTCCTCCAGACCCACCACCGCCACCGGTATCACCGGGACTTTCGCATCAAGGGCCAGGCGCACGAAACCCGTGCGGAACACGGTGATGCGGTCCACTTTATCGGGAGCGCTGATGGCGTAGATCCCCTCGGGGAAGATGCCCACCAGCTCCCCTGCCCGTAGCAGCTCCAGGGCCCTGGAGAGCGACCTGCGGCTTTCCCGTCCACCGGAAATGCTCAGCGGGAATATGCCCATCATCCCGATGAGATCGCGTACCACTGGAAAACTGAAGGCGAAGGAGGCCGCGGCGAAATTGATCTGCCTTTCCACGGAAAGAGCGATGAGAAAAGGGTCCTCCAGCGAACGGTGGTTGGAGACCAGCAGCGCTCCTCCTTCCGCGGGCACGTTCTCCGCCCCTTCCGACTGCAGGCGGGTATGCAGGGATATGAAGGGTCCCGCGAATACGCGCACCGTCTCATAGAAAAGACTCTGCCTGAGCTCCATTCCTCTCCCTCATCAACGCTCTTGGGGAGGCGCCCCCGCTCTCATCACCGGTCCAATACCTCAATAGGAGGGTATGTTGCGAAACTCCTGGGGATTCTGCAGATGGCAGCCGAGCATCTTCACCCGCGAGCGCATGGCCCGGCGGAGAGGCGGCATCTCCACCACGCAGTCTATGACCAGCCGGGAAGAGACCGGGTGGGCCAACAGGCGGTTCAGCGCCCTCATCAGGTTCTCGCTGCCCACCGCTTGCAGCACCTTAGAGGTGAAATCCATGTACTCGTCCAGAAGGTCCGCCACCACTTTAGGGTCGAGCAGCTTTATGACCTCGGCCATGAGTTCCCCAGAGGCGTTGACTATCTCGCTCAACCGAGACGGCGCCAGAGACTGCAGCAGACCGCGGAACCAGGCGGGGTCCAGGTTTACCAGATCCGCCACCACCCTCGGGTCTATGCGGGAGGCCAGTTCCCTCATCCAGGCCCCGTTGCTGTTGACCACCCCAGCGATTACCCCCGGGTCCACGCTGCGCGCCATTCTACCTATTAGTTCGGGATTGGAGTTGACCAGTTCCGCCAGCGCTTCCGGGTGGGCCTGGGCCATCACCGCTCCGATGAACTCGAGGTTGCTCTCCAGCAGCGCGGCGGCCGCACCAGGGTCGATGCCCGCCACCAGCTCCTTAACGAAACCCGGATTGTTGTTCACCAGGTCGGCCACTATCTCCGGGTTCAGTGACTTCATGAGATCGGACACGAACTCAGGTTTGTCGTTGATGGCCCCGGCGATGACCCCGGCATCGAGCTCCCCCACTATCCTCTCCACCAACTCGGGGTTCTCGTTTATGGTCGAAGTGATCAGCTCCGGGGATATCCGGGCCAAGGGGGCCGTGAAATGCCTGCCGAACCCAACGATGCGGCTTCCCACTTCTTCCAGCCATTTCAGCAGCATAATCCATCCCTCCAATGGGCTTCCCGCGTAACGATCGACGGGTGAGCAGATTATACCTCAAATCCCGCGCGAAATCCCGCCCTGAAAGAGAGCTCCGTATTTTCCCATGGATTCGAGCATCACGCTCAGCCAGACGGGGATGCCGAATGAGCGCCTCGATCCAATGCCCCATGCCCGAGCGCCTTCCGCGGCCGCACCCGCGAAAATGGTCACAAATGAGAGGCAGGGAAGCGAGAACGAGCGTAGAAGAAAGTTGATGGCTGAAGGAAGGGGTGGTCAGGATTGGTATGCAGGCGTGTCTGCTCCGATTGCTGTTGGTGCACGTGCAATTTTCACCCCTCCTATCCCCTTATCCTGGAGATAATGCGGGAGGGGCAAGGATCGGTGAGGGGCGGGGGCTCCCGGCGCAGGGCCAAGAACTGAGTGCCCGATCGCGAGCGGCGCCGTCCGCCGGCTCGAGCCTGTTTTAGCGCCTCGGTGGTTTTTGCTTTCCTCAGTTTTACGGACTCACCGCAGGGTCTTTTCTTTGTGACCCTGATTTCCCGCGCTCGCGCCCGTCGGCTCCAGGTGATCCGCCAGCCGCTTGGCCAGCGCCACCAAGGTCAGCACCACCGGGGCCGCCAGCGAGTCGGGGATGACCGAGGCGTCACAGACGTAAAGCCCCTTTATCTCCGTCTGCAGGTCGGTATCCAGCATCTCGCCGATGCGCACGGTCCCGCCGGGGTGAGCCCCACGCGCCTTGGTGGTCCATATGGTGGTGGGGTCGCAGCCCGCCTCGATGAGCACCTTGCGGGCTATGGAGCCGCCCTTGTCGAGCACCGACTGATCCCTGTGGGTCAGCTGTTTGGAGAAGGTCTCGTCTATGCTGATGCGGCCGGCCAGCTCGTCCTTGGCCTTGGTCATGATGCCCATGGTCCGGGGGTACTGAGGCCAGTAGAGGATGCGCGAGGGCTTGGCCTTCAGCGCCTCCAGAGCCAGGGAGATCCAGGGATCGACCACGGGGGAGAGCAGGAAACCGTCGGAGTCCCAGAAATCGAAGGTGCCCACGGTCATGGGGGGAGCGAAACCCGCTTTCAGTCTGGGATGGTATCCGATAGTGAAGGCAAGAGGGTCGCAGAAGAAACCGGTGCCGGCCTCGTAGAGTCCGGACTTCTGCAGGATGACCGGAGTTCCCATGCCCCCCGCGGCCAGGATGACCCGATCCGCCTCCACCACCAGCTCGCCCCGCCCCTTCCGCCAGGCCCTGACCCCGGTTGCCTCGCCCTGCTGCACGATGACCTCTTCCACCTTCACGTTGGGCAGGACCTCCGCCCCCATGGAGGCCGCCTCGTCCAACAGGACCCGCGACGTCCACTTGGCGCCCTTGGCGCAGCCCAACATGCAGTTGCAGAAGCGCGGCTCGCACTTGGCCGGGTCGATGAACTTCTGCAGCTTGACCCAGTTCATGCCCAGGCGGTTACCCGCTTCCAGCAGGGCGAGCACTCCCTCGCCTATGACGTCGTCAGGGAGGGTGGTCACTCCCAGCTGCTTCTCCCCCTCCTCGAGGTAGGGGGTCAGATCGATGCCGTGCTTCTCGAACACTCCTTTGGGCGGACGGGAAGAGGTGCCGCAGGTGACCACGGAGGAGCCGCCGGTGCACAGCGCCCTGGCCACGCCCATCCCCTCTTTGGAAGTGAGGAAGCCGTGCTTGTCCAGAACGGCTATGGCGAAGGCGTGGTTCCCCACCCACCGGATGTCTGGTCCTCTTTCCAGGACCAGCACCTTACGTCCCCGCTTGGTGAGCTCATGGGTTATGGTGCCTCCGCCGGCTCCCGATCCCACCACCACGTAATCCGCCTTTTTGCGCTCAGCCATCTCATTCTCCTTTTTGGTACCCCATCAACGTTGTCCCGACAGCATCTCTTTGGCGATATCCAGGTCAAGGGGAATGGGTCCGCCGGCCTCCCGGTCCCAGACCAGTTCCCTCGCTCCAGCGGGGCATTTCTCCACGCATACCCCGCACCCCTTACAGAGCGACCGGTCATAGCGCGGCTTTCCGTCTTCTCCCCGGGCGACGGCGCCGAAAACGCTGCATGCCTTGATGCACTCGCCGCAACCCCCGCATTTTTCCTCGTCTACGGACACCCGGTATCCCGAGGGAGCTATGTTGCTGTATTTCTCTCCGCCGGCGATGCTCTTGACCAGACGGTCTCCCTCCAGGGCCCCGCAGCAGCAGGTGCAGCACTGGCAGATAACGCCGGTTCGTCCCCCAGTCGCCACCTTGAACCAGGCGGTGGTTATACAGCCCTGTTCGTGCGCGTTGCGCATTATCTCCAGGGCCTCCCGCTGGGTTATCCGCCGCACGTTGTACTTCTTGCCGTGCTCCATCCAGAAACCGGCGGTGGTCTTGCCCACGGCGATGCACACGTTGACGGGCTGGCAGGGATTCTCGCGGGAGAGGCGGCAGGGACAGTCCATCACCGCTATATACTGCGGCTCCTTCAGGATTATCTGGTTGGCGTAGCGGTAGGGGATTATGCGCTCGGTCTTATCCGGGCCCAGGATCACGTCTTCCTGCAGCGTGAGTATCTTCGCTGCGTCCTCCTGGGTGACGACCTTCCCGTGGTACCTCTCGAAGACCTGCCCGAAAGCCCAGGAGGCCAAGGGCACCCTCGACAGATAGCGCGCTACCGCCCTTCCCGCCCTGAGAAAATACTTCACGTAGACGTCGTAGAAGGCGAAGTAGACGTAGTTGTGGGCAGCGCGGTCGTAGCGGCGGCCGTGCATCTTGATGATGTTGCGGGTGGACTCCTTCATCCGTTTCCCTCCTCCTATACCGTCGCAGGAAATCGGCTCCCCCGGCAGTTCGCGACGAACCCTCCGTTTCGTCGGTGATATTATCATCCCCCTGATCATTTCCGGCAAAGCCTGTCGACAACCGGCAACGCTATAAAGTCTGATTTTCCCATCCGGCGGAAGGCCGCGCCTCCTGCCGCAAAGCCCTCATGCCTTCAATGGAAGGCGGCTCCCCCGCAGACGTTGATGGCCTGTCCGGTGATGCCCCGGCCCTTCTCAGATGCCAGATAGACGACCATGGCGGCGATCTCCTCCGGCTGCAGCAGCCGGTCCTGCAGGCTGACCCGGTAGAAGCGCTCCCACGCCTCCTCCCGGGAGACCCCCAGCTTCTCCGCGGTGAGGGTCAGGGTGCCCTCAGGGCCGGTGACCATGTCGGTGTCGGTGAAACCGGGGCAGACGGCGTTCACCGTCACCCCCTTCGCCCCCAGCGCGGCCATCTCCGCCGCCAGGACCCTGGCCAGGCCGACCAGGCCGTGCTTGGCCACCGTATAGGAACTGAAGAAGGGGCTGGGCAGCTTACCCCAGATGCTCGAGATGATGATGACCCGACCCCAACCCCGTTCGACCATGCCGGGCATCAGGGCTTTGCAGCAGTGGTAGGCGCCGAAGACATGCACTTCCACCACCCGCTTCCATCTTTCGAAATCCGAGGTGAGGAAGGGGGCATGGTGCTGTATGCCCGCGTTGCTGACCAGTATGTCCACTTCACCGAAATCGGCCAGCACCGCTTCGGCCATGGCCTTTACCTGTCCGCCGTCGGTCACGTCAACCTCATAAGGAAATGACCGGCGGCCCAGTGCCACTACCTCCTCGGCCACCGCCAGATTTCGTTCCCGAGTGGTGGAGACGACTGCCACGTCGGCGCCTGCCGCGGCCAGGGCCAGACAGACGGCCCTGCCGATGCCCCGACCGCCGCCGGTGACCACCGCCTTCCTCCCCTCGAGATCCATGAAGCCGCTCAAGCCCTTTTCCTCCTGACGCTCGCGTGCCTCATTCCCGTAGCGTCGCCTCTCGGGGCGCATACGCCATTGCCCAGGATATAATCGAGTTTACCCCAATCCCCAGCCAGCACACCACGGTCGAGCCGACTCCAAGCGGAATCCCCATGTTCTATACTTCTTTTCGTGGAAGAAAACGGCGTCACCATCATAGCCTGCGCCACTGTGGCTGAGGAACTCCGCTGCCTGGGGGTTCCGGGAGAGCGGCTGCGGACGCTCGACTTCGGGCTTCACGCTTTCCCGGAAAAGCTCCGCGAGGCCCTGCAGGAGGAGATCGACTCCGTCCCGGGGAGCTGTGACATCCTCCTGGGATACGGCCTTTGTTCCAACGCCGTCCTGGGTCTGCGCTCCTCAGCCCATCGTCTGGTGGTCCCGCGCGTTGACGACTGCATCGCCCTGTTCCTGGGGTCGCGGTCCGAGCATCTGCGGCAGCTGTCCGAGCAGCCGGGCACCTACTTCCTCACCAAGGGCTGGGTTGAAGCGGCCGATCTGCCTTATCACGAATACCTCAGGATGGCCGAGCGCTACGGGGAAGAGAGGGCCCTCAGGGTCGCCCGCATCATGCTGGCCAACTACACGCGAGTCCTGCTTATCGACACCGGCAATTACCGCATGCGGGAATACCGGGATTTCGCCCGTTCCATGGCCGATCTCTTCGGTCTGGCCTTCGAGGAAGTGGCGGGCTCCAACCGCATGCTGGTCAAGATGCTGGCGGGGGAGTGGGACTCCGAGTTCGTGGTGGCCGAGCCGGGCACCTCGTTGGAGCTAAATGATTTCCTGGGGGAGTGAGGGCATGACCCGAGTGGTCTTCCAGCCAGGCGGGCATTCGGTGGAAGCGGAGGAAGGCGTCACTCTCATGCAGGCCGCGCGCGAGGCCGGGCTGGCCTTGGAGAACCAGTGCGGCGGTCTGGGGACCTGCGGCAAATGTAAGGTCCTGGTGCTGCGGGGCAGGGTAGGACCGCCAGGCCCGGCGGAAATGGAGGCCCTCTCCCGCCTGGAGCTCGAGCAAGGGCTGCGCCTGGCCTGCCAGACGCGGGCGCTGGGGAACCGGGTCGAGGCACTCGTCCCCCCTCGCTCGCTGGTCATGGAACAGCGTTATCAATTGGAGGGGGCCTCAACCGCCTTCCGTCCGCAACCTCCGGTGACCAGGCGCATGGTGAAGGTGGACCTCCCCGCCCTCGGCGACGCACGCTCCGATCTCGAGCGCCTGCGGCAGGCGCTGACCGCGCAGGGGGTCAGGCTGGGGGAGCCCGGGCTCGACGCCCTGCGGAAGCTGCCCGAAACCCTCCGGGGTGACCGGGGCGAAATCCAGGCGTTGCTGAGGGGAAGCCGGCTTCTGGATCTGCGGCCCCCCGCGGACCGACGCCCCCTGTACGGGCTGGCGGTGGACCTGGGAACGAGCAAAATCGCCCTCATCCTCACCGATCTGGAGTCCGGCGCGGCGGCGGAAACGGCCGGCTTGATGAACCCCCAGCTCCCTTTCGGCGAGGACGTGGTCTCCCGCCTCGACTATGCCCTGCGGGGCAAGGGGCAGGCACGTCGCCTGCGGGAGATCGTGGTGGAGGCGGTAAATCGCGCGACGCGTGATCTATGCGGGCGTGCTGGCATCCGCCCGCGCGACATCCTGGAGGTGAGCCTGGTGGGCAACACGGCCATGCACCACATCTTCCTGGGTCTGCCCCTGCGCCAGCTTGCCTTCAGTCCCTACGTACCCGCCGTTTCGGAGGCGCTGGATATAAGGGCGGCGGACCTCGGCCTGGAGACCCTGCCCGGCGCCATCGCCCACCTCCCCGCGCCCCTGGCCGGATATGTAGGCTCGGACCACCTGGCGGCGGTGCTGGCCAGCCGTCTGTACCGGGAGAAGGGGGTCTGCCTGCTGGCCGACCTGGGCACCAACACCGAGCTCGCGCTGAAGACGCCGCAGGGCATCACCTGCTGCTCCTGCGCCTCCGGCCCCGCCTTCGAGGGAGGTTCGCTGCGTCACGGTATGCGCGCAGCGGAGGGCGCGGTGGAGGAAGTGAGGATCACCCCCGAAGGAGAGATCCGCTACTCCACGGTCGGCGGGAAGGAGCCCCTGGGCATCTGCGGTTCCGGAGCCCTGGAAGCCCTGGCGGCGATGCGGGAGGCCGGCACCGTCGAACCGGGTGGAAGGATCATCCCCGGTCGGCCCGGGGTGACAAAGGAAGACGACGAGCTGGGCTTTCGCATCGCCCGCCGCCACGTCCGGTCGGGTAAGCCGCGGGGCTGGGTCACTCTGAGCCAGCGGGACGTGAGGGAGCTGCAGAAGGCCAAGGGGGCGGTGCGGGCGGGCATAGAGATGCTCCTGGACCATGCGGGCCTCACCGCGGCCGACCTCGACAAGGTCATACTGGCTGGAGCCTTCGGCAATTATCTCGATCCCGCCAGCCTGATGGAGATCGCCATGCTCCCTCCCCTGCCCCTGCGGCGCATCGTACAGGTGGGAAACGCTGCGGGGGTGGGAGCGCGGGAGATGCTCTGTTCGATGCGCGCGCGCCGCCGGGCCCAACGCTTGGCTGCGGAAATGCGCTACCTGGAGCTGGCCACCTATCCCCGGGCCGAGCTGTTCTTCGCTTCCTGCATGCTCCTCTCGGAGGAAGCCCTGCAATCCTTTCTGCGCAAATGGCGCAGACCCTGAACGCGGCGGCGAGGTGGTTCGGGACCAATCAATCCCTAACCTCCCCGACTTGAAGCGGAGGGATTTCGCATGCCTTCATTCCGGTCATTCGAGCAGTGGTGCCAGGAGAAGGGACTGCCGGTTTAGGGGCCTAAGGGGTCCCGTATCCCTTCGGGTCGTCCGCGCCCAAGGTCGCGGGCAGCGCATGTCATCGCGAAGAGCGCTTGCCGCTAGCCCTGCTGGATCGCCCCGCGCATGTCGCGTTGAGGCGCCGCGAGGTGGCGATCTCGGAGAAGCGCGGGAGGCCGTCAGGGCGGGGGCGGAGATCGCCGCGCTCCGGCCTGCGGCTTCCGCTCGCGATGACAATGGGGGTTGTCTTGGCGGTCTTCTGCCGGCGATGACCATCGGAGATCGGGGGGCTGTACCTGATCGGAGGCGGCGTTTTCATCCTACGTGATGACGCGCCCGGGCGGCATGGGGGCCTTCCCTAAAGATCGAACAGCGGTTCCAAACGCTCGATGGTCGCCCTGACCGCCTCCGGGCCGTCGACGGTGAGCTCGATGGCCTGGTTAGGGCAGGTAAGGACGCAGCGGCCGCATCCCCGGCAGCGGTCGCTTATGACCGCCCTCTCCCCTTCCAGGGAGATGGCGTCGACGAAGCAAACCCCCTCGGTGCACTTGCCGCAGCCACGGCAGGCGTCTGTGACCCTCACGCTGACGCCGGGCATGCGATGGACTTTGCCGCTGATCGCCTCATTGAGGTCGGGGAGCATCTTCCACAGGCAGCAGCAGGGGCAGCAGTTGCACACGGTGACCAGCTCACGTCCCGGTTTGACCCCCAGCCAGAAGGTGTCCAGCTTGTTGCGGCCCACCAGCTGCACCAGCCCCGCCTCACGGCAGCGGCGCTGATGTTCGCGGGCCTCTTCCCTGCTGACTTCCCGGCCCAGAGCCGGGTTGATGCCCCGCGCCGCATCGCCCATGAACAGGCAGCCGAGGTCATGGGGGTAGTCCCGGCAACCGGCGGAATCGCGGCAGATGCACCTGTCCATCACCCAGAGGAAGGGGGCCCGGTCGATGAAGTGGTCGATGACCTGGGATGGCACCACCGTGCCCTCCGGCAGGCCCACCTCCTCCCCCACCGGGACGGCCCGGTCCATGGGCAGGTAGACGATGTCGTCACCCTTGAAGAGCAGGTCATCGACCAGCCGGCTGAAGGGGGAAAAACGCCGGGTCAGCCTCGCCAGGGCGAATCGCCGGTTGTTGGTCTTCTTGATCAGCCAGACGAACCAGAGCGGCCGCGCCACTCGCGCATCCTCCCTTCGCCGGTTCCCGCCGCATCTCGGCCAGGCCCATTATCTATCAAGGGGGGCTGAACTTCAGCGCCCGATCGTACAGCATCTCGAACCACAGGGGTCCGGTCCTGGCCGCCTTTTCGGGGTAGATACTGAATCCCAGAAAGATCCGCGTTTCCAGCGAGATGCCGAGAGCTCCAGGTCCGACAGGCAGCTCCGGGCATTGCGGGTCTCCCCCAGCAGAACGCGCGATCTTTCCAGACATAGAGATACTTCGCATCGGGGTCGCCGGGCAGACAATCCTCGGCGGTGCCCGCCAGCGAGGAGTCGTCCACCCCGCCCGACCCGTTCATGATGTCGTTCCCGTGCGCGCTGAAGTCATCGTAGACCACCTTTCCCAAGGCCGCATGGTTCATCCCATAGACGATGACTAACTCCCCGGGGTCGTCGTCCAGGGTGAAGGTATCGGTTTTAAGGTAGACGATGTCGTTGTCGTCGCCCAGAGCTTCCGTCCCCCGCTGGACGGCATCGTATCCCCGGAGCAACCATATGTACGTCCCGAGCTTTGTCGCCCACGATCCGCCGCGCCTCTCCAGGATGGCCCGCTCCAGTCTCTCCAGGGCTGCCGCAAGCTCGAGCTCGGCGGTGTCCCCCGTTCCCCGCACCCGCAACGGGGGGCCCCGAACGGCTCCGGCTGACGGGCATCGCCCGGGGTGAGGCGGAGCACCGTCCCCCGGGCGGCGGCCATGTAATCCCGTCCCGCCCCATGGTCCTCGAAGAAGGCCGCCCTATGGACGATGGCGAAGGTCTCGTTTTTCTTCTCCAGCCCCATCCTCACCGGCCCGAAAGGGATCACGTTGGTGTCCACCATGTCCACGGGATATCCCGCCGCGGCCAGGGATTCTCGCACCCTGCGTTCGGTCCCCGCATCCGCGGTGGTGATGATCGCTGTACCGCTTTCAAAGACATCCCCCTCCCCGCCCCCGGGCGTGCCTGCCGTGTTGATGGTCAAGTTGCTTACGGAGTCGCCGAGGCTCCCGAAGATCCTGCGGGCCTGCCTCTCTTCGGGGAAACAGCGGGTGTACAGATAGTTGATGTAACTGAAGTATACGCACGCGGGAGGGGCCTTCCCGATGAAGACGACGCCCTCGTCCGGGCGAAGGCGGTAATCCACCCGCAGGCCCCGGTTCTCGGGCTTAATGGGCGCATCCGCCAGGATGCTGGGGGCCCGTTGTAAGGGAGCCATGGGCAGTTTGTGGGACATGTAGGGGGCCTGGGCGTTGTTGCCACGGCAGCTGGGCGTGATGCCGGCGTCGTACATCCCCAAGACGTCGAAGGTCTCCGGCTTGCCCTCCTGGACGATGAGACCGTCATCCTCCAGCGCCTGCCGGAAGACCCCGACGTCGCCCGCCGCCGCTCCACCTTTCCCTCTGGTCTTCGCGCAGGTGAGCGCAGGTATGCCGCTCAGGAGCAGTGTCACCGCAATCGCCGCCCAGGCCTTGCGGGAACCCCTCCTCACCGTTGATCACTCTTTTCCGCCTCATCGTCCTCCGTCTCTTCGACTTGCCCCTCTGGATCGGGCTCCGTCACCGCTGCTCCCGCGGTGAGGGAGACCTCGCGCCGGTCCACCACCCAGTCCGCCTTCAGCCCGGTGCGCTCGAAGAGCCGCGCCTCCAGGGCCTTGGAATCCATGAAGACCACCTCGTCCGGGGAGATCTCCGTGCCCATGCGCACGCTGTTGACGATGCGCTCGCGCAACGCCGCCTCCTCCGCCCCCGGCTCCGCGCATGCATATACGGTCACCTTGTCGCGGGAGAGGGCGTCCCCCTCGTCCTCCTTGCCCAGCACCACCTGGAAGGACTCCAGCCCCTCCACCCCGTGCAGAGCGCGCTGGAACTCCAGCAGGGGCACGCGGGCCCCCTTTACTTTGGTGAAATCCTTCTCCGCCCTCACGATGGGGGTGAAGATACGCGGCAGCGTCAGTCCGCAGGAGGGGCATTTCTCCCAGACCATCCCCCCCTGGATGAGGTCGCCCGTCCAGTAGCGCAGCAGCACCGTGCCGCGCCAACCGATGTGACTGAAGACCAGCACTCCCGGATCCCCCCACTGCACCGGCTCGCGGGTCTCCGGGTCGAGCATCTCCCAGTAGTAGAACTCCGGGTTGAGGTGCACCCCCGTCTTCTCGCCGCACTCGAAGAACCCCGCCTTCATCTCGGTCATGCCGTAGACCTCCATGATGCGCACGCCGGGCGAGCCCAGTTCCTCCAGGTAGCCCTTGATGCGCCTGCGGTACTCGTCGGTCATGGGCTCCGCCCCCGCGATGACCTGCCTGATGCCCGGGAGGCCCTGTATCCAACCCTTCTCCTTCAGCTCCACGGCCGTCTTCAGCCAGTACAGCAGATAGCTGGGCAGTGAGGTGATCATCTGGAATCCCATGATGGAGGCGATGATCACCTGGCGCTCGGTGGGGATGGCCTTGCCCCCGCAGGTGTGCAGTACCGCGCCGCCCGTGTCCACGGTGAAGGCCACGGTGATGGGTGCGAAGAATGCCAGGTGGGGCACGGCCGGGAAGAGGTTGAGGGTGCGCATGTCCATCTCCCACCCCGTCTCGTAAAGCATGCCGTGCACCTTGCGCACGTTCTCGCGCAGGTCGTAGGTTGTGAAGACGGCGGAGGCGGGCATGCCGGTGGTGCCCCCGGAGAAGTTGAAGTGGGCGGGCAGCCACTCGTACATAGCGGTCTGCGCCACCTTCTCCCGGAAGGAGCGGGGCTTGCCGTAAACATCGCGCAGATAACGGGCAGTGAAGGCGCGCGCCGCGTAGGCCAGCTTCTTTCCGGCAGGAAGCGGCTCAACATCATAGGGGGTGTCGTCTTGGCGGGGCTGGAGCACGAAGGCCTTCTGGTCGGTCAGGAAATCCTGTTTGGTGGTGATGGGTATCTTTCTGAAATCGTCGTAGGTGTAGATGCGGTCGGCATCTATTCCCCGCTCACGGAAGAGCCGACGGTAATGGGGGTGGAACCTGTCCACATAGTCGCGCAAGTAACGGAACAGACGTTCCTCGGCCCACCTCCGCTGATCCTCCCTGTTCCAGTGATAGCCGAAGGACATCTCCCCCCTCCTTCCCGCAGGCCGCCCGCGGCGACTCACTCCGCGACGACAAGATTATATACGACTCCTCACGTCACACTCCTTGACCCGGCGCGGCGGCGAACCTCCCGTTGTGCTAACCTGATGGCGAGGTCCCTGCCCAGCTTTTGAGATCAAGGAGCGGCAGGCAGTGGATGAAGGTCTCTGGAGCGGCTCCGATCACGAATGGAGGTGCCGATGGCAAAGCGCAGGATAAAACGCAGGGGGGACGAAGGGCTCAAGGTAAAGGCGGGCTACGGCATCATCGAGGCCGCTTCCGCTCTGCTGACGCGGCTGCCCCTGGCCGACAGGTGGCATCCATGGCTGCGCGAGGACCTCACCGACATGCGCTGGCTGCCCATCAACGAGGACATCAGCATGCCCGCCGATGCCCCCCTGCCCGTCTCCCTGGCCGAGCGCTTCATCGAGGAGGCCTCCCACCGGGTCATCGCCGCCTACTGCGGCTGCCGGGCCGGCTTCGGCTGCCGCGACTACCCCGTGGACATAGGCTGCATCCTCCTCGGTGACTCCGCCGTGGAGATAAAGCGCTACGGGTGCAGAGAGGTGGGAGTGGAGGAGGCCAGGGAGCACCTGCGCAGAGCGGTGGAGGCGGGGTTGGTCCCCATCGTGGGCAAGGCCAGGGTGGACAATTTCATATACGGCGTGAAGGACCGAAAACGCCTGCTGACCATCTGCCTGTGCTGCGAATGCTGCTGCGTGACCCGCTTCACCGCCCTCTCCCCTCTGGAAAAACTGGAGCCCCTGTTCCCGCGACTTGACGGGGTAACCGTGGAGGTCACCGGGGACTGCATCGGCTGCGGCAAGTGCGTTAGCAAATGCTACATACAAGCGATCGAGATAAGGGACGGGCGAGCTTTCATCGGGGAATACTGCCGGGCCTGCGGGCGCTGCGCCTCCGCCTGCCCCAACGGCGCCATATCCGTTAGCGTCACCGACCCCGACTTCATCGAGAAGGCCTACCAACGCATACGTTCATATGTGGATTACCGCTGAACGCGACGAGCCTCCTTAGAGTAGGGGCCGTTCGCCGCCGGGCCCCGCGGCGCCGCGTCCTGTACGCCCTTTCCTTCCTCGCCCAAGGACAGCAATACGGCGCCGCCGATGACCATGACGATGGAGAGCAGGCGCAGGAGGATCATGCCCAAAGAGGCGGGAAAGGGCTCCCGAAAAGCTATGATGCCCACCAGTATGGGTATGATGTTGGAAAGCCCGGTGATGACCGGTATGACGATTATGGCCTTGCCGCGCTGCAGGGCGATCTGCTGCAGGAGCAGCGTGCCCACCGCGAAGATGACTATCACCCAGAGATAGGGGCTGGCCAAGGCCCTCCCGAAACTCTCATCCCACAGCCGTACCCATATATCATGCAGCCCCAGTTTTATCCAGATGGCGTTGGTCCCCACCAAGATGCCGGTGCCTGCGGCGATGAAAATGGGGGAGCGTTCATCCTTTTTCATTATCCCGCTGAAAAAGGCGGCGCCCGCTGATGCCAGCAACACTAACACCAGCAACCACAGGACCACCGCATGATAGCCGAACTCGCTTGTTCGCGCGGTCATGGTAATTCCCATGAACAGCAACCCCAGGAAGATGGAGACGATGCCCACCCAGTCGATGAGGCTGGCTTTCTCCCCCAGCTTGAAGATGGCCAGCAGGGCCAGCAGGACGATGCCCGCCGTGTTGATGGTCTCCAGGATGGACATGGGAGCGAAGCCAAGAGCCAGGGCGTGCACCCAAGTCCCCGCGAGCCCCAAACCCTGAGCCGCCAGCCAAGGGGTACAGGTGAAAAAGGTCTTTATGGTACGGAAGAAGTTTCGCCCTTCCAGCCGCGGCAGGTTGTTCAGCTCGCGCTTCTGTATATACAGGGCGTAGTTGCACATGCAGGTGGCGCAGGCAGAAAGAAAAATGGCGACATACAACAAGGCGACCGACCTCCTCGAAGGGTTATTTTATTATACTCGTCGGTGGCATGTTTTCCTTTTCGCGAAGATGCCGCTCATAAAACGGCGTTGTGGAATACGCAAGGCTCTCGCTTAACGCTCGGAGCGGGGTTCTTGCCCCGACCAACCAGGTATTACAGGCGCACCGCTCAACAAAGGCGCTTGACAGGGCAGTCGCGAGCCCACCGTTCGCCCCGACGAGGCATAGTGACATAACCGCCTTCTCACGCATCGAGCGATGCTGCGAGAGAGGGGTACGATCTTTGAGGAATGGGTAGAAATGTGAAAATCGTTATGTTATAATTAAATTCGACACTATATCGGTTTTTTGTAACTTCGCTGCTGAGGTCCGCAAGGCGAGGAAGGAGAGGGGGGTTCTTCATGGAAGCCACGTTGACCGGTGAGCTTCGCGACATCCTCGATGCCGAGGGCATCGCCCAAGGGAGGGCGGCCCTGCAGCCGTACCTGGACGCCGAAGGCAAGGACACCGAGCTGGTCAGGGTGATGCCGCGCGACACCGACCAGGCCCTGGAGGTCATGGAGCTGGCGGCGGCCCGCAAGCTTGATGTATACAGCGTGCGCACCCGCTATCTGCCCGAAGGATTGGACAAGCGCAAAGGGCTGCTATTGGACCCCGTCCGCATGGACTATGTGAAGAACGTGGACGGACGCAACATGATGGCTTACATCGGAGCGGGAGTCACCTTCGAGAAGCTTCAGCCGCACCTGGACAAGGCGGGGATGAAGGTGCTAACGCCGGCCTGCGCCGAGAGCCCTTACGTGGTGCGCTCCTACATCGACCGCGACATCCTGCTGGGCTCGACCGCCAACCGCGCCTATCAGCTCTCCATCTTCCATGCCCTGCTGGCGGACGGCCGCCTCTGGGTCTCCGGCAGTCAGCAGATGGCCGAGGAAGGGCACGCCGACTTCCGGGAAGATCAAGGCCCCCAGATATCGCCTTTCTTCGGCGCCTCCGAGGACATCTTCGGCATACCGGTATACGGCGTCATCTATATCTACCCGGTCCGAGAGGAGCGCCGAGTCCTGGCTTTCGGCTTCAAGGAGCTGGAGAAGGCGGTGGAGTTCTCCTATAAGGTCTGCCGCGAGGACCACTGCTTCGAGATAGCGGGGGCCGACGCCCGCTTCTGGTCGGTGATGGCGGGGCCGGAGAAGGCCGAAGGGCTGTACTCCTCCCTCCCACCGTGGACGGTACTTATCTCAATCGAGCATCACCGCGAGCTGGTGGAGTTGCAGTCGGGTATGGTCTCCGCCGATGCCGCCGAGTTGGGAGGTAAAGCCCTGGCCGACGACCTGACCTCGGCCCTGGGCTCACTCCTGGGAAAGCCCTGGTACCGCTGGGACCGCGACCACCACAAAGGAGCAGCCCTTCCGGTGACCTGCTACACGTTCTCCCCCCAGGTCCCGGAAGCTCTTTCCGCGGGGACGCAGGCGGCGGAAGCGGGCGGGCTCGCTCCCGCGGGCAACCTCTTCATCCCCGTCTATTTCGGCGGCGCATTCTACTGCGAGAGCGATCTCTACCACGATCCCGGGGAGGCGGAAAACGCCCGGGAGGCTTGGAGGGCCGCCTACCGCTCCATCCTGGAGAAGGACTTCCTGGTGGACAGGCCCAAGGGCGAGCTGGCTTCCATGGTCTTCAGCCGGGCCAAACCCTCCTACATCGAGATGATCAAGCGGGTGAAAAGGATCCTCGACCCCGACGGGCGCATGAACCCCGGGCAGCTCCTGGAGGAGGTGTGAGCCATGAAGAAGAAGATGACCGCGCTGCGCGAGGTGCTCTCCGACTTCCGCAGCGACTACTCCCTGTGCGGAAAGTGCAAGCTCTGCCAGGCGGTGCACGTGCAGGAAGTCGATTATGGCCGCTTCTGGCGGAACTGCCCCTCGGGAACCCGCTTCCGCTTCGAGGCCTACTACGCCTCGGGCAAGCTGGAGATGGCCCGCGCCCTGGACCTCCAGGAGATCGAGCCCACCCCGGCCATGCAGCACGCCCTGTACACCTGCATGCTCTGCGGTTCCTGCCAGGAGCAGTGCTACCCGGTGAAGCAGATATTCCCCATGCGGGTCTTCGAGCTGCTGCGGGAGCAGGCGGTGCGCGACGGTTGGGGCCCCCCGGAGGAGCACGCACAGGCCGTTGCCAACCTGGAAGAGACGGACAACCTCCTGGGCAGGCCCCAAGCCGAGCGCGGCGCCTGGGCCGAGGGATTGGACCTCAAGGACGCCTCCAAGGAAAAGGTGGAGGCGCTGCTCTTCGCCGGCTGCCACTATTCCTTCAAGCCGGAGCTTCAGGAGGCGGCCCGCTCCGCCGCGCGCGTGCTCAAAGCGGCGGGGCTGGACCTGGGCATCCTGGGAAGCGAGGAGCTCTGCTGCGGGGCTCCCCTGCTGGAGCTGGGCGACCGCGACTTCTTCGAGACCTTCGGACTGGAGAACATCAAGCGGTTCGAGGCCTCCGGGGCGGAGACTCTCATCTCCCTCTGCCCCCACTGCTCCTGGGTCTTCGCCGAGGAATACGGGCCGGAGATGGAGATAAAGCCGAAGCATGCCGTGCAGGTGGTGGCGGGGGCAATCAAGAAGAAGCAGATCACCCCGGCCAGGGAAGTGAAGATGAAGGTCGCCTGGCATGATCCCTGCCGCCTGGGGCGGCGGCTGGGCTTTTACGATCAGCCGCGTCGCATACTCTCCTCCATACCGGGCCTGGAGGTGGTGGAGCTGCCGCGCAACCGCCACAACTCCCTTTGCTGCGGCAACGGGGGCATGGCCGGCTACGCCTTCCCCGAATTCGGGGAATGGACGGCCAAAGAGCGGGTCTTTGAGGCGGAGTTCGTGGAGGCAGACGCCTTGGTGACCTCCTGTCCCTGGTGCGAGGAGATGCTGCGCAGAGGAGCGGAGGCCAGGGGCTCCAAAGTGCGGGTGGAGAACGTGTTCTCTTTGCTGGAGAAGAGCCTTTAGGGGGTGAGGCCGATGCAGAGGAGCGGCACGGCGCGGAAGAGCCGTTATCGGGAGGACTTCGCCAGGAGGCGGGTCATCAGGCGACCCGTGGTCCACGAATATCAGTCGGACCACAACCTGCCCGAGAAACTGAACGAGGCCAAGCAGCTCCTTCAGGAAGCGCTCGGCTCGGAGTGGGTGAGCGACGACCCCGCCATCGCCTGCGGTTACGCGCGCGACCAGAGCTACATCCCCGGTACCTACCCCCATATCGTATGCATGCCCGCCTCCACCGAGGAGGTGGCCGAGGTCTACCGCATCGCCAACCGCTGCAAGGTGGACGTGATGCCCTTCGGAACCGGCATCAGCACGGTGGGGGCCACCATCCCCATGTTCGGGGGCATCGAATGCGACCTGCGGCGCATGGACCGCATCCTGGACATCGACGAGCGCAACATGTACGCCCGCATACAGCCGGGGGTCAACTTCTGCGAGCTGCAGGCGGAGGCCCAGAGGAGGGGCCTGCGGGTGGCCAACCCGTCCACCTCGGCCACCGCGGGGGTCATCTCCAACCTGGCCTGCTGCAACATCAACAGCCTGGCCTGCAAGTTCGGTTTCGGCATCGACAACGTGATCGACATCCTGATGGTCCTTCCCACCGGGGAGGTATTCGAGGCGGGGCCGCGTTCCTGCGGGATGATCCCGGCCCATCTGCCCGGCCCGGGTCCGGACATGACCAACCTGTTCCGCTACGCCACGGGCACCATGGGCATAGTCACCGAGCTGACCCTGCGCCTCTACCCCGAGCCGGAGCACGCATATTACCTCTATCCCATATACGAGGAGAGCGGCATGGGGCCGATCATCGAGGCGCTCTATGCCATCGCCCGCGACAACCTGGCCATCGAGCTCCTGCAGACCCAGAACACTTTCTTCGGCCCCTTCATCGTCAACGACAACAAGCAGGCGGAGTCGGTGGTCCCGGTCATGCCCCGCAACATAATCCTCTCCGTCTTCGGGGGAGCCAGCGAGGAGGAGGCCCGCCTGAAGACCGAGCTTACCAGGCGCATGCTCTCGGACATCAGCGACAAGTTCGACTTCCTGGAGCCGGAAACGCTGCACGCCATGATGGAGGAAGCGGGGCTGCACCCCCTTGTCGTCCTCAAATACATGCGGGAGACGGTACGGGTGCAGAGGGTCAAGGGGAGCTTCCTCATCGGAGCCCTCATGGACCGCCTGGACAACCTGGCCCTGGTGGAGGAGGCCATGCGCATCGCCACCACCAGGCAGGCGGGGACCAACGACGATGTACTCAAACCGGACGAGCCGGGGCTGTATTTCCAGCCCTACCACATGGGAAGAGTGGCCTATCTGGAGTTCGACCTCTACGCCAATCAGTCCGACCCCGACGACCTTATCGGCACCCTCTTCACCTATTTCCGGGCGGTGCTTACGGGCATGAAAGAAGGGGCGATCTTCGCCGCCGGCATCATCCCCATGGTCAAGGGCCTGCCCATGACGGACATGGTGTTCCCCATGGCCTACCCCGGGCTCTCGGTGTACATGGACACCCTGACGGAGCTCAAGAAAGCCGTAGACCCCAACAACATCAGCAACCGACGCTGGGACTACGAGACCGGCACCATGCCCAAAGTGATGCTGTTTTAACCGTGTGCCGGGCCCGGGATGCGGGGGCTAGCGCATACCCGGCGAGCACTCTCCCTCGGGCCTGGCTCCGGTCAAACCTTTCACCGTGTTCCGGGCCCGGGATGCGGGGGCTCAAGTGGCTTGGCGGGAGCTCATTCCAAGTTGATCAGGGAAAAGTCATCTCCTGACTAAAAGAGAAGAATAGATTCACAGATCTTTTCGAAACAAAAATCGAGAATCGAGAAATTCTTATCATATAATCTTGACATATTCTATCGTAATAATATACTTTACAACAAAGAGCATGAAGGAGGGAAAAGATGGAGGGGCTGATCCCTTCTGGAGAGCATAAAACCGGACCGCACAATACGGATCCGATGTCCGATGTCCATGGATCCGCTTTCAGCATTTGCATAGGCAGGTGTTGCCTATGCATCATGCAACGCCTTTAAACCGTTTTTCCTCTGAAGATCGTTAGGCCCGATCAAGACCCATAGACTCGATGGCCACATCCATCAGTGGGTTCATCAATGAACTTCGGCAAGGAGGAGAATGCCGTATGAAAAGGCTTTTTGAGGACATAACCGAGACCATAGGCGGAACGCCGCTGGTGAAACTGCGCAGGGTGGCGGGGGATGCGCGAGCGCGCATCTACGCCAAACTGGAATCCTTCAATCCCTTGTCCAGCGTGAAAGACAGGATAGGCGCGAGCATGATCGAGGACGCCGAGCGTAAGGGACTCATCGGAAAAGAGACCACCATAATCGAACCCACCAGCGGGAACACCGGGATAGCCCTGGCCTTCGTATGCGCGGCGAAGGGCTATCGCCTGGTCTTGACCATGCCGGACACCATGAGCGTCGAGCGCAGGAAGATACTTGCCATATTCGGGGCGGAGATAGTGCTGACGCCCGGATCGGAGGGCATGGCCGGAGCGGTGCGCAAAGCGGAGGAGCTGGTCGGCATCATCCCCAACAGCTTCATGCCCCAGCAGTTCGCCAATCCCGCGAACCCCAGGATACATCGGGAGACCACCGCGGAGGAGATCTGGAACGACACCGAGGGAGAGGTGGACATCCTGGTCAGCGGGGTCGGCACGGGAGGAACGCTGACGGGGGTCGCCGAGGTGATCAAGGCAAGAAAACCTGGATTCCGCGCGGTCGCCGTGGAGCCTGCAAAGTCGCCGGTACTCTCCGGAGGCGAGCCCGGGGCCCATGGAATACAGGGAATCGGCGCGGGTTTCATCCCGGAAGTCCTTAGAACGGACCTCATAGACGAGGTGATCACCGTCGAGGAAGACGCGGCCGGGAAAACCGCCAGGGACCTCGCCAGGCTGGAAGGGATATTCGTGGGCATCTCCTCGGGAGCCGCCGCATGGGCCGCGATCCAGGTGGCCAAGAGGCCCGAGAACGAAGGCAAGCTGGTGGTCGTGGTCCTTCCGGACACGGGGGAACGCTATCTGTCCACCTGGCTTTTCGAGGACTTTCCGGAGGGCGTAACCATATGAGCGAAAAGATAACATCTTTTGACCGATCTGCGGCTTTTCGGGAGGTGGTGCCGTTGGTATGGATCATGCATACCTTCGGCCGCATTCGCCCCTTTTACCAGAATACGGCCGTACCGTATCTATAAATCGCCCATATCTTATGGAGGACAAAGCGTAAAGGAGGTCGTCATGGCCAAGACCATAGCCGAGATAAACGAGAGGATCAAGAAGGGTGAGGCGGTCGTGGTCACCGCGGAAGAGATAATCGATATCGTCGAGAAGGAGGGCGCCGAAAAAGCCGCGGAGAAAGTGGATGTCGTGACCACCGGAACCTTCGGGCCGATGTGCTCATCCGCCGCCTATTTCAACATCGGGCATTCGAAGCCGAGGATCAAGTTGGGCGGCGGGAGGGTGCTGCTCAACGGGGTTGAAGCCTACGCGGGCCTGGCCGCTGTCGATGTGATAATAGGCGCGACGGCTCTGGATCCTGAGGACCCGCGAAACAAGGTCTATCCCGGCGAGTTCAGATACGGCGGAGGGCACGTGATCCAGGACCTGGCGGCGGGAAAAGACGTGAGGCTCACCGCAAGGGCTTACGGCACCGACTGCTATCCCCGCAGGGAGCTGGAGACCTATATCAACATACGGGATCTGAACGAGGCGGTCCTCTTCAACCCAAGGAACGCCTATCAGAATTACAATTGCGCCGTCAACCTATCCGACGAGATCATCTACACCTATATGGGAGCGCTGAAGCCAGACCTGGGAAATGCGAATTACTGCAGCGCGGGCCAGCTCTCCCCTCTGCTCAACGATCCCCTGTATAAAACCATAGGGATCGGCACGCGCATTTTCCTGGGCGGAGGCGTGGGCTACGTCATCGGGCCGGGAACCCAACACGCCCCAGGGGTCAAGCGAGGGGAGAACGGGGTGCCGCTTGCGCCTGCGGGAACCCTGGCCCTGCAGGGAGACTTGAAGCAGATGAGCCCCAAGTGGCTCGTGGGCGCCTCATTCCAGGGCTACGGAGCAACTCTGGTGGTCGGGGTGGGAGTTCCTATCCCCGTGCTCGACGAGGAGATCGTGAGATATACCGCGGTCAGGGACGAGGAAATCTTCACCCAGATCGTTGACTACAGCGTCGCCTATCCCAACCTGCAAGCGGAAAGTTTGGGTAAGGTCAGTTACGCCGAGCTGAAGAGCGGCTCCATCCGCATCCAGGGCAAAGAGGTTCCCACCGCGCCGCTCTCCAGCTACCCCAAGGCGAGGGAGATAGCGGAGATACTCAAGGCCTGGATATCCGAGGGGAGGTTTCTCCTCACCGAACCCCTGGCCTCTTTGCCGGGGCCGGAGGACGACTACGCCTTTAAGCCTCTGAAGGAAAAGGCCGTGGTCTGAGGGCAGAAGCGCCGGGGGTGCCGCGTGCGCCCCCGGCCCGCTCCCGCATATCCGCGGGTTCAGGCCGCCGAATCCTATTTCCCGTGGATCTGAAAGTCGGCGTTCGGAGCTCATCAGAATAAGGGTAGGATCGGAGGAGCGGATGGGATTGTCGGTGATCATCGACATCGCGTGAACCAAAGGGGAATACCATAAAGGAGGGACACCATGACCGATGAGATCATCTATCTCGACCATGCGGCTGCCACCCCTCTCAGGCGGGAGGTCTTGGAGACCCTGAGAGAAGCGCAGGAGACGCTCTTCGGGAACGCCTCGAGCATCCACACCGCAGGACAACAGGCAAAGAGGATGCTGGAGGATTCCCGGGAGCAGGTGGCGGCCTCGATCGGCGCCGACCCGGTGGAGATCGTGTTCACCAGCGGAGGTACGGAAAGCGATAACCTCGCACTAAGGGGGACAGCCCGAGCCCTGAGGCGGAAGGGGGATCACATCATCACCTCGAGCATCGAACACCACGCCGTCCTCAACTGCTGTAAGTCACTTGAGAGTGAGGGTTTCCGCCTTTCTTACATCCCCGTCGATCCCAGCGGCGTTCTGAATGTCCAGAGCCTGCTCCGAGAGCTGCGCCCCGAGACCATATTGATCTCGGTGATGCTCGCCAATAACGAGACCGGAACCCTGCAGCCCGTATCCGAAATCGGGAAAATCGCCCGCGAAAGGGGCATAGTCATACACACCGATGCGGTCCAAGCGGTGGGGAAGATACCTGTCGACGTGAACGACCTGGGGGTCGACCTTCTGTCTTTATCGGCCCACAAGGTCTACGGGCCCAAGGGAGTCGGTGCCCTTTACATAAGGAAGGGAACCCCCATAGAACCTATCTTGTTCGGCGGCCATCACGAGCGCGGAATGCGCCCCGGGACCGAGAATGTCCCGGGGATCGCTGCTTTTGCCGCGGCGTTGAGATTGGCGACCGAGGAACTCGAGGAAACGCGTTGCCGCCTGCGGAAGCTGCGAGACAGATTATGGACCGGCATATCGGAAAGAATAGATCTCGTGAGGCGCAATGGAAGCCCTGAGCGAACTCTTCCCAATATTCTCAATGTCAGCTTCGACGGGATAGAGGGCGAGTCGCTCCTTCTGAACCTGGACCTATTGGGGATAGCGGTTTCAACCGGATCGGCCTGCACTTCCGGCTCCACCGAGCCCTCACACGTTCTTCTGGCCATGGGGATACCGCCGAGAACGGCTGAGGGCGGCATACGCTTCTCTCTCGGTAGGGATAACACGGAATCCCAGATCGATAAGGTGCTGGAGGTGCTGCCCGAGGTGGTGAACAGGCTGCGACAGGTTTCCGGAGTGAAACTTTAGGTGATGCCTTTATATGATTTATATGAGACCGATGGTGGTTGTAGCCATGTCGGGAGGCGTGGATTCTTCCTGCGCAGCTGCCCTCCTCAAGATGCGGGGTTTCAGGGTTGTGGGGATAGGCCTTGATTTGATGGGATCGAAAGACCTCAGCGGAGGATCAAAGCATTGTTGCGGGTTGGCTTCCATGGATGATGCCAGGAAGGTGGCTCAGGCCCTCTCGATACCCTTCTACGTCCTGAACTTCAAGCGGCTCTTCAAGGAGAAGGTGATCGAGCCCTTTGTGGAGGGTCGCCTCAAGGGGGAGACCCCCAATCCCTGCGTTATCTGCAATGAGGCGGTAAAATTCGACGGCCTTCTGCGCGTATGCATGGGGTTGGGCGCTGATTCTCTGGCCACGGGACATTATGCCCGCGTCTCCTATGATGCCGATAAGGATCGATATATTCTGAGAAAGGGAGCGGATGAGCATAAGGATCAATCCTATTTCCTTTATTCCCTGACTCAGAGGCAATTAGCTCACGCCCTCTTCCCGCTCGGGGATCGGACCAAGGAAGAAGCACGGGAACTTTGTAAAGAGATGGGACTTGATGTCCACGACAAGCCGGAAAGCCAGGACCTCTGCTTCGCAGGAAAAGACGGGCGTATCGCTTTGCTTGAAAAGGCATCCAGCCGCTCACTCCGCCCCGGACCGATATTGAACAGGGAGGGAAAGGTTATCGGCATGCATCGAGGAGCGGCCCGCTACACCGTGGGGCAGAGGCGGGGCCTGGGCCTATCGGGCGAAGCTCGCCTATACGTCGTGGACATCGACGCCGAGGGCAACTCCCTTATGGTCGCCCCGAGGAATTCATCGATGGTGAACAGCGTCTTGCTCAGCAATTGCAATTACGTGTCCATCGAAAGCCCTGACCATCCCATCCGAGTGACGGTCAAGACAAGATATCGGGAAGAAGGGGCGAGAGCGTTGCTTGTCCCCTTGGGCGACGAATCGGCCAGGCTCGAGTTCGCAGAGGCAAGGGCCCCTGCGGCCCCCGGTCAACACGCTGTGTTCTATGACGGTGACCTGGTCTTAGGGGGAGGTATCATCGCAGAGTGTGAGCGGACCGCATAGGTAGGCAATAACCCGACCTGCTGCATATCACGATCTTCCGGGCAAAGGACAGACGTCGGACAAATAGAGCGGTATCGCGTTTATCCGCTGCCGTGAGATGGTTCTGGCCTTTTACTCTAATGCTTGGGCAAACCCGGCGCTGGTAGGCGCTCAGACGAAGACCCGCCGCGCCAGCTTATAGTTGGGGCAAGCGGCTTTCCAGGGCGTGGTGGCGGTGAGAGCGCATCGCCGGCAGGAGACGAGGAACTGGGTGAGCAGGGCCGCCGCCAGCACGGGCATGTATTTGAGGAGGTCTCGCGGCCTGCCCAGTGAGGCCAGGAGCGGGAGGAAGTAGAGCGTCCCCGCGGAGGCGGCCTCTGCGGTTATCCCCGCGGCGTCCAGGGTCCTCCCCGGCTGGGCCGGGAAGAGGCGGGCGGCGTACTTCCCCAGCCCGTAGAACTCGCACAGCTGCCCGTGACGCTCGCAGCGGGTGCAGATAAGATATTTACACAATGTAAACCAGGAGAGGAAGGCGGCCGCCCACAGAGGCAGCAGCTTGAACCTGTTTTTGCCCACCAGCCAGCCCCCGTAGGCCAGCATGGCAGCCCCCGCCGCCGTCTCCAGCGCCAGCTCGGCCAGCGGCGGCTCCTCCCAGACCTGCACCGGACACAGCGGCTCCACTTTCCAAGCACCTTCCCTATGCCAACATCGGCTTCATGGTTCCTTGCGCCCATCCATGTTCCTCTTGAACGGCTGCAGGGATACCTATGGAAAAACTCAATTGATGTTTCGGTTCTTCTTCAGAAAGTATGGATGAAATAAGGACCTTTGTCCACAATCCGAATTGACTCATAATTAATCAAGACGAAAAGGCTACGATGCTCAATTGCATGAATCCGGACACCTGATTGCATAAACGCGGACACTCCCGGAGCGAAGCGGCGCCGGACGTATGCCTGACCCCCAACTGTCCAGCTTGACATCTGGTTTCCGTCTTTTCTGAGAACCTATCACCTCCTTTTTATCAGCATCGGCACGAGGCATCAACTTTGCCTGCCAGCCGTCCTCCTTCGATGAGGTTGATCCCAGCCGGTGGCGAAGGGCGGCCCGGATGACGCCGTTCACTCCATCCCCGCTTCCCTTCCCGGGCTTTCTCTTTCTCACAGAAGGGCCCTTGAGCTCGATTCTATGGGCATTGTGTACGATCCTGTCCAGGATGGCGTCGGCGGTGGCGGGCTCGCCGATGACCTCGTGCCAGGAGGAGACGGGAAGCTGCGAGGCCATGATAAGCGCACCGGAGCCGTGCCGGTCCTCGATGACCTCCAGGAAGTCCCGGCGCTCGGAATCGGAAATCGCGGACAAGTCCCAGTCGTCTATCACCAGCACCTTTGCCCAGGTCTGCTCATATAGCAGCCCGGCCCAGGGGCCGTCGGCACGGGATATGTGCAGCTGCTCGAAGAGGCGCGGAGCGCGGAAGCAGATGGCGGAGAACCCCTCCTCATGGCCCGGTGGGCCAGGGGGCAGCAGAGATAGGCCTTGCCGGTACCGGTGGGGTCGGTGATGATTACGGTTGATGAGGAGGTGAAGAAGCGGCTCTCGGAAAGGGAGCGCGTGAGGGAGGCGTCAAGGCCGCGGCTTGCCCGGTAGTCGATATCCCCCATGCACGCCTCCTGCGCGCCACCCGCTCGACCACCTTCTTCCCGGGTTATCTGCTGCGCCCCCTTTTCCCACAGTCACGGAATAGCATTCAATGTGGGCTGATGGTTTGCGAAGGATTGCCTGCCCGAATATCAGCATGAAGGGCGGCAGAGCTTTTATATCCATGTCAAGGTTGCGGCTGGCTGAGTCATGCCTATTTCATGTAGCCGTAACCCACCGAGGTCTTAGCCCCGATGCCATGCTCTTTAAGTGCCGATCTGACCCATTCCGCCATGACTTTGCCGCCTATCGGCTCATCCAGCACATCGCTATGACGCTCCTCGGCCATTATAAAAAAACGGAAGGGCGTATCCTCCACGGTCAGGAAGTGGATGGGCACCGGACTCATGGAATCGACAGGAGGGCTTCCCTCCGAGTAATATTTTAAAAAATGCGGGTTCATGATATCGGTCTTTATCGTCGGTCCTTTTACCGGATAAGCATCCAAGAAGACCACCTTGCCGCGACGGGCCTGGTTGCCGAAAACCTCCCTCACTCTATCCAGTTCGTCCCACCCTTCCAGGACCTTCAAGAGGAGATCCTCACCTGGACCTCCCTCGTCCCTTTCAAGACTCTTCCTCAGTTTTTTCAAGGCCTCGTCATTCTCACCGTTTCGGCATTTTTCCCTCAAGGCATCGAGATCGGTTAAATCGATGACCGCATCGATCACCGACAGCCCCAAAGGTCGAGCGCCCCGCCAACCACCGTCCGAAGTTAAATCGATGACCGCATCGATCACCGACAGCCCCTCTTCGGGAAAGATAGGATATAGAAGAGTATCGACGATGTGGCTTCTGGTGATGCCTTTGACGGCGCTCCCGGGGATGTAGGGGAATCCGTATATGTGATGCAGGGTGATGGAGGTCTCGTAAACGTTGCCGCCGCCGAGACCTACGATCATCCTCCATTCCGGCTTCATCTCGCCTACCTCGATCACTTTGTAACCTTCGGCTAAGGTCCGCAGATAATCCAGTCGCTTCAATAGCTCTTTAAAATCAAAGCCTCCGTAACCATAGGGCTCCGCGCATAGCTTTCTTCCCTTCTGTCCGCGTGTTGGCCGTTCGCGGACGAAGAGCTTGAAGCTCTCATTCGGTTCTTTGCCATTATCCTCGATGAGCTGGGCGGCTTTGTTCAGCATCAACGCGTAGTTCTCGATTTCCTCCTGTCTTTGAATCAGAGCCCTCGTGTCCTTGGGGAGCTGGGTGTTATCGATTTTCCAGAGATCAATATATTGGTTCCTGGGATTTCGACCACCCATATTATTGGCCACAGCTACCTCCCCTTGTCGATGCCGGCCCCCTGCCTCAACTTTATTTCTGTGATTTTCCGTTCCAACTCGCCTCTTTGGAAATATCTCGCCGTTAATGTAGATCTCTTTCGGCGCCCCGCCTTGCATCTCCAACTCGCACTCCATGCCGTTCAGGGCGTCATCACTGAATTCCCACTGGCTGAGGGGGATCTCCTTCCCATCCTCTCTTACGAACACAGCATGAAACCCTTTTTTCTTAGTAGGCTTAATCTTCAGGACGCCCCTTTTTTTCTCAACCTCACTCATTGCTTTCGCCCTCGATCATCCCGTCAGCGAAGCGCCGCATCCACTTGAGCAGTGATAGAGTCTCTGATGTGGCCGCACGGTATTCCCCGCTATCCAGGTTTATAACCGCCTCGACCAGATCGCTGCCGCCCCCAATAATCGGATTGGGGCATCTGGAAAGCCAGTCCTTGAGCTGTTCGTATATCTTGGAATACGCATCACTGCCCTTTGCCTTTATGAAGGCGAGGGTCTGGCCCAGCCCGTTGGTCTTGATCATGACAGGCAGCTTCTTCACGTAGGACTTATATTCCTTTTTTCGCTTATCCCCCAGTTGACCCACCGCATCCTTGACATATCCGTAAGCCGCTGCCGCGCGTCCCTGTTCGAGGGTACTGACGATTTTACTCTCGGGCATACCTCACACCTCCGCTGCGCTCAAACGCACCAGGCCCTTGCCGATAGTGGCGTTCCCGCCTATCTGGACGATCCTCGGCACGGCTTTTCTGAAAAGGTCTATCACC
>JACVIY010000015.1 GCA_015711755.1 Candidatus Geothermincola secundus | reverse complement strand
CCAGGCCATCGCCAAGGGCAAGCTCATCCACAACAGCCATATTACCTTCAATATCTTCGCCACGGACAAGATATTCGTCTATTCCGGCTACCACAACCCCAACAACCCCAGCGACTACGCGGTGCAGTATTCCCTGGGGTGGTTCCGCGACATCCTGGGCCAGATCACCGCGAAGGGGAGCATATATACCCCGGATACCGACTGGGGCGTTATAGTAGATACCGGCATCACCTACCGCAAGCCCAACGTGCCCGTGGAGGGCTTCCCCATCCCCTTCCAGGTGAAATCCTGGAAGGAGTTGTGACGCGACCGCCGGGGCCTCATGTGCCCTTTTCGAGGGGGGCGCCGCCCGGCGCCCCCAAACCTTTGGGCGAAGCCCCAAAAGGGGGGCTGTCTATAGGTCGGCCGCCCTAACGTGCTACAATGCGGCCCATGGGAAAGAGGCGCGGCGCGCAGGCCCTCTCGTCCCGCCGCGAGCGGCTTCTGGAGGAGGCGGTCAGGCGGGGGGCGGACGGCTACCTCCTGGCCGACCCCGCGAACCTGCGCTACTACACGGGCTTCAGCGGTTCCAACGGCCAAGCCCTGATCGCCCCGGGCTCCTGCCGCCTGTTCACCGACGGGAGATACGAGCTGCAGGCAGCGAGGGAAGCCCCCGGATGCGAGGTGGTCGTCTGCAGGGAGGGCCTGTTCGAGGCCCTGGGGGAGGCGGCCCGCGAGATGGGTATTCGCCGATTGGGCTATGAGCCGGGGGCGGTTAGCGCCGCCTTCGTCTCGGAGTGGAGGAGAAAGGCGGGGAGGGGGGCGCCTCTGAGGGCCGCCGGGGGAGCCGCGGCGTCGCCGCGGGCGGTGAAGGACGTGGGCGAGGTGGAGCTGCTCAGGCGGGCGGCGCGCCTGAGCGAGGCGGCCCTGACGGAGGTGCTCGGCATGCTGAAAGACGCTCCCCCGGGGGCATGGAGCGAATCGTCCTTCGCCGGGGAGCTGGAGGCGGAGATGCGTCGCCGCGGCGCCGATGACCGCTCCTTCCCCACCATAGCCCTCTCGGGGACGAGGTCGGCCCTTCCCCACGGGAAGCCGTCCTCTCGGCGTCTGCGCGGGGGAGGGCTCCTGCTGGTGGACTGGGGGGCGGTGCTCGACGGCTATCACGCCGACCTCTCCCGCACCGTCCTGCCGGAGAGGCCGCGAGGCGGGCTGAGGAGGGCGGCGGACGCGGTGCTGCGGGCGCGGGAGAGGGTGCTGCGGGAGCTGCGGCCGGGGGTGAGGGCCGCCGACATGGACCGGCTGGCCCGCTCGGTGCTGGAGGAGGCGGGCCTGGGGCGCTTCATCGCCCACTCCCTGGGGCACGGGGTGGGGCTGGAGGTGCACGAGGCCCCCCACTTGAGCGTCAACAGCGATGAGCGCCTGGAGGCGGGCATGGTCTTCACCATCGAGCCGGGCCTCTACCTCCCCCGAGTGGGCGGCGTGCGGGTGGAGGACATGTTCCTGCTCACCCACGACGGCCCCCAACCATTATCTTCGGTGTCAGACACCATTATCACAAATTATCACAAACCAGCGGTCAGTTAAACGCATTTTCCCTGCACAGCGCCATTACACCCATCCCCTTCCCCCTCTCCGGCGCCCCTTCGGTGTCTGACACCATTATCACAAATTATCACAAATCAGAGGTCAGTTAATCGCGCTTCGATGAATGATACCGTTATCACAGATCATCACAGAGGGCTGCCCACGGTCGGGCGTATGCGTTATCCTTATATGCGGCTCACGGAGCGGATACGGGCCGGGTACGGGAAGACCGGTGGAGGAGGAGCGAAGAGATGATAACCACCAATGATTTTCGCAACGGGATGACCATAGAGCTGGACGGCACCCTGTACAACATACTCTACTTCCAGCACGTGAAACCGGGAAAGGGAGGCGCCTTCGTACGTTCGCGCCTGCGCAACCTGAAGACGGGGGCGGTCATCGAGAGGACCTTCCGGGCGGGGGAGAAAGTGGAGCTGGCGGTGCTGGACAAGCGGAAGATGCAATACCTCTACCGCGAGGGCACCCACTTCCACTTCATGGATATGGAGACCTACGAGCAGATGACCCTGGAGGAGGAGGAACTGGGGGAGGCGGCTCGCTTCCTCAAGGAGGACACGGTTGTGGACATGCCCCTCTACGAAGGCAGACCCATCGGCGTGGAGCTCCCCACCTTCGTGGAGCTGGAGGTGACCGAGACCTCCCCCGGGGTGAAGGGGGATACCGTCAGCGGCGGGAGCAAGCCCGCCGTGCTGGAAACGGGGGCGGTGGTGCAGGTGCCCCTGTTCATAGAGGAGGGAAACCGCATAAAGGTGGATACCCGCAGCGGTGAGTACGTGGAGCGGGTGAGCTGAGGGGGCGGCTATGGCGGAGGGGTTCAAGCTTCATTCAGGCGTGCTGGAGCTCATCGCGGGCCTGGCCCTGCTGCAGCTCAAGGGGGGATCATGCCCGGGTGCGGGAGCCGATCCCGGAGAGTCCAGGCCGCGTAAGAAGAACCTGGCCAGGGGCATAAGGGCGTCCCGGGACGGAGATGAGGTCAAACTCAACATAGATCTGGGAGTGGACTACGGGCAGGACGCCCTGGAGGTGGGGAGGTCCGCGCAGGAGCTGGTCAAAGAAGCCGTGGAGGCCATGACCGGCTTTCGGGTGATCGCGGTGGATGTGGATGTGGCGAGCCTGCACACTCCCTTGACTCCGTAGGGGAAAAGGCGATGGCGGCGGGCGCCTCGCCTTCGGCGGCGGAGATCGGGAGGGTTCTGAGGAGCGGCGGTAAAAAAGCGGTCTCAGGTCAGAGTCGGGTCGGAGAGGGGGCGCTTTGAGGGGCAGGAGAAAGGCGAGGTACCTGGCCCTGTACATACTGTACGGAGCGGAGGTCACCGGCAGGAGCGCGGAGGAGATGATCTCCGCCTACCTGGAGGACCGCAAGGGGCGGCGGCTGCCCCCCTACACGATGGAGCTCCTAGAGCTGCTGCGCGAACACAAGGAGGATGTTGACGGCGTCATCGAGCGTTATTCCGACCGCTGGCCGCTGCAGAGGATGCCCATCATCGACCGCAACCTGCTGCGCATGGCGACGGCGGAGATCCTCTACCGCGACGATGTCCCCAACGGCGTCTCCGCCAGCGAGTGCGTGGAGATGGCCAAGCGCTTCTCCACCTCGGAATCCGGCAGGTTCGTCAACGGCATACTCGGACATCTAATCAGGGACCTGGAGGCCGGGCATGGCCCGGCCCGGGAGTAAGCCCCGACCCTCACCATGACCCTGGGTCGGTTGGGGTCGTTAGCGGCCCGGCGCAGGAAGGGCGGCCCCGCTTTTGGGGTATGCGGGACTACATGGTAATATGCTGGAAAAACGGAAAGGGGAGCGAGGAGCGACGATGTCCGATGTACCCGATGGCGCCCCGGCGGATGGGGATGAGAGGGAAGCGAGAGGGGAGGGGAAGGCGGGCGGCGCCACCTCCTCCGAGGCGATGCCCAGCGCCTACGAGCCCTCCGAGGTGGAGGGGAAGTGGTACCGCTTCTGGGAGGAACGGGGTTACTTCCACGATCTCCCTGACGGAGAGCGCCTTCCTTTCAGCGTGGTCATACCGCCTCCCAACGTGACCGGTTCCCTGCACATGGGCCATGCCCTGAACAACTCCCTGCAGGATTTCATCGTCAGGAGGAGGCGCATGCAGGGGCGGGCCACCCTCTGGCTGCCCGGGACCGACCATGCCGGCATCGCCACCCAGAACGTGGTGGAGCGCAAGCTGCAGGAGGAGGGCAGGAGCCGCTGGGAGATGGGGCGCGAGGCCTTCCTGCGCGAGGTCTGGGCCTGGAAGGAGAAATACGGGTCCACCATCATCGAGCAGCTGAAAAAACTGGGCTGTTCCTGCGACTGGAGCCGCCTGCGCTTCACCATGGACGACGAGTACTGCCGGGCGGTGCGGCGTGTCTTCGTCTCCCTTCACGAGGAGGGGCTCATCTACCGCGGATACTACATCATCAACTGGTGCCCCCGCTGCTGCACGGCCCTCTCGGACATCGAGGTGGAGCACGCCGAGGTGGAGGGGCATCTCTGGCACATCCGCTACGACCTGGAGGACGGAGGTCACATCGAAGTGGCCACCACCCGCCCGGAGACCATGCTGGGGGACACCGGGGTGGCGGCGAACCCTCGGGACCGGCGCTACTCACATCTCCTGGGCAAACGGGCGGTGCTCCCCCTCTTGGGCAGGCCGCTGCCGATAATCGCCGATGATTTCGTGGACCCGGCTTTCGGCACGGGGCTGGTCAAGGTGACCCCGGCCCATGACCCCAACGACTTCGAGATGGGGCGCAGGCACGGCCTGCCCGAGGTGAACATATTCACCCCGCGGGCGGTGGTCAACGAGGAAGGGGGGCCCTACAGGGGGCTGGACCGCTACCAGGCGCGTGAGGCGGTCTTACGCGACCTTCAGGAACAGGGGCGCGTGGTCCGCGTAGAGCAGCACCGCCACGCCGTGGGGCACTGCTACCGCTGCCACACGGTCATAGAACCCTATCTCTCCGAACAGTGGTTCGTGCGCATGCGGCCCTTGGCCGAGCCGGCCATACGAGCGGTGGAGGAAGGCCGCATCCGCTTCGTGCCGGAACGCTGGAGCAAGGTATATTTCGACTGGATGAACAACATCCGCGACTGGTGCATCAGCCGCCAGCTCTGGTGGGGGCACCGCATCCCCGCCTGGTACTGCCGCTCCTGCGGGGAAACGCTGGTGAGCGAGGAGGACCCCGAAGGATGCCCCTGCGGGGGCGAGCTGGAGCAGGACCCCGACGTACTGGATACCTGGTTCTCCTCGGGCCTGTGGCCCTTCGCCACCATGGGGTGGCCGGAGCGCACCGCCGACCTCGATTACTTCTACCCCACCTCCGTCCTGGTGACCGCCTTCGACATCATCTTCTTCTGGGTGGCGCGCATGATCATGAACGGGCTGCATTTCATGGGGGACGTGCCCTTCCGCGAGGTCTTCATCACCGCCCTCATCCGCGACGAGCTGGGGAAGAAGATGAGCAAGTCCTCCGGCAACGTCATCGACCCGCTGGACGTCATCGACGAGTTCGGGTGCGACGCCCTGCGTTTCACCCTCGGCTTCATCGCCGTGCCCGGGCGCGACATCTTCCTCTCCCGCGAGCGCATCGAGGGCAGCCGCCACTTCTGCAACAAGATATGGAACGCCTCCCGCCTGGTGCTGATGAACCTGGACGGCTTCGCCCCCCCGGAGGATTCCCCAAGGGAGGGGCTGCTGCTGGAGGACCGCTGGATACTATCCCGCCTGGCCCGGCTGGTGGAGGAGGTGGACGGGGACTTCGAGGCCTACAACTTCAGCGAGGCCTGCCGGTCCATGCACGACTTCTTCTGGTCGGACTTCTGCGATTGGTACCTGGAGATGGCCAAGGCGCGCCTCTACGGAGGGGACGCCGCGGCAAAGAGGACGGCCCAGGGGGTGCTCTGGGAGGTGCTGGAGACCTTCCTCAGGCTGGCCCACCCGGTGATGCCCTTCATCACCGAGGAGATCTGGCAGCGCCTGCCCCACCGAGGGGAGTCCGTCATGAAGGCGGAATGGCCCACGCCCCGCTCTTCCGATGTGGACGAGGAGGCCGAAGAGGAGATGGCACGCCTGCAGGAGCTCATAGGGTGCGCGCGGCGCATCCGCTCCGAGCTGAAGGTGCCCCCGGCGAGGAAGGTGCCCGTTCTGCTGCTGGCGGACGACGGTCGGCGGGAGGAGGAGCTCAGGGGGCATCTGCATCATCTTATGGGGCTGGCCCGCCTCTCCCGGGCGGATCTGGTCTCGTCGGTGGAGGACCCCTCCGCCTACGCGCGGGGCGTGGCGGAGGGGGTGGAGGTGTTCATCCCCCTGAAGGCCGCGCTGCAGGCCGAGGGAGGATTCGACGCCGAGGTGAGCAGGCTGCGCCGAGAGCTGGCACGTCTGGAGGAAGACGCCGCGACCGCCCGGGCGAAGCTGGCCAACCCCCGCTTCCTGGAGCGCGCCCCGGCGGCGGTGGTGGATAAGCAGCGCCGCAAGCTCGAGGACCTGGAGGAGAAGGCAGGCAAGCTGCGCGAACAGCTGGCCTTGCTGGAGGAAGCATGAGCCAGGGGGAGAGAGCGTCAGGGGCCGGGGCCTTTTAGGATACGTTCAAGCCAATGCGCGGCGGCTGCGCGCCGAGGGCCGGGAGGTTAGAGATGGATTTCCGGGAAGCGGAGGCCTTCCTCGACCGCACTCGCAAACACGGCATCAAGCCCAGCTTGGAGCGGGCGGCTTCACTCTGCCGCAAGCTGGGGGACCCCCAGAAGCGCTTTCCCTCCATCCACGTTACCGGGACCAACGGGAAGACCTCCACCGCCCGCATGATGGCCTCGGTGCTGCGCGAGGGCGGGCGGCGGGTGGCCCTGTACACATCCCCGCACCTGCAGAGCGTGACCGAGCGCATCGTGGTGGACGGGCGCCCTATCCGCGAGGAGGATTTCGCCAAGCTCATGACCCGCCTGATCCCGCTGGTTGAGGAGACGGACCGGGAGACGGGAGACCCCCTGTCCTACTTCGAGGTGTCCACCGCCCTGGCCTTCGCCTATTTCGCGGCCCGGCAGGTGGACGTCGCCGTGGTGGAGGTGGGCATGGGGGGCCGCTGGGACGCCACCAACCTGGTGAACGCCGGGGTGGCGGTGATCACCAACGTGGCCATGGACCACGTGGCGGAGCTGGGCCCGGGACTCGCGGAGATCGCCGGGGAGAAGGCGGGCATCATCAAACCGGGGTGCGTGGCGGTAGGGGGCGCGCTCTGCCCCGAGGCCCTGAAGGTGGTGGAAGCGGTTTGCGCGGAGAAGGAAGTGCCCCTTAAACTGCTGGGCCGCGACTTCGACCTGCTCTATCAGGTGACCCTGGGCGTGCAGACGGAGCGGTTGGGACAGGTGGTAGGCATACGCGGCCTCTTCCGCCAGTACGCCGACCTCTACCTCCCGCTGCTGGGCGACCATCAGGCGGTCAACGCCGCCTGCGCGGTGGCCGCCCTGGAGGTCTGGGCGGGCAGCCCCCGACGCCTGCCCGCGGCCGAGGTGGAGCGGGGTCTGGCCAAAGTGAGCTCACCCGGCCGCCTGGAGGTCGCTTCCTACAACCCGCTGGTGCTTCTGGACGGGGCCCACAACCTCGACGGAGCCCAGAAGCTGGCCAGAGTGCTGGCCAACGACCTCGACTACGAGAGGATGGTGCTGGTGCTGGGCATACTCGAGGACAAGGACTGGCGCTCCATGCTCAATGTGCTGGTTCCGCTGGCGGACACGGTCATCATAACCCGATCGAGGGAGGAGAGGGCCGCGTCCGCGGAGATGCTGGCGGCGGAGGCGCGGCGCCTGTGCCGGGAGGTGCAGGTGGTCGAGGGAGTGGCCGAGGCGGTCAGGAGAGCCCGCACCCTCGCGTCGGTGAGCGATCTGGTCTGCGTGACCGGCTCGCTGTACACGGTGGGCGAGGCCCGCGAGGCCCTTCACTTGAAAACGGGATGACCCGCGGTGAGCGGGGCAGGACGATGCTCGCGGCAGTAGAAAGGAGAGGATATGCGGGAGAGGACCCTGGTACTGGTGAAGCCGGACGGAGTGAGGCGCGGGCTGGTGGGGGAGGTCATCTCCCGCTTCGAGCGCCTGGGGTTCACCATCTTGGACCTGAAGATGATGCGCATCGACCGGGATCTGGCTGCGAGGCATTACGCCGAGCACGCGGACAAGCCCTTCTATGGGGAGCTGGTGGACTATATAACCTCGGGTCCGGTGGTGGCCATGGCCCTGGAGGGGGATTCGGCGGTGGAGATTACGCGCAAGGTCATGGGGGCCACCGATGCCCGGGCCGCGGCGCCCGGGACCATTCGCGGTGATTTCTGCACGGGCATCACCGAGAACCTGGTGCACGGGTCGGATTCCCCGGAAAGCGCCGCCCGCGAGCTGGGGCTTTTCTTCCCCACGCTGACCTGAGCAGCGGCTTTCTCGCCCGCCGTCAACGGCGCCAAAGGGGGCTCGTATGCTAAAATTGGACTTTGGCGGTCTGGGATGACCCGCGGCGACCCTCCGGAGGAGGCGCGCCGCGGTTAAAGAAAAAGGCAGGCATATGTCTTCCTGGGAGCTCTTGGGCCGGGACATGGCCATTGACCTGGGTACGGCCAACACCCTGGTCTATGTGCGCGGTAAGGGCATAATGCTCAACGAGCCCTCGGTGGTGGCCATAAACACCTCTAACGGGGCTATCCTTGCGGTGGGCGCGGAGGCCAAACGCATGATCGGGCGCACGCCCGGCCACATCGTCGCGGTGCGCCCCCTCAAGGACGGGGTCATCGCCGATTTCGACGTTACCGAGAAGATGCTCCGCTATTTTATCCAGAAGATCCACAAGAAGCGGCTGTTCGCCCGCCCCCGGGTGGTGGTCTGCGTGCCCTCGGGCACCACCGGCGTGGAGCAGCGGGCGGTGGAGGAAGCGTGCATACAGGCAGGAGCGCGCGCCGCTTATATCATCGAGGAGCCCATGGCCGCCGCCATCGGGGCCGGACTGCCCATCCACGAGCCCACCGGCAATATGGTGGTGGACATCGGGGGAGGGACCACCGAGGTCGCGGTCATCTCCTTGGGAGGCATAGTCACCAGCGAGTCCATCCGCATAGGAGGGGACGAGCTGGACGAGTCCATCGTCAGCTACATCAAAAGGGAATATAACCTCATGATCGGCGAGCGCACCGCGGAGGAGCTCAAGATCCAGATCGGCTCGGCCTTTCCCGTGGATGACGAGATAAACGCGGAGATCCGCGGGCGCGACCTGGTCACCGGCCTGCCCAAGACCATCATGGTGCTGGCCGAGGAGATACGCGAGGCCATCGAGGAGCCGGTATCCGCCATAGTCGACACGGTCAAGGTGACCCTGGACAAGACCCCTCCGGAGCTGGCTTCGGATATCATGGAATGCGGCATCACCCTGACCGGGGGTGGGGCGCTGCTCAAGGGTTTGGACGAGAGGCTGCGGCACGAGACCGCCATGCCCGTTTACGTCACCGATTCCCCGCTGTCCTGTGTGGCCATCGGTTCCGGAAAGTGCCTGGAGGAGTTCGAGATAATGAAGAAGGTACTCATCTCCTCTTCGCGGCATTGAGGAGAGAACCCGGGACGGGCCTATGAGGGAGAGCGAAACCGGCCGGAACCGCCGATTGCTCATAATACTGCTGATAGTGAGCTTCCTCACGGTCACCGTCTACTCTCGCGAGGGCGATCGGGGCATCATCCACCGCCTACAGCGCCTCTCCATGGACGCGATCTCTCCTCTGCAGAGGGGGGTGGTGAAGGTGGTCCGTCCCCTGCGGGAAGGGCTTGAGCGCCTCGCCGATCTGGGCAGCGCCACCAGGGAGAGGGACCGCCTGCGCGAGGAGAATGACAGGTTGAGGGAGCAGCTCCTGGAGATGGAGCGCCTGCGCCGCCGCAACGATGAGCTGAAGAGCATGTTGGATTACGCGGAATCGCGCCGCGACTGGGAGTTACTTGCCGCCGACGTCATCGGCTCCAATGCCGACAACTGGAAGGATACCAGGCAGATCGGGGTGGGTTATGCCGACGGGGTGGAGAAGTTCATGGCGGTGCTGGACGAGCGGGGGAACCTGGTCGGAAGGGTCACCGAATGCACCGCCCACACCTCGCTGGTCCTGTTGATAACCGACAAGCAGTGCTCCTTCGGGGCCAAGCTGGAGAGAAACGGGGAGGCCGGGCTCATAAAGGGCGAGGGCGAGGGGGTCATCCGTCTGGAGCTGATCAACCAAGACGCCGAGGTGGAAAAGGAGGATCTGGTGGTGACCTCGGGCATGGGGGGTACCTGCCCTCCCGGCATCTCCATCGGGACGGTGCGGGAGATCAGCGAGCTGCGCACGGATCTTTCCCGCGGGATAATCATAAGCCCGCTGGCCGGGCTGAGCCGGCTGGAACGGGTCCTGGTGGTGGTGTCTCCTCGGCCCACAGGGGCGCCCCTTCCGGCGCGGGAGTAGCCCATGCACAGGCGGCTGGCCTTTATCGCCCTGCTGGTAGTCTCTTTTTTGGTCCAGACCACTTTGGCCTCAGAGATCTCCATAGCGGGCATAAAACCCGACTTCATCCTGGTGGTTACGGTCTGCCTGGCCGTTTTCGAGGGGCCGGGAAGGGGGGCCGTATTCGGGTTCTGGGGGGGATTTCTTGAGGACATGGTGTCCAGCGCGGTCATGGGCGTGTCCTCTTTGAGCAAAGTGATCGTGGGATATCTGGCCGGGGAACTGAAGAACCGCATGGTATCCGCCTCGGTCCTGCTCCCCGCCTTGGCGGTGCTTCTCTTCAGCGTGCTCAACGAGCTCCTCAAATTCCTGGCCTGGGCCGCCATCGGCTGGGACGGGCGCCCCGCCTTCCGGTTCTCCGTCATCGCGGGAATGGCCCTCTACAACGCCCTTGTCACCGTGGGCATATACCCTCTGGTGAGGCGGTTAGTGGAACGCGAGGAGGAGGTAACCCTCTTCAAGTAGCAGGAACGGGGTCGCTGCTCCGGTAAAAGCCCGAGAGCAGGGGACGATGGGTAAAACCCACCTTCTCCACGAGAGCGGTGATGGGGATCACCTGGGCAGTTTAAGCCCGAGAGCAGGGGACGATGAGTAAAACCCATCTCTGTTAAAGTGGATAATTGCCTCCTGCCGCCAAAGAAAGCGGAAGGGGTATGAACCGAAAGGGGCGCAGCGCGTCAAAACAGGTTGAGAGCGCATCGGAGCGATAGGCGGCAATCCCCATGCCCCGTCGGGACGGCGGCCAACCGCCTCGATGCTGTAAAATCTTGTCTGGACGGAGCCGGATACGGAGGAGGACGGAGGATGCCGACAAGCCCGCAGCATAAGGGCGGCATGATCCACCGCTTCACCGTGTTCCTGCTGGTACTGGCCCTGCTCATGGGCACCCTGGTGGTGCGGCTGTGGCTCCTGCAGGTGGTGCAGGGGGCCCGTTACGAGGAGATGGCCTCCGGCAACCGCATCCGAGAGATCCCGGTGGAGGCCCAGAGGGGCTACATCATGGACCGCAACGGCAGCAAGATGGTGGTCAACAGGTTGGCCCTCTCCATAACCGCCACTCCCGATGAGTATAAGAAGCTCGAGAACAGAGAGGAGAGGGTGGCCGAGCTGGCGGGGCTGCTGGGCATGGAGCCGGAGGCCATAGTGCGTAAGCTGGAGCAAGACCTCCCCCAGCACGAGCCGGTGCTCATAAAAAAGGATATAGACCCGAGCGTCTGGTTCTTCATAAGGGAGAGGCAGCAGGATTTCGCCTGGCTGCAAGCGGTGGAGCTGCCGGTGCGCGATTATCCCCAAGGCGAGGAGACGCGGGCCGCCCATATCCTGGGGTACCTGGGGGAGATCACCCGAGAGCAGCTCGAGGCTCTCAGGGACAAGGGTTACAAGATAGGTGACATCGTGGGCACCTCCGGGGTCGAGGCCTATTACGAGGACATGCTGCGCGGCAAGAACGGCGTCTACTGCGTCGAGGTGGACGCGCTGGGCAGGTCGCTGCGCCGTCTGGACTACCTGAGCAGGGACCCCGAACCTGGGAACAACCTGGTGCTGACCCTGGACCGCGACCTCCAGAGAGTCGCGGAAGAGAGCCTGCGCGACGGTATCAGACTGGCCCGCTCCTTCTACGACAAGGAGAACGAATGCAGCTACCCGGCGCCGGCGGGAGCGGTGGTGGTTATGGACCCGCGCAACGGCGAGGTGCTGGCCATGGCCTCCGAGCCCACCTTCGACCTCTCCGAGTTCGTCGGGGGCATCGACGAGGACAAGTGGGCTCAGTTGAACGACCCATCCTCTCACTATCCCTTGAACAACAGGGCCATCGTCGGACAGTATCCTCCCGGTTCCACCTTCAAGCCCATCACCGCCTTGGCCGCCCTGACTTGGCTGGGATGCTCACCTTACACCCCCTTCCAATGCAACGGCGAGTTCAAGGAGGGCGAGTTCAAGGATTACCCCAAGCGCTGTTGGGGCGAACACGGCCACATCGACCTGCGCAACGGCCTTATCCAGTCCTGCGACGTCGTCTTCTACACCCTCGGTTACAGACTTTACGATATGTCCAAGCCGCAGGGGAACCCGGCCAGCCCGGGGTCGGAGTGGAACAACCTGCTGCAGAACATGGCACGGCTGGCCGGGCTGGGGGACTTCACCGGCATAGACCTGCCCAACGAGTTCGAGGGCAGGGTGCCCACACCTCAGTGGAAGAGGGACTTCAACATCAACAACCCCAACCCCGACTACCGCCAGTGGTATCCGGGCGATACCGTGAACCTGGCGGTGGGGCAGGGGGATGTCCTGGTGACTCCCCTGCAGCTGGCGGTGGTCTTCTCCGCCCTGGCCAACGGAGGACCCTTCTACCGTCCCCACGTGGGAAAGGAGATATTGACCTGGCAGGGGGAGAGAGTGAAGGAATTCGCCGCCGAGAAGTTGGGCGACCTCACCGACCCAGCCAACCCTCTGGGCATCTCCGTCAAGCCCGAGGACGTGCAGGTGGTGCGGGAGGCCCTCACCGGGGTGGTGAGGGGGAAGGGTACCGCCGCCGGTACCTTCTCCGGCTTCCCCGTTGACAGCATAAAGGTGGCTGGGAAGACGGGCACCGCGGAGATGGGCATAGGAAAATCCCCCACCGCTTGGTTTGCCTGCTATGCCCCCGGGGACGACCCGCAGTACGTCATCGTGGTCATGGTGGAGAACGGGGGCCATGGAGGGATGGTGGCGGCTCCGGTGGCCCGCCGCATCCTGGAGCATCTCTACGGGTTGCCCTACTCGCCGATGCTCCCCAGCCAGGGAGACTGATCGCATGAGGGAAAAGGGGCCGTTGCGGGAACGGAAAAGCGCTGTTGCCGCAGCGGGTCCGCTTGGTGCGAAGCGGTGTTTCCGCAGCAAAGGCTCGTTCGAGGAAGGAGGACGGTGACAATGCCGGAGAGGCTGGGGCGGGTGCTCATGCCCAAGGTCAGCGAGCGCCGCCAGAGCGAGGAGATGGCCAAACGGCTGGAAGCGCTCCCCCTGCGGCATCTGGATATGGCCATCCCTTCCGCGACCCTTTTCATCGTGGCCTACGGGCTGTTGATGATCTACAGCGCCACCCGCGGCCAACCCGGCTCCTTTCTGCTCAAGCAATCGCTGTCGCTGGTCTTGGGCCTGGGCCTTTCCGGGGCCCTGCTGACCTTCGATTACCGGCGTCTGAAGGTGGTAACCCCCTTCGTCTACGGATTCATCCTCCTGTCCCTGCTCGCGGTCTTTCTCTGGGGTGAGGTGAAGGGAGCGGGAAGGTGGATAAGCATCGGCCCCATAAACTTCCAACCCTCCGAATACGCCAAACTGGTGATGATCCTGGTGCTGGCCAACGTCCTCTCCGAGAGCAAGGAAAACCCCGAATCGCCGCGCAGCGTGCTGGTCCCCCTTTTATGGACGCTTCCGGTGATGTTCCTCATATTCCTGCAGCCGGACCTGGGCACCGCATTGGTGGTGGCGGCCATCATGCTGGCCCTGCTCTTTCTGGCGGGGGTACGCATGCGCCACTGGCTGGCGTTGGTGGGGGCCGGATGCCTGGCGTTCCTCTGCGGGATCTTCTTCCGCGTCTTCAAAGAGTATCAGGTAAAAAGGCTGCTGGTCTTCTTCAACCAATCCGGCGATACCAGCGCCGCCGGCTATCAGCTGGCCCAGTCGAAGATCGCCATTGGGTCGGGGCAGGTTCTGGGCAAGGGGTTGACCCACGGCACCCAGACCAACCTGAACTTCACCCCCGAGCACCATACCGATTTCATCTTCTCGGTTGTGGGCGAGGAGCTGGGCCTGCTGGGGGCCCTGGTGCTCATAGCCGCCTTCTGCTATCTCTTTTGGCGGACCTATCAGGTGGCCCTCAATTCCCGCGACCTCTACGGCACCTATCTGGCTATGGGGGTCCTGACCATGCTGGCCTTCCAGGTGGTGGTGAACATCGGGATGGCCATAGGCATCATGCCCATCACCGGGATCCCCCTCCCTTTCATCAGCTACGGCGGGAGCAGCCTGATGGTCAACCTCATGGCGGTATCGCTGGTGATGAATGTGAACATGCACCGCTTTTCCCAACTTTGATCCTATCAGTATGACAGATGTATTATTAATGGTGGGACGCGGCTTCCGGCGCGGCGGAGGCAGGGATTACGAGCGGCGGGACCCGCGTTGGCGGGAGCGGCGTGGAGCTTACCGCGAAGCCGGGATCGAGGCCGCTGCCGCCGCCGTGGCGGTGGTCAAGTGGCGGGCTTCGGCTCCCGAGAAGGTGGAATGATGGCTGACGAGGGTTTCCGGTCCGGCTTCGCCGGTATCATCGGTCGCCCCAACGTGGGCAAGTCCACGCTGCTCAACGCATTCGCGCGGCGGAAAGTGGCCATCATCTCCGACAAGCCCCAGACCACCCGCAACCGCATCCGCTGCGTGGTGGATCTGGAGGACGCCCAGATAGTCTTCATCGATACGCCGGGCTTGCATAAGCCGCGCGACGCTCTGGGGGAGAGGCTCAACCGCAAGGTGAGGGAGACCCTCAACGACGTGGACGCGGTCATCTTCGTCCTTGACGGCGCCCGCGGTATCGGGAAGGGTGATGCCTTTATCGCCCAGGAACTCAAGGGGATAAAGCCCTCGGTTCTGGTGGCCTTGAACAAGATCGACCTCTTGCGTGCGGAGGAGGTGGAGGGTCTGGCGGAGGAAGCCGGGGCCCTGGGCGATTTCACCTCGGTCATACCGGTCTCCGCCCGCACCGGGGAGAACACCCATGCCCTGCTGGAGAGAACGCGCGAGCTGATGCCTTACGGCCCCCGCTATTATCCCGAAGGCGTGGTCACCGATCAGCCTGCGTCCTTCGTGGTGGCGGAACTCATCCGGGAAAAGGCCCTTCAGCTGACCCGGGAGGAGGTCCCTCACAGCGTCACCGTGGTGGTGGAAGAGATGGGCAAGGAGGAGGGGAGAGACGTTCTCGATATCCGGGCGGACATCTATGTGGAGAGGGATTCCCAGAAGGGCATCATCATCGGCCGCGGGGGGCGCATGCTGCGGGAGATCGGGAGCCGTGCCCGCCGAGAGATAGAGGCCCTGCTGGGCGAGAGGGTCTTTCTGGACCTGCACGTGAAGGTGGAGAAGGACTGGACCAAGCGCCCCGGGGTGATCTCGCGCCTAGGCCTCTGAGCGGCGGGGAGGTCAAGGGGACGGTACGGAAAGGATCGGGGATGCGGTGAACCGCCCGCCCGGGGACGGGTTGAGGAAGAGAGGAGAAGGCCGTTGGAAATGGACGCTCTGAAAGTCTTCCCGACACCGGCTCACCTGGCGCGTATAATAGACTCGACCCTGCTGCGACCCGAGGCCGGCGAGCGCGACTACCTGAACTTCCTCAGGGAGGCCCGGGAGTTCGGCTTCCGCTGCGTCTGCCTTCCCCTTTACCATCTGCCCCTGGCGCGTCTGGAGCTGCAGGGGAGCGGGGTGAGGTGGGGGGGAGTGCTCGGCTTCCCCTTCGGATTCTCCCCCAGCGACGTCAAAAAGGCGGAGGCCATCTACGCGCTGCAGCAGGGGGCGCAGGAGATGGACATGGTAATGAACATCACCGCGCTTAAGTCAAGGCGTTATCATGCGGTAAGGGAGGACATCGCCGAGGTGGTCCGCCTGGCCCGACTCTATGACCGGGGAAAAGGCGAGGGCCACGTCATCGTCAAGGTCATCTTGGAGACCTGCTATCTCACCCCCGCGCAGATGCGGGAAGCCGCGCTGCTGGCGGTGGAAGCAGGGGCCGATCTGGTCAAGACCTCCACGGGAATGGGACCTAGCGGGGCGCGGGCCGAGGATGTCCGCCTGCTGCGCGAGGCGGTGGGCGGTGCCTGCGGGATCAAGGCATCGGGAGGGATCAGGAGGCTGGCGGACGTGCTGGAGATGGTGGAGGCGGGGGCCAGCCGCATCGGCACCTCTTCCGCGGGAGCCATCATGCAGGAGTACCTGCGCCTATATCGTTGGTGAAGCCGGGAGAAGCGACAGCAGTATCCATGCCGGGATCCCGCGTAAAAAAGATGATCTGGGGGAAAAGAGCGGCCCCAAGTAACCTTCTGGCTTTTTTAGACTTACCCTTCGGCTGCCCATTCCGGCTTGCGCCTTCCCGGACCTCCTCCGGTTCCGCCTTCCATAGCCTGCTTCAGCTACTTGGGACCATTAACAACATACCACCATGGTGGTATGTTTGTCAAGGGTTCTGGGAAAGTTACACCGAGAAACTTTTTCAGTGGGGGCCGCACCCGCGGGGATCCTCGTCGATGTCTTTCCGCATGCGCTTCCCCTCCTCATTCAGGTATCGGAGGACCACCTCATGGGATCTTAAGGGCATCCCCAGGTGCGATTCCGTGTATTCGGCGGCCAACCGCAGCAGGGCGGCGGCTTCATCCGGCCCCGCCGGCAGTGCGGCCAACTCCTTGAGGGGGAGGGAGAGCAGGGCCTCTGCCAGATCCAGCGTTTCCGGATCCACGTTGCGAGATGCGGCGGGAGGGGAGCAAGAAGGGCAGACAGCTCCCCCGACCTCCGCGCTGAAGCGGGGGAGGCTTCCCTGAAGGAGGGACCCGCAAAGGGAACAGCGTCGCAAGGAGGGGCGGAAGCCCAGAAGGCTGCAGACCTTAAGCTCGAAGGCGGCCAGGAGCAGGGGTGGAGCCGCCACCTTCTCCTCCAGGCTCTTGAGGGAGACGGCGAGCGCCCGGAAGAACAAAGAGGAGTCCTGTCCTTCCCGCAAGGATCTCCAGGATAGCTCCAGCATGGGATGGCCGTAGACGAAGGCCTCGTAGTCGCCGCGCAGGGACTGATGCCCGTCCAGCGTCTCTACCTGGGATAACACATCCAGTTCCCGCCCCCTATGCAGCATCACCCGGATATGCATGAAAGGCTCCAACCTGCCCGCAAAGCGGCTTCCCGGACGCCGCGCTCCCCTGGCAACCGCTCTGATAACCCCGTGGTTCTCCGTGAGCATCACCGCGATGCGGTCGGCCTCACCCAGTTTGTAGCCACGGATGACGATGGCCTGATCCTTGAAGGATTTAAACTCTGCCCATCCTCCTCGCTCTGCCCTGATAATCCCGGATGGCTTCCGCCAGATGTTCCGCCCGAAAATCCGGCCACAGGGTCTCGGTAACGTAGATCTCCGTGTATGCGGACTGATAGATGAGGTAATTGCTGATGCGGTTCTCCCCCGCGGTGCGGATGAGCAGGTCGGGGTCGGGTATCTCCGGCCCGTAGAGAAAACGCCGAAAGGAGAGTTCATCCAGCTCTTCCGCAATCACCTCTCCCCTGAGCAGAGCGTTTCCCATCTTCCTCGCGGCATCCACTATCTCCGCGCGCCCTCCGTAATTGAATGCGATGTTCAGGTCGAGGCCGGTGTTCCCTGCGGTCATGCTCACGGCTCGGTCGATCTCCTTCAAGGTGGAGGCCGGCACGGGGTCTCTCCTCCCAAAGTGGCGTATGCGGATGTTGCGCGCGTGGAACTCTTCGATGCGCTTGTGCAGGAGATTGCGGTTGAAGCTCATCAAGAAATCCACCTCGTTGCGAGGGCGGTTCCAGTTCTCGGTGGAGAAAGCGTAAAGGGTCAGCGCTCCCAGGCCCCAATCGGAGGCGGTGCGGATGACCTCGGTGATGGAGACCTCACCGGCTTTGTGGCCTGCTATGCGCGGCAGGTCCCGGGAACTGGCCCAGCGGCCGTTTCCGTCCATGATGATGGCCACGTGACCGGGGAGCGGGCCTTCGGGCCGCAGTTCGCACCGGGGATCGCCTCCCGCCTCCTCCGCTTTGAGTCCCCTGATCATATCGCCTGTCACCCTCCCTGACGGGCCGGGGGAGATGGGGGCGGGGTCTGGCCTCCTCCGGATTGCGGCTGCTTGTCCTGCTGCTGGGCCACGATGATGCGCTGCAGGGCGTATACTCCCATGAGGGTCAAGGCGCAGCTCTTCTGCGGCGGGAGCTTGCTGTTCCTTACGAACAGGGCGCACTCGTCATTGCAGAAGGAGAGAGCTCCGGGGGTATGGGGGACCCGGAAAGGGCAGTAACTCCGGGGCACGTTGGCCAATGGCGTCTCCTTTCTTCGGGGCATCGGGTCCTCTTAAAAAGTTATTATAGTACTCCGCTGCCACAACCGCTCTGCGGGAGTAAGGACGCTCGCTGCCGCGGGATGCCGGGGCCGGCCATTCCCCGGAAAAAGCGGCCTGATGGAGTGGTTTCGGGAACGGCGCGAGAACGGCGGGGGAAATGCCGTAACCCCTTAGCGGCGGAGGTGTTTAAATATTTTCGAGGGAATAACGGAAGGGGTCTCAGCCTGACGGAGGGAAAGGCCGGGTTGGGTCTTGGACGCGGAGAGGAAGAGGAACGGAAAGGTATCCGTGGGCACGGGCGGACTGAAAGGGCATGATGCCGTCCCTGCCGGGGAGGACCGCGAGCTGGTCAGAAGGGCCAAGCAGGACCGGCAGGCCTTCGATGCCCTTTACGAGAAGTATCTGAAGAAGGTGTATACCTACGTTTATTACCGAGTGGGAGACGTGGAGGAGGCCGAGGACCTCACCGGCAACGTCTTCCTGCAGGCATTCATGCATATCGGCGATTACGAATATCAGGGGGTCTCCTTCTCGGCCTGGCTTCTGCGCATCGCCCATAACATGGTGGCAAACTGGTACCGCGACAGGGAAAGGCGCCGCACGGTGGACATCGAGGAATGGGGCGAGCTGGAAGCGGGCGAGGAGCGGCCCGAGGAGAAGTTGGAGAGGGAGGAAGAGCTGGAGATGGTCAGGTGGGCGGTGGGATGCCTCCCCCCCGAGAGGCAGCAGGCGCTGATCCTGCGTTTCGCCGAGGAGATGAAGCACAGCGAGATAGCCGAGGTGATGGGCAGGAGCCCGGGAGCGGTGAAGGTCCTGGTCCACCGCAGTTTGCTCAGCGTCCACCGTATGCTGCGCGGAAAGGAAGGAGGATAGGGGGTTGAGAAAGAGGACTCCTCGCAAGAGAGGGTACCGTTACTCCGTCAGGCTGGTGCGGGAGTACCTGCGGCCGGTGGAGCCGCCCCCTCGCCTGGTGGTGGAGATCAGGGACTTGAGGCGCCTCTTCGGGGACGACCTTCGGGCGTTGGAAGAAGGGCATCTGCGCAGGCGGCGCGGCAGGAAGGTCGCCCTGGCCTTCACCCTCCCCTTTTTCGGCATGGTTTCCTACCTCTTAGCCAGGCATCTGCTGCGCCGTCAGGAAGGGGAAGCCGGAGAAAGGATGGCGGCCACGGCTTGATCCGGCGTCCCGCGCGGCCCGTATCGGCATCGTTCCGCCGAGCTGAGCGGGCATGCGGGCGGAGTTTCCTGTATCATATTCCAACGTTGCGGGACGGCTTCGGTGAGCCGTCGATGAGCGTCTTGCGGAACGGAGGCCCCATTGAAAACGGACAGGAATGATGTGCTGGAGAGGGTCAGGTCGGCGCTGGCGGAGGCACTGGAGCTGCCGGCCGAGGACATCAGGGAGGATTCCCTGCTGAGGGAGGATCTGGACGCCGATTCTCTGGACCTGGTGGAACTCCTGCTGCAAATGGAGAGCGAGTACGGGTTCAAGGTGACGGATGAGGAGGCGGCGGAGATACGGACGGTGGGTGATGCCGTCGACCTCATCCTCTCCAAGGCGGGCTGCCGCTGAGCGGACCGCCGGAGACGAAAGAGGAGGCCGCCGACCTTGAAGGTCGGTTTTCAAGGCGGCAGGTCTCTCGGGGAGAATGGGCTTGGAGATGGGAGCGGGCATCATCTTGGCGGGGATAGGCGAGAGACAAGATGGGCGCTGCCGCAAACCCAGGCGGATAGGCGTGCCCTCGGGGCTTCTCTATTACAAGTATTTTCCCTTGTGGAAAGCTTTTCTGGAGGAGCTGGGCGCGGAGGTGGTGGAATCGGGCAAGACCACCCGGGCCATACTTTCGGCTGGAGTCAGCAAGGCGGAGAACGAGAGCTGTCTGCCGGTCAAGGTCTTCTACGGGCATGCCCTGGCGCTGCGGGGGAGAGTGGACGCCTTGTTCATCCCGCGCCTGGTCAGTGTGGAGAAGAGGACCCACACCTGCCCCAAGCTTCTGGGCCTTCCTGACCTGGTGAGGGCGGCGGCGGAGGACATGCCCCCCATCATCTGCCCCACAATCGATTTTCACCACAGCTTCTGGCAGAACTATCGCTCCGTATACAAGGTGGGGAGGCTGTTCACCGCCGATCCCCTGCGCATCATCAGGGCGGGATTGAAGGCCTGGACCCGCCACCTGGAGTACCAAAAGCGCCTGGCTGAGGGATGGGAGCCGCTGGCGGCCATGCGCGGGGAGGCGGGCGGAAGGTTGGCGGAAGGGCGTCGGCTGCGCATAGCGGTGATGGGGCACCATTATAACGTGTTCGACACCTTCACCACCATGTCTCTCCTGGAACGCTTGCGGGGAATGGGAGTGGACATAATCACCCAGGACATGGTGCCGGAGGAGTGGAAGGAGCGGGAGCTGAGGCGCCTGCCCAAGCAGATCTACTGGAATTACGAGCGCGAACTGGCGGGAGCCCTTCTGGCCTGCGTGAGCCGCAGGCTGGTGGACGGGATCATCTTCGTCATCTCCTTTGCCTGCGGACCCGACTCAATGGTGCACGTGCTATGCGAACAGGAGCGCAAACGCCTGGGGGGACTTCCCATGCTCACGCTGGTCATAGACGAACACACGGGGGAAGCGGGCCTGATAACCCGCATAGAGGCCTTCGTGGACATGCTCAGGCGCGTTCACGGGAGAAAGGGCCGCGAGGCCGACGGGGAGCTGGTGTCGGCATGATGATAACCTGGCCGCGCATGGGCAGTCTGGACGTGGTCCTGTCCAGCGTGTTCGAGGAAATGGGAGTGGACTATGTCCTGCCCCCGCCTTCCTCCCAGCGCACGCTGGAGCTGGGGGCGCGCTATGCGCCGGAGTTCGCCTGCGTCCCTTTGAAGACCACCTTGGGGAATTACATAGAGGCCATCGAGAAAGGCGCGGACACCATGCTGATGATAGCGGGCAAGGGTCCCTGCCGTTTCGGCTTCTATGCGGAAACGCAGAGGCGCATCTTGGAGGAGGCGGGTTTCCGGGCGGAGATGGTGGCCCTGGAGTTCCATCTCGACCGGTTGGGGGAACTGATCAGGAACATCAACCGTCTCAAGCAGGGCGGCTCATGGGTGCGTCTGTTGAGGGCCATCCGCTTCGCCCTCCACAAGGCCTTCCTGGTGGACCGGCTGGAGCAGCAGGCGCTTCACCAGAGATGCTTCGACGCCGAGAAGGGGGCCACCAGCCGAGCCCTCGAGCGTGCCTACGAACTGGTGAGGCGCTGCTCGGATCACCGGGGCCTTCGCGAGGTGGAAGGGCAATGTTTCGAGCTATTGCGGTCGGTAAGGCGGCGGCAGCTGAGGGAGCCGCCGGTTCGCATAGCGATCGTCGGCGAGTTCTTCCTGGTCCTCGACCCCTGGTTCAACCTCCAGGTGGAGGAGCAGCTGGGCGACCTCGGTGCCTGGGTGGAGCGCAGCGTCTACCTCACGGACTGGCTGCGCCCCTCGGGGCGAAACCCCATCCTGGGCCATTCCGACCGGGAATCCGAGGAGGCGGCGCGGCCCTATCTCTCGCATTTCGTCGGAGGAGAGGGCATCCACAGCGTGGGCCATACCGTCCTCTTCAAGCGGGACGGTTTCGACGGAGTGCTGCATTTGCTTCCCTTCACCTGCATGCCGGAGACCATAGCCAAGGGCATCCTCCCCCTCGTCTCGCGCGATCAGGGCATCCCCGTGCTGTCCCTGGTCATCGACGAGCAGACGGGGAAAGCGGGGGTGGCCACGCGGCTGGAGGCTTTCTGCGACCTCGCCAGATACAGGCGGCGTCAATCCGATAGGCCGGGGCCCAGGTCAGCCGTTTTTTCCTCCGCAGCTGCCTCCGGTTTCTGATCCGCATAAGAGGCGATGTACTCCATGCGAGGCTCCAGGCCCATTCTGCGGGTCAGGCGCAGGCCGGCCAGGAAGGAGACCAGGCCCAGAGCAAGGGCCAGGACGACCCCGAGGACCTCCTCCCCCAGCCGCAGCAGGGGTGCCAGCGCCGAGGAGCCCAACAGGTATCCCGCCAGCATGGCCGCGACCGGCATGCCGAATGCCAGGAGGTAGGCATGGATGAGGGGGCCGGAGGGCATGCGCAGGGCCACGCGGTCGCCGGGGCGGGCCTGAAGGCGGTTGGGGACCTCGAAATCCACGGCTTCCTGCAGGGAGCGGGAGAGCAGGCCGCAGCCCTTGCACTCGCCGCAGTTCCCCCGCTCCACCCTCACCACCGCGCTGCGTCCATCCGCCGATGTCACCGTTCCCACGCAGTCCATGTTACGAGTATAGCAGTCGGGGAAGGGATGTGAAGGTCGTCAGGGAGAGCGTCGAGGCGCCGCCCGCCGCCACCTGGGTTTTGGAACAGTGTCCGCTCGCGCTATGGACATTGATGCTCCGGAGGTGTAAAAACTATAATCGGTTGTTGTTTTGCGTTCAGGAGAGCAAGCATGGGTCTTATGGCCGATATCCGGCGGAGGAGAGCGGGGGTTCATCCGCCGAGCCGCAAGGAACTAGCCGCTGAGAAGCCGCTGCGCCCCATGTCCCCGCCCGAGCGAGTGGTGATCCCCCTGCAGCAGCATATCGGTGCGCCAAACCGTCCTGTGGTCAAGGTGGGGCAGGAGGTGTTCGTGGGCACCCTGCTGGGGGAGAGCGATTCTTTCGTTTCCGCCCCGGTGCATTCCAGCGTTTCCGGAAAAGTGGCCAGGATCGACGTGCACCTGACCCCGCAGGGGACGGATGCCCTGTGCGTCTTTCTGGACAATGACGGCAGGTCCGAAAAAGACCCCTCAGCTGCCCCTCCCGGGGATTGGCGGGAGATGGGAGCCGATGAGATCAGGGAAGCCGTGCGCAGGTCGGGAACGGTGGGGTTGGGAGGCGCCGCTTTCCCCACCCATGTCAAACTGAGTCCGCCCTCAGGATATCCCATAGACACGGTCATACTGAACGGCGCGGAATGCGAGCCCTTCCTCAATTCCGACTACCGGCTGATGGTGGAGGAGCCCCGGGCGGTGCTGGAGGGCCTGCGCATCATCATGAAGGCGGTGGGGGCGAGCCGGGGCGTGGTGGCGGTGGAGGACAACAAACCGCTGGCCCTGGAAGCGCTCGGCGGACTCATCGACGGAGAGGAGCTCAAGCTGCGCAAGCTCCCCACCCGCTATCCCCAGGGAGCGGAGAAGGTGCTCATAAAAACCGTCCTGGGCAAGGAGGTCCCTTCGGGGGGGCTGCCCATGCACGTGGGGGTGGTGGTCAGCAACGTGGGCACCGCCCACGCCGTATCCAGATATTTCGAAACGGGAGTACCTCTGGTGGAGAGGGTGGTCACCGTGACCGGAACGCCGGTGCGCGAGCCCGCCAACCTTCTCGTGCCCCTGGGCGCCAGTTTCGCGGCGGCCATCGAGGAATGCGGCGGCTTCGCCGCGCCACCCGGCAAGGTGCTGATGGGGGGGCCGATGATGGGGCTGGCCCAGTACGACCTGGAGGTGCCGGTGGTCAAGGCCACCTCGGGCATCGTGGCCCTGACCCCGGAGGAGGCGGATTACGAGATCCCCAGCGAGCCCGTATGTATACGCTGCGGACGCTGCGTGGATTCCTGCCCCATGGGGCTGGTCCCCACCTCCCTGGCCTCCTTCTCCCATTTCGGCAGGTTGGCCGAGCTGGAGCGGCTCTATATCGACGACTGCATCGAGTGCGGCTGCTGCGCTTATATCTGCCCCACCCGCAACCCCCTGGTGCAGCTGATAAAGCTGGGCAAGCGGGAGAGGGCGGCGGCTAAACGGAGGGAGAAGGCCGCCCGGCGGTCGACGACAGGAGAGGAGGGCGGCGGTGGAGCATAAGCTCATCGTCTCCACTTCCCCCCATATACGGTCCGCAGAAGACACCCGCAGCATCATGTGCAAGGTCATTGCCGCCCTTATTCCGGTGACCGCCTACGCCGTCGCGGTGTTCGGGTTGTCCGCGGTATGGGTGCTGGCCGCCTCCATCGCCGGGGCCATGCTGGGAGAGTTGGCCGTGCAGAAGGGAAGGGGACTGCCGGTTTCCCTGAGGGACTGCAGCGCCCTTCTCACCGGGCTGCTCCTGGCTCTGACCCTTCCTGCCCACCTCCCGTGGTGGATAGCGCTGGTGGGGGGGCTCACGGCCACCGTGCTGGCCAAGCAGCTCTTCGGGGGGCTGGGACATAACATCTTCAACCCGGCCCTGGTGGGGAGGGCGGTCATCGTGGTCTCCTGGGCCTCCTACTTCACCGCGGGATACGCGGTGAACCTGTCGGCGGGCGTCTCCGGCAGGCCGGTGGTGGATCTGGGGCTGGCCAACACCGCCGCCCACAACCTGGTCCAGAGGGCCGTGGACGCGGTGAACGGGGCCACTCCCCTGGCGGCCATGAAGGTGGTGTATGACCCGGCGGGCGCTCTCGCGGTGCCCCAGGGCCTCAAGGCCTCCGATTATTACCGCCCGCTGCTCTTCGCCAACCCCTGGGGCTGCATGGGGGAGGTATCGGCGCTGTTGCTCATCCTGGGCGGCGTCTACCTCATCGCTTCGCGGGTCATTGACTGGAGGACCCCTGTGATCTATGTCGGCACGGTGGCCGCGCTGACCGCGGCCGCCGGCCGCGACCCCCTTTTCTATGCGCTCGCGGGCGGGCTGCTCCTCGGGGCCTTCTTCATGGCCACCGATTACGTCACCAGCCCGCTGACCCGACGGGGCAAAGCGGTCTTCGGGGTGGGACTGGGACTGACCACCTTCCTCTTGCGTTTCTGGTCCAACAACCCCGAGTCGGTGATGTTCTCCATACTGTTCATGAACGCCCTGGTTCCATTGATAGACCGTTATATGGTGCCGCGCCCGTACGGGAGGGAGCGGAAAGGAAAGGCCGAGGGAGCGGCGGGATGATAAGGGATATCCTCAACCTGGCCCTGAGGCTGATGCTGGTGTGCGCGGTGGCCGCCGCCGGATTGGGGTTCACCTATGGGGCGGTCAGGAAGAACATCGAGAGGATGGAGAGGGAGGAGAGGGAGGAGGGTGCCCGTAAGGCGCTGGAGCCGGCGGGGCTCCGGGCCGAGGAGGACCCCTCCCTGCTGGAGTTTCTGCGGGGAACGATCCCCGACGTCGAAGGCGCCTTCAAGGGGCTTGACGGGAGCGGGACCACGGCGGGCTACGCTTTCATAGTGAAAGCCAAGGGATACAACTTCATGAGGTTGGCCGTGGGCGTGGACGCGGAAGGCAGGATAACAGGGGTCGCGGTGGTCAAGCAGGAGGAGACGCCGGGCCTGGGCTCGGTGCCGGCGCAGAGCGAGGAATACTTGGGAAGGTACAGGGGCTTGGGGCCCCAACCTCCCGTGCTGAAGAAGGATGTGGACGCCTGGAGCGGCGCCACCTTCACCTCCGGCGGCATCAACTCGGGGGTGAGGACGGCTCTGGAGGCGTTCGAGAGAGTCAGGGCGGAAGGAGGTGGCATCCCGCGGTGAGCGACGATGTTGAGAAGGGTGCGGGGAAGAGGGGACTACTGAGGGAGCTCACCAAGGGCTTCATCACCACTAACCCCCTGCTGGTGCTGATGGTGGGGCTGTGTTCTTCCCTGGCGGTCTCCACCCGCGTGGAGAACAGCGTCTTCATGGGGCTGGCGGTGATCTTCGTGCTGACCTGTTCCAACATCATCATCTCCCTGATCCGGCGCTTCATCCCCGAGCAGATACGCATCCCCATCTTCATAGTGGTCATCGCCTCCTTCGTCACCATCGTCGATCTCACCCTCAAGGGCTTCTTCAAGCCGGTTTACGACCGGCTGGGGGTATGGATCCCCCTGATCGTGGTCAACTGCATCATCCTGGCCCGAGCCGAGGGTTACGCCTATTCCAACAGCGTGGGGCGCGCCGCCATGGACGGGCTGGGGCTGGGCATGGGTTACACCTGCGTGCTCCTGATCATGGGGTTGTTCAGGGAATTCTTGGGCACCGGAAAGATCGTCTTCGGGGAGAGGGCCCTGGTGGACCTGGGCTCCAATTCCATGCCGGCCATCCTCATAATGTTCCCCGGGGCTTTCATCACCTTCGCTCTGCTGCTGGCCCTGCTGCAATGGCATAAAGCGCGCAGCAAGACAGGGGAGGAGGAGGGATGAGCGAGCTCTGGAGGTATTTCCTGCTCTTCCTGGGAGCCGCCCTTGTTTACAACATCCTGCTCATCCGCTTCATAGCCCTATGCCCCTTCTTCGGCATCTCCAACCGCATGGAGACCTCCATAGGCATGAGCATCTCGGTCATCTTCGTCATGGTCATGGCCACATCGGTTTCCTGGCTGGCATGGAATTACGCGTTGGAGCCGCTGGGGGTGGGGGAGTTCCTGTACATCCCCTCCTTCATCCTGGTCATCGCCTCCCTGGTGCAGTTCGTGGAGATGGTCATCAAGAAGGCCAGCCCGCCCCTCTACAAGGCCATGGGCATCTACCTCCCCCTGATCACCACCAACTGCGCGGTGCTGGCGGCGGCCACCGAGAGCGTCAAGCCGGGTTTCTTCACCAAACTTAACATCGCCTACCATTACGGGTTCTTGGAGTCCGTCATCTATACAATGGGGGTCGCGGTGGGCTTCTCGGCCGTGCTCATCGTCTTCGCTGCCATGCGCGAGAGGATCGAGCTGGCCCCCGTCCCCAAGTTCTTCCGGGGGGTTCCCATCGCCTTCATGGCCGCGGCCCTCTTCTCTCTGGCCTTCATGGGGTTCGCCGGGATGTTCAAGCTGTAGGGAGTGATAGGTGGTGCAGCTGGACCTGGTGTGGAAAGCGGCCTTAGCCCTCACCGGTCTGGGCATGCTCTTCGGAGCCCTTCTGGCCGTGGCCTTCCGTTTCTTTCGAGTGGAGGTGGACCCACGCGTGGAGGAGCTGCTGGAGGCGCTGCCCGGATCCAACTGCGGCGCCTGCGGATTGCCCGGGTGCGAGGCGGCGGCGGAGGCGCTGGCGGCCGGAGAAGCTCCTCCCGACATATGCAAGGCCGGGGGGCCGGACACCACCGCGGCGGTAGCCCGGATCCTCGGGGTAGAGGCGGAAACGGGGGTCCGCCGAGTGGCCCATATCCGCTGCCGGGGTGGGGAGTCCCTGTCCCCCAGCTTGGCCTTCTATCAGGGGGTCAACTCCTGCCGGGGGGCGATGCTGGCGGCGGGGGGAGGGAAGTCATGTCCTTACGGCTGCCTGGGGCTGCAGGACTGCGCCGATGCCTGCCCGGTGAACGCCATCAGCTTCGGCGAGGAAGGTGTGCGGGAGGTGGTCATCGACAGGTGCACGGGCTGCGGCATATGCGAGGAGGTATGCCCGCGCGGCCTCATCGAGATGGTGCCCGCCGCCCGCAGAGTGCTGGTGCGCTGCAACTCCCGTTACACCGGCAAGAAGGCGGTATCCCTGTGCAAGGTGGCCTGCACCGGCTGCCGCAGGTGCGAGAAGGTCTGCCCGCGGGATGCTATCCGCGTGCGCGACGGGGTCGCGTATATCGACTTCGAACGATGTGACGACTGCGGCGAGTGCGCCGCTGTTTGCCCCACCGACAGCATACAGATCTGGTCGACGCTTCCCGGGCACCCCCACAAGGGCGAGTTCACGGTCCCTCCTAAGGCACGGAAGAAGAAGGCCTCCGGCCCGGGGCACGAAAAAGAAGGCGGCAGCGACTCTTGCGCGGGCGAAGGTCCTGGAGAGGACTGAGGGGCAAGCAACCGATGTTTTTTTAATAAAGGGGCGATTGACCCCGCCGAGATCCCCGGCATGCTTGTCGGGATATTCGTTTGGCGCTTCTCCGCCCGATTTACCGGCACCCTTCAAGGCGGCGGGGTCGTGAGGCCCGGCCTAGCCGTGGGATGAGGAGCCCCCTTTATCGTCGCCGAGCCGTCCCCGCTGAGCCGTAGGACCGGAGGGTACGGCAAGCGCACTTTCAGGAAAAAGGGAGCGGCAATATAATCTTCCCTGTAAGCTCATCTGAAGGGAGGGTTTGATATGCATCTTATCGTGGCGGGATGCGGACGTGTCGGCTCGCAGCTGGCCATATCACTTTCATATGAAGGGCATGATGTCGTGGTCATCGACAGCAACCCCGCGTCCTTCTCGCGGCTGGGTACGACTTTCAACGGCATAACCCTGGAAGGGCAGGCTTTCGATGAGGAAGTCTTAAAGGAGGCGGGCATCGAGGGTGCTGATGCCCTCGCTGCGGTGACCGATCACGACAGCACCAATCTCATGGTGGCGGAGATCGCCCAAGTGCTCTTTTCCGTGCCTATGGTGGTGGCCCGCCTTTACGATCCAGATGCTGAACTGACATTCCGCAGGATGGAGGTGGATTACGTCTGCGGGACCACCCTGCTGGCGGAACGGCTCAAAAAAAAGATCCTGCAGCGGGAGATCATGGTGCAGTACGAGGATGAGGCCACCGGCATGAGGATAATCGAGTTCACTCTGCCCCCCGCCGCCGCCGGCAGGCCGGCCTCCCGCCTCAATGACGGGAAAAACGCCCGCTTGCTGATGGTCATCAGGGGGAACCGCCGCCTTTCCTGGGATGACGACACCGAGCTCAGGAGGGGCGATCGGGTGGTCATGGCCGTGCGCGAAGCGGGATGGGGCGATACCTGGGACTTCCTCGCCGAGGAGCCGGTTTGCAGGGCAAGGAAGGGGGTTTCCTTGCTTTGAGGATAGTCATCGGCGGTTGCGGAAGAGTGGGTGCTCAGCTGGCGGACATGCTCTCCTCGGAGCACCACGAAGTGAGGGTCATCGATACCGAGGAAAGGGCTTTTCAACGCCTTTCCAAGGTCTTCCGAGGAGAGGTGGTCCAGGGTGACGCGTTCGACGGCGAGACCCTGGAGAAGGCGGGTATCTCGGAGGCCGATGTCTTCGCGGCGGTGACCAATTATGACAATACCAACCTCATGGCCGCGGAGGTGGCGGAGCACATCTATCACGTGCCGCGTACCGTTGCCCGCCTTTACAACCCGGACAAAGAGGGGACTTATCAGGCTCTGGGAATGGACTACATATGCGGCACCCGGGAGGTTGCCGGCGCCATCATGGAGAGGATGCTCAAGCCGGGGGTGCGCCTGCGCGGGAAATGCGCCAATAACACCAGGATGGTGGCGGAATTCGACCTGCCCGCGGAATGGGTGAGAAAGCCGCTGCTGCGGCTAGCCGCGGAGTTGGGCCTGGAGGTCGCTTGGGTGACGCGGAAGGGAGAAGCGGTGTTCCCCGAGGAGGGCTTCCGGGGAGAGCGGGGGGATACCGTGACCGTGTTGGCGGGAGAGGAGGGCCTGCGCAGGCTGGAGAGGAAGCTGCGAAAGGCAAGGCCATGAACGGCCCCTGTCCCGTGGCCCGTTGCGGGCCGACAAGTCCTTTGACCGACAGGGCAGCCTCCCTGCGGCGGGAGGTCGTGGGGACCCGCTGCCCTTGCGTCCGAAGGAGATGTGGAGCTGTCCGGCAAAGCGGGGGATGCGGGAGGTCCTGAGCATGTTCATCGTCATAAGCGGCGGGGGTAAGGTGGGGTCCTTCTTAGCGGAGCATCTGCCCCGTAAGGGGCATGACGTGGTCCTCATCGAGAAGGACCCCGAAGTCTGCAGTCGCATCGCTACCAGGACGAGGGCGCTGGTCATCAACGGCGACGCTTGCGATTACCGCTGTCAGGAGGAAGCGGGCGTTGATCGGGCGGATGTGTTCGCCGCGGTGACCGGCGAGGACGATGATAACCTGGTGGCCTGCCAGCTGGCCAAAGTGCATTTCAACGTGGCCCGCACGGTGGCCCGGGTCAACAACCCCAAGAACGAGCGTATCTTCAACCTCATGGGCATAGACGCCATCTCCTCGACCACGGTCATCGCCCGGCTGATCGAGGAGGAGACGGATGTGGGAGGGATAATAACACTTTATACCCTGAAGAAAGGGAAGTTCTCCATCGTGGAGGTGGAGGTGCCCTCCGACCGCTGCTCCTCCTGCAGCCGGCCCATAAGCGAGCTGGAGCTCCCGAGGGAATGCGTGCTGGTCTCCATACTGAGGGGCGAGGATGTCATCATCCCGAGGGGACAGGACGTCCTGCAGCCCGGGGACTCGGTAATAGCGGTCACCTCCCCGGAGAACGAGAAGGCCTTGAAACGCGTGCTCACTACCTGAGCAGGCTGCGTGCGGGAACGCTGAGGAGTCCCTGAATGCTGTTGAGGCCGACTCTTCGCGACATCAAGCTCATCCTCTACTGGGTGGGCAGGGTCATCCTGGGCGTGGGCATGCTCATGTCCATCCCCCTTGTCATCTCCCTTGTCCTGCGGGAGTGGAACGCCGCC
>JACVIY010000014.1 GCA_015711755.1 Candidatus Geothermincola secundus | reverse complement strand
GCGAGCGGACCCTGCGCGAGGTTTACCTGCCCCATTTCAAGAGATGTGTGGATGCGGGGGCCGCTTCGGTGATGAGCGCCTACAACCGCGTCAACGGGGATTACTGCGGGCACAACCGCCACCTCCTGCGCGATATCCTCAAGGATGAATGGGGCTTCCAGGGCCCGGTGATGTCGGACTTCGTCTGGGGGGTGAGGGACGGCCCGGCGGGGGTGAGCGGCGGATTGGACGTGGAGATGCCCAAGAAGTGGCGCTTCGGGCTGCCCCTGCGGCGCGCCATAAGGCGGGGCGCGGTGAAAGAGGAGCTCATAGACGAGGCAGCTGCGCGGGTGATCCGGGTAAAGGCGAGATTCGCCAAGGCCGGAGAGGAAGGCGCATACGTTCCGGAGAAGGTCGCTTGCCGGGAGCATGTGCGGCTGGCTCTGGAGGCGGCACGCAAAGGCACGGTGCTCCTCAAGAACGAAAAGGGGACTCTTCCCCTGGAACGCGAGGCGGTCTCGAGCATCGCGGTCATCGGGAGGTTGGCCAACAGGCCCAACATCGGCGACCGCGGGAGCAGCAGGGTCTATCCCCCGTATGTGGTCACCCCCCTTCAGGGGATTAGGAACAAGGCGGGAGCCGCCGTTGACGTGGTCTACGCGGACGGGCGCGATATGCAACGAGCGCGTGTAGCGGCCCGTGAGGCGGATGCAGCGATCGTCGTAGCGGGGCTCACCGGCCGCGAGGAGGGCGAGTTCATGAGCCCTTTGATGAGGAGAGGAGGAGACCGCGAGGGCCTCGGGCTGAAGCGGGAGGATCAGTCGCTGATCAAGGCGGTCGCGGAAGAGACAGAGCGCTGCATAGTGGTTCTGGAGGGGGGCTCGGCTATCATCACGGAAGGCTGGGAAGAGGGGGTCGAGGCCATTCTCATGGCCTGGTATCCAGGCATGGAAGGGGGCAACGCCATCGCCGAGATCATCTTCGGTGATGTCAATCCCTCCGGAAAACTCCCCCTGACCTTTCCGAGATCGGAGGAGCAGCTGCCCTACTTTGATAAGAGAGCCAAGTCCATCGAGTACGGTTATTTTCACGGGTATCGGCATTTCGACAGGGAGGGTTCGAGCCCGGCCTACCCCTTCGGCTTCGGGTTGAGCTACACGCGCTTCGAGTATTCGGGTATCGAATTGGAATCCGAGAAGATATCCCGCGACGGAACGCTCAGGTTCGCGGTGAGCCTGTCCAACGCGGGTGACCGCGCGGGAGAGGAGGTCGTCCAGGTATATGTGGGTTTCCCGCCGTCCGCCGTCGAACGGCCGGTAAGGGAGCTGAAGGGGTTCAAGAGAGTGGTCCTCGAACCCGGGGAGACCGCGGAGGTGCCTTTCGAGATCGCGGCCCGGGATCTTTCGCGGTATGACGGATCCGAAGGGGGGTGGGTCGTCGACGAAGGCGAGTACGTCATTTATGCGGGGTCTTCCTCGCGCGAATCCGACCTCCGGCTCAAAGCCTCCTTCATCATCCGGCCTTAGCGGGGTCATTACCGGTGTCAGACACCGATATCACAAATTATCACAAACTGCCGGCCATATAATCATATTTCCCCTGGTCAGCGCCTAACAGCGTGCTTCTCCCCGCCCCTCCCCCGCCTCTGCGGTGTCAGACACCGATATCACAAATTATCACAAACTGCCGGTCATATAATCATATTTCCCCTGGTCAGCGCCTAACAGCGTGCTTCTCCCCGCCCCTCCCCCGCCTCTGCGGTGTCAGACACCGATATCACAAATTATCACAAACTGCCGGCCAGATAATCGCGCTCTCCCCTTTCGGCGCCCTATCGCATGTTTCCCGCGCCCCCGATTTCTGGCGGCGACATCGGGCAGATTTCCTCAGGGCGGGGCCAGGGGCAGGCCGGGAAGGGGAGAGGAGATGAAGAGGTTGAAGTTGTAGGAGGCGGCGCAGAAGAAAGCCGCGCCGCAGGCAGCCAGTCCCAAGAGGATGAAGGTGGCCAGGCGTCCCCAGCCGCGCGGTGGCGCCAGAAAACCCGCAAGCAGCAGCAACACCCCTGAGCCGGTCATCAACCAGATGGACGGGGTGAGGGACGGCTGTGAGAGCGTCCCGCTCCCCGAAGCGACGGCGCCGCCGAAGAAGATGACCTTGAAACCCAGCGGCCTGGCCAGCTCCAGACCCTGGGCCCGCAGCGGCAGCAGACCCTGGAAGAACAAGTAGACAAAGGGCAGCAGGGAGAGCCATCCGGCCAGGACGAACATGGGCCCTCGCCCCACTCTCATCAGGAGGAAAAGAAAGGCGATCCCCAGGGCCACGGAGGAGATCAGGCCTACGGTCAACCACTCGCTCCCTGCGTAAGGCAGCAGCCCCGGCCCCCCCGGCCTGTTAACTCCCTGGTAGGAGAAAGAGGTGAGCCCCGAGCCCTCCGACCATTTAAACAGCGGGCTGACGGTGACTCCCAGGGCGAGCGCGGAGAGCAGGGCGAGGACGTCGGCGGGGCCGAAGCTCCTGGCCGAGCGGCTCCTGCTGCCCGATGACGGGGCCGCGGCGGGGATGTCGGCGCGCGGGGCGGGGGCCAAGACCACGATGGGGGAAGGTGAGGTGGCTGTCGGAGGAGGAAGTGCCGCGGCGGAGGTCGAGGTAGCGGCCTGCGCCGGGGACGGTTGGGCGGCTGCGGTCGCCTGACGGCTCCCGGTGAGGATGGCGGGCAGGCGGGAGCCGCATTCCTGGCAGAAGAGGTTGGAGGGAGCGTTGCGGGCATAGCACTCCGTACATACCACTCCCATGGGAATGGCCGCCGTCGCGCCGCTTGCGCTTTCCCGGACGGGGGTCATGGGGGTGGTGGGCCGTTCCGATGGCGGGACAGGCGGCCGTTCAACCGGCGCAGTTTCCTCAGGGGAGGCCGGTGACGCAGGGGCGCTCTCCCCGATGAGGCCCGCGCCCGTCGCGGCGGCGGCAGAAGCTGGGAGGGGTGTCGGGGAGGAGTCAGGAGGGAAAGGAGAAGGCGCCGGAGCGGGAGGGGTAACGCTCCCTTCTGGTCGAGCGGGCTTCGGGTGTTGAGAAGAAGGGGGCGTGGGAGGTCCTGCGGATGCAGCCGTTCCCCTCACGGCATCGGGCTCCTCCCCCGCGGGGGGAACGAAAAGGGGGGCGGTCGGCGGTGGAGCGGCCTGTGGGCGAGGAGAACGAGGTTCCCCGCCGGCCACGGGGGCGGGAGCGGGGGCGGTTGGCACAGCCGCCTGTCCCGCCTGCGGCTCTCTAAAAAGGCGGGCGGGAGGCGTGGGCTCGGGGATGATGGCGGGTCCGGAAGGAGGCGGCACCGCCGAATCCTCTAACCTCGCACCGCAGGACATGCAAAAAACGGCCCTGTCGAGGTTCTCCTCTCCGCAGGCCGCGCATCTCTTCATCCTCCTCACCACCTCCCTTCTTCCCCGTAATTTCTACCAGTCCCGCTACATGTCCTTTGCTTCCCGGTAAAGGGCGCTGGAAGGCTCGCATAGTCGAGCGGTCGTCTCGATGGGAAGGCCCGATCATCGGGACAGCATGGGCAACAGCAGGGCGAGCAGATTGTTCACCGCATGTGCGGCGAGGGGGGTCGCCAGGTTGCCGGTGTGCTCGTAGAGAAGGCAGAGAGCGACCCCCAGGGCCAGGCGACCCGGCACGCCGTATAGGCTGAAGTGGACCAGAGAGAAAAGGAAGCCGTTGAGCAGGACGGCGTAGAGCGGATCCAGGCGCCCGCGCATGGCGGCGTAAAGATATCCCCGGAAGAAGACCTCCTCGCAGAGGGGCGCGAGTATCAGCACCACAGCAACGGTCGCCGCCAGGTCCCAACCCCCCGACGCATCGTATGCTTTTAACTCCATCAGCCCCCTCAACCAGCGGTCCAGCCAGTTCCAACTCTCCATCAACCGCATGGACAGGCTAAGCAGGGCGAAGTTCACCCCAAAGGCGGCCAGGCCCGCCAGCGTCCCTCCCGCCAGCGACAGCGCCAGTCCATCGCGCCGAAAACCCAGGATGAGCAGCGGACGGCTTGCCCCCCTCAACTGCAGGGCCACGAAAAAGATCAGGCCACCGTATAGGAGGATGGATATCATGAGGACGGAGGTGCCCCATCCGAACCCTTCCCCCCGGTTCACCAACCAGGTGACCAAAAGCATCAGCATAAGGGGGAACGGCAGGAAGCATACTCCTGCCCACGGGCTCAAGGAGACCCTTTCCTCCGCCGCTTCGGCGCTGCCGATGCGGACGGAGGCGAGCGGGGACGACCTTTCAAGAGGCCTGGCCGTATTGCTTCGCCTCCCGTCAGCCGGCGAGTGCAAGGTATGGCAGTCGGGGCACAGCGCGCCCGCGGACCCTTCTCTCAGGCATTGCCGGCAAAGCGCTGTCGAGCAGATGGAGCAGACCTCCACCGCGGGCCTTCCCGCGTGATAGGCGCATACCCCCGCGGCGGCGGCCCTCTTGCCGGAGGCCGTCGTGCCGCTTTCGGCATCATCCCAGCTGATCTCAGCGGGGACGGGCTCCCCGCTGCCGCTGCAATGCGGGCAGAGGGCTCCCTCGTCCTCCACCCTCAGGCATTCGGGGCAGACGGCCTCGCCGCAGCGCACGCAGACGGCAACTGCCCGGCGGCGGGGATGATAGGCGCACGGACTACTGCCAGCCCGCCGCTCCGTCGGCCCGCTTTCCCAACCCTCCATATGACCCCCTCGCTCCTTTTCAGCCGATACGGCATTCAGAGAGAAAGCATTATCGCCAGAGCCAGGATATTGTTCAGGGAGTGGGCCAGCATGCCCGGTAGCAGCGAGCCGCTTCTCTCATAGAGGAAGACGAAGAGCAGCCCCAGGAAGAAAAGGGAGGGGATCCCTTCCCATTTCAAGTGGAGCAGGGAGAAGACCGCCGAGCTTATTAGCGTGGCCGCGGCGCGTCCCCAGCTCCGGCGCATGGACGAGTAGAGGACTCCCCTGAAAAACAGCTCTTCACAAAACGGCGCGACCAGGCAAGCGGAGAGGAAGGCGAGCAAGAGCCAGGGGCCGCGCAGGTGCCTCAAAGTCGCGACATCCGTCGGCTGGAGATGCCTGCCTTGGATGAGCCGTGACCCCGAGCTCACCGCCAGAAAGAGAAGGAGATTCCCGGCCGCGCCCAGCAGACCGCCCATCAACCCCAAGCCCCATAGGCGCCTTTCCTCCATCGAGAACGAGCCGATCCCCCTCAGCCCCCCCTGCCCCCTTGCCAGCAGGGCCGCTCCCACCGCCAGCATCGGTGCCAGCACTAAACAGTAGGCTAAGTAAGCGGACCTGGCTGTGCCGCTCTCACCCAGCCGGAAGGCATGGACGAAAAGGGCCACGACCGAATGATAAAGAAGGAATGAGAAAGCCAGTGACGCTAAAACAACCGCGGGGTCAGGCGGTGAGGCGGCCTCCTTCGGGCCGTGCCCCATGGGCCAACGGCCCCCCTCCTCCCCGTCGACCGTCCCGGTCATCCTTTCCGTGGCTCGGCCCTCCGGCGTCTTTCGCTCAAGAGGTTTTCCCCGCCCAGAGTTCTGCTATCTGCACCGCGTTCAGGGCCGCGCCCTTGCGCAGATTGTCCGCCACCACCCAGAAATTGAGGGCGTTGGGGAGGAAGAGGTCGGCGCGTATCCTTCCCACGAAGCAGGGGTCCTTACCCTCCGCGTTCAGGGCCTGGGGATAGAGGTCGCGCTGGGGGTCGTCCTCCACCGCCACTCCGGGCGCTTCCCGCAATATCTCTCTCGCCTCCTCCGGGTCGACTTCCTCCTCGAACTCGGCGTAGATGGATTCGGAGTGGCCCACCCTCACCGGGACCCGCACGGCGGTCGCGGTGACCTTGAGATCCGGCAAGCTCATTATCTTGCGGGTCTCCCTGACCATCTTCCATTCCTCACGGGTGTAGCCCTCCTCCTGGAACACGTCGATATGGGGCAGGCAGTTGAAGGCGATGGGATGGGGGTAGACCTCCACGGGTCCGTCCCCTCCCTGCGCCCAGCACCTCAGCTGTTCTTCCAGCTCCTGAAGGGCGCGGCGTCCGGTCCCCGATACCGATTGATAGGTGGACACGATGACCCTCCGCAGGCCCCAGCGATCGTGCAGCGGTTTCAGAGCCACAACCATCTGTATGGTGGAGCAGTTGGGGTTGGCGATGATGCCGCAGTGGCCGTCGATGTCCCCGGGGTTGACCTCCGGCACCACCAGGGGGACATCGGGCTCCATGCGGAAAGCGCTGGAGTTGTCCACCACCAGGGCTCCCGCCTTCACCGCCTCCGGGGCGTAGAGGCGCGAGACCGATGCCCCGGCGGAGAAGAGGGCCAGGTCCACCCCGTCGAAAGAGGCCTCCTCCAGCACCTCCACCTCGATCTCCTCGCCCCGAAAGGCCAGACGCTTTCCCCGCGAACGGGCGGATGCCAGAAGTCGCAGCTCTCTCACCGGGAAGCGGCGTTCTTCCAGTATAAGCCGCATGACCTCGCCGACCGCCCCGGTAGCCCCGACTATGGCAACGTCGAACTCCTTGCCCATGTCCTCTCGCCTCTCCTCCAGAGTCTCTCCGTGCAATTGCTCTTCACGGCTTCTCACTCATGCTGTACCAGGCCGTGCTCCAGGCCGAAGCGTCGGTGGACGGCCCTGACCGCGCGCTCCACCTCATTGTTCCTCACGACGCAGCTTATTTTTATGGAGGAAGTGGAGATCATCTCGATGTTGATGCCCTCTTCCGCCAGCGCCTCGAACATATCCGCCGCCACTCCCGGATGGGTCTTCATCCCCGCGCCGACCAGGCTCACCTTGGCGATATCCTCGTCGCAATCATAAGAGCGGGCACCCAGTTCATCGGCCACTACCGATAGTATCTCGCGGGCACGGGGAAGGTCGTCCAGGCTCAGGGTGAAGGTTATGTCCGTCTGCGCGTTGTCGCTGACGTTCTGGATGATCATGTCCACGTTGATGTTGGCATCGGCCAGCCGCCGGAAGAGATGTGCGGCTATTCCCGGGCGGTCCGGCACTCCCTTCAAGGTGATCTTGGCCTCGCCCGTGTCATGGGTCACCCCGCTGACTACCGCCTTCTCCATGCGCTCGGGAGCGCCGCTGATCCAAGTGCCTTCTTCCTCGGAAAAGCTCGACCTCACGTGAATCACCACCCCGTAGTTCCTGGCGAACTCGATGCTTCTCAACTGCATAACCCTGGCGCCCGTCGCTGCCATCTCCAACATCTCATCGTAGGAGATTCGGTCCAGTTTGCGAGCTTCCGGCACGACCCTTGGATCGGCGGTGAAGATCCCGTCGACATCGGTGTAGATCTCGCAGAGGTCGGCATGCAGGGCCGCTGCGAGGGCGACGGCGGTGGTGTCCGACCCCCCCCTGCCCAGGGTGGTTATATTGTTGTCCAGGGACACTCCCTGAAAGCCAGCCACGATGACCACCTTTCCCGCTTCCAGTTCTTCCAGGATCCGCTCCGCCCTGATGTCGATTATCTTGGCCTTGGTGTGGGCGCTGTCGGTGACTATCCCCACCTGGGCCCCGGTGAAGGAGATGGCGTCGTGCCCCAGGCTGTGCATGGCCATGGACAGGAGGGCCACGGAAACCTGTTCACCGGTGGAGAGGAGCATGTCCATCTCCCTTTCCGGCGGGCACGAGCAGATCTCCTTAGCCAGCCCCACCAGTCGGTCGGTGGTGTCTCCCAGGGCGGAGATGACCACCACCACCCGGTTGCCGCGACCTTTGGTCTCGGCCACCCGGCGGGCGACGCGCTTGATCTTTTCGGTGTCGGCCACCGAGCTGCCGCCGTACTTCTGAACTATAAGAGCCATTTACCTGCCTCTCTGAGCGCTACTTCGGTGAACGCCCCCGAAGGGTAATTCCCGCGACAATCTATTCTACAACAGCGGATGGGGACGGATTCCCGCCGCGGAGTTCGCTCTTCCGGCATTGGGCGGGGATATGCCGAGGGCTCGGCCCTCGCTCTCTAAACCTCGCAGCGCCCGCGCAGGGCGCGCCCCAGGGTCACCTCGTCCGCATATTCGAGATCCCCCCCCACCGGCAGTCCGCTGGCGGGGCGGGTCGTCCTCACCCCCAGCGCGCGCGCCTCTTCGGCGATGTAGAGCATGGTGGCTTCCCCCTCCACCGTGGGGTTGGTGGCCACGATGAGCTCTCTCACCCCTTCCTCTCGCAGGCGCCGCAGCAGTTCGGGGATGCGCAGCTGTTCAGGCCCGATCCCGTCTATGGGGGATATGGCCCCGCCCAGCACGTGGTACAGCCCCTTGAACTCCCCGGTCCGCTCGATGGATATGACGTCGCGGGCTTCCTCGACCACGCAGACGATGCTGGGGTCGCGCCTCGGGTCCGCGCATATGCGGCAGAGCTCGCCCTCGGAAAGATTGAAGCAGCGGCCGCAAAGGCGCAGCGTCTTTTTTATGTCCAGCAGGGCGGCTGAGAGGGATTCGACCTCCGCCTCGGGTGCCTTCACCAGATGGAGGGCCAGGCGCTGCGCGGATTTGGGGCCGATGCCGGGGAGCTTGGAGAGCTCGGCTATGAGCCTCTCGACGGGAGCGGGATACAGCAAGGCGACCCCTTCTCCTCAGGTCAGGCCGGGGATCTTCATGCCCTTGGTGAAGGCTCCCAGTCGCTCCTCGGCCAGCTCCCGCGATCTCCGAAGGGCATCGCTGACAGCCGCCAGCACCAGGTCTTGCAGCATCTCCACATCCTCTGGATCGACCGCCTGGGGGTCTATGACCACTTCCAGGACGTTCTGCTGGCCGTCCGCCACCACTTTGACCATGCCTCCGCCCGCCGAGCCCTCCACTCTCTCTTCCGCCAGCGCTTCCTGCGCTTCCAACATCTGACGCTGCAGTTTCTGTGCCTGCTTCATCATCTTCTGAAAATTGCCGTTCACTCGCCATCACCTCACGTCTCTGCGGACCATCCCGACTCTCCCGCCGAGCCCTCACTCGTGGAGGTGCTCCCCTTCCGTAGTGGGAAGCTGGATCTCCTCGACCACCTCCGCTCCGTCGAAGACGTCACTGACCATGCGGACGAGATGCTTTTCCATACCCTCTCGGCCCTCGTGGACCCGTTGCGGCCTGCGCTGTTCCTTGAGTTTTTCTCTAAACGAAAGATCGCTGCGCCCCTGTTGGATGTGATCCGGATCTTCCGCCGTGGCCTCGGCTTCTTCGCCGGGACCCGTCACCGCCTTAACGGCCTCCGGAACCTTCTTCGCCGGAGCCGGAGCTTCGATGAGGTCTGCCGGACTTGGCTTCGATTCCCTCCCGCCAACGGCCTTCTCCTCCGCTCTCGGGCGGGCCGGTCCCCCGCCGGTCTCCAGGTATGGCCTGAGGACGAGGTCCGCGTGGAAGACCTCGCGAAGGCATTGCTCGATCATCTGCCTAACCGGCTCATCGGCGACCTTCTCGTAGGAGAGCCGGGCATCGGGATGGAAGCGAAGGTGGAGGACCCCGTTCTTTACCGCTGTCGGATAGCCCAATGACAACGACATGCTCACCGGCAGGCTTTTCTCCTTGACCCTCTCTTTCAGCCGGGACCATCCCCTTTTCACCGCGGATATATCGGGGACGGCGTATGCGGCTGAAGCAGCCGCGGGCGCCTCGGTACTCTTCTCCGCGGCGGTCAGACCCACTCCCCCTTCCGAGATCCGCTCGCCATCCTCCGCAATTGCCGTTCTGCCCTGATTCGGGGGGAGGGGCGGCCGGCGGTCGGTCCTCGGGTCCGCAGGGGTAGGAGCCGCTGCCGGGCCTTTCGCCGCATGCGGGGATACGGCCGCCCCGCTCCCTTCAGCCGCCGACCCGCCCGCCGTCGCTTCGCGCCTCTCCAGGAGAATCTCCTCCAGCTTCTCCTCCAGCCTCTCCAGGCGCAGGGCCAGTGCCTCCACGCTCATCTCCATCTCCGGCCGCACCAGCCTGATCAGGCCCATCTCCATGATGGTCCGGGGATTGCCCGAGTGCCTCATCTCCTCCGCCGTCTCCTGCAGTATCCTGAGGTGGCCTGGGGTCTCCCGGGAGTGCAGCGCGTCAGCGTGCCGCCGCAGCGTCTCGTATTCATCCTGCGAGAGATCCAGGAACCCCGGGCCGGCATCGGAGTTCTGGAGCAAGAAGATGAGGCGGAGGCGCTCCAGCGCCTCCCGGACGAACTGCAGCAGGTCCTTTCCCTGTTGCTCCAGCTCCGCAACCAGCATCAGCAGGCCGGAGCCGTCGCCGGCGGCGAGGCGTTCGCAGAAGCGATCCAGATAGCCCCCCCCTATCAACCCCAGGAAATCGCCCGCCGCCTCAGCGGTGATGTCGCCCTCGATGAAGGAGGATACCTGCTCCAAGATGACCAGTGCGTCGCGCACCGATCCCTGAGCGGCCCGGGCCATCATCAGTGCTGCCTGGCCATCCAGGGAAAGGCCTTCTTTCCGAGAGACCGCCTGCAGGTGTTCGGCCAACATGGTGGAAGGCACCCTGCGGAAGTCGAATCGCTGGCAGCGCGAGGCGATGGTGGCCGGGACCTTGTGGGGTTCGGTCGTGGCCAGGATGAAGACGGCGTGGGAAGGGGGTTCTTCCAGCATCTTCAGGAGCGCGTTGAAGGCCTCGGTGGTCAGCATGTGCACTTCGTCGACTATATACACTTTCATGCGGGAACGGGCGGGAGAGGTGGATACCTTGTCGCGCAGCTCCCTGATGTCGTCGATGCCGCGGTTGGAAGCGGCGTCTATCTCCATTACGTCGAGGGCGCTGCCGTCCAGGATGCTCTGGCAGCTCTCGCAGTGATCGCACGGTCGCGGAGTGGGGCCTTCCTCGCAGTTGAGGGCCCTTGCCATGATGCGGGCCACGGAGGTCTTGCCGGTGCCGCGCGGCCCGGCGAACAGATAGGCATGGGACCAGCGTCCGCCTTTCAACGAGTTGACCAGGGTCTGCACCACCAGGTGCTGGCCCACCACCTCGTCGAAATCGCGGGGACGCCATTTGCGATATAGGGACTGATGCGCCAAACGGCCTCCTCATGACATCCCCGGGTCCCGGGCCGTGAGGACCGCGACTCCGGAGCGGTCTTGCGTATTTAAAAAGTGATCGTGCACCCTCCTTCGACCCTCGGTCCCGGGCGCCTCACCCGGCAGCCGGCTCCGGCCAGGTTGCTCCGCGGCACACGGGAGTGTTTGCTTACCGCTGCTTCCTCCCGGACCTGACGGGGTTCGCAAATTCCCGTTGCGCGGGACCCGGCCTTCATCGCCGCTTACCGGGGCGCTTACCCAGGGCCTAAAGGCCTCGGTCGGGAATTCGGCCCCGCTATAGCGGATTGCGGGTACAGGGCACCGCTAGCTCCCCGCTTAGCACGATCGGATCAAGTATATCATCGGGGGTGTATAATATAAAGGCAAGTCCTTGAGGGAAAGGTAAGGCATCGATGGGGGACACCTTTCAGGCCGAGCGCGTCACCACCGGCGTTAAAGGCCTTGACGCGATGCTGGACGGCGGGCTCCTGCGGGGATCCACCACCCTGGTCAAAGGGGCGCCGGGCACCGGCAAGACCTGCCTGGGCCTGGAGTTCTTGGCTTCGGGGGCCGAAAGAGGAGAGGAGGCCGGCGCGTTCATAACCTTCGAGCACTTTCCCCGCAAGCTGCATCGCGATGCCCGCTCCATCGGCATCTCACTTGAGGAACTGGAGAAAAAGGGCCTCCTGCGCACCGTGTTCACCTCGCCCGAGGTCTTCATAACCCAGGTAAGGCAGCCGGAAGGCATGCTGGACCGCCTGGTGCGGGAGATGGGCCTGTCCCGCATCGTCATCGATTCCATCTCCCATCTGGAGCGGTTGAGCGACGACCCCCTCCGACTGCGCGAGATCGCCTACTCCTTCATCAACGGGCTGATGAGGCACGGCCTCACCTCCATCATCACCCAGGAGGAGCCGGAGATTCTGGGCACCTCGGCCACGGCCGCGGAGTTCGGGATATCCTACCTGGTGGACACGGTTATACAGCTGAGTTACGTGGAGATGGACTCTTCCATAAACAGGGCTTTGCTCATCCTCAAGCAGAGGGCCAGCTGTCACGATAAGGCCATCCGCCAGTTCAGGATAACCGACAGCGGGATAACGGTGGAAAAGCCCTTTGAGGACCGCGAGGGCGTTCTCTCGGGAGTCCCGGTGCGGCGGGAGTTGGAGGCTTTCATGGAGGCCTTCGGGAAGAAAGAGCGCAGGAAGGGAGGATGATGGGTTTGGCGGCGAAGGTCCTCATCGTCGACGATGACCGGGAGATGGTGGAGCTCATCCAGCTCTTTCTGGATAATGCCGGTTACCAGACCGTCACGGCGGTATCCGGAGAGGCGGCGCTGGACATCGCTTCCCGCGAGCTGCCGGATCTCATCCTGCTGGACATCATGATGCCCAAGATAGACGGGTGGGAGGTCTTCCGCAGCATCCGCAACGATCCCCAGACCAGGGACATACCCGTGGCTTTCATCACCGCCCGCACCCAGAACATCGACAAGATGATAGGGCTGACGGTGATGAAGGCCGACGGCTACATTACCAAGCCCTTCGGCAAGAAGGAGTTGCTCGAGGAGGTGGAGCGCATCCTGCGCTCACACGAGGCCGGGAAGGGATGACCCGTCGTCACCCCGGGGCGCGGCGGGTAGTGAGCGAGGGGCGGGCGCATGGATGCGGCGACTTGGTGGCGGATACTATCCCTCACCCTCTATCTGTTCGGCATGCTCTGCCTGGCCCTCCTTTTTTATTATTATTACGGCCTTTGCCGCCTTGCCGAGGAGAGGTTCGGTAAAAAGACCTTTGCCGGGCTGCTGGTCCCGGCACTGATGCTGATCGCCGCGTGCGGGTTGGGGGCGGCGGTTATGTGTCCCGCACCCTTCGGCAAGCCCTGGTTCGGGGTCTGCTCGCTGGCGTCGGCGCTGCTGCTCGCCTCGGTATCGATGCGATGTTTCCTGGTGATGATGAAGAGGTGAACGAGGTGATGAGCCGCTCCGCGCGGGAAGCGAAAGGAGAAGAGGCGGACACCGGGACGGCTTTTGCGGATCTTGGAGGAAGCCCATGAGTTTCCTTTGGGGATCCCTGGCCTGCCTCATGCCCCTCTCCCTCTGCCTCTCTTTCCTGCTGCTGGCGGGGATGGGGAGGCGCATGGGCGAGGCCCTGCGCATGCCCCGCCTCTACCTGTTCTACCCTGCGGCGGCGGCCCTGGCCATAGTGGCGGCATTGGCTATGCTGGCGGCCGGCGCCGCCGGTTGGTGGGAAAGCGGATCCGCCGGGTCCGCTCGGGGAGCGGCTTTGCTGGTCTTGCTCCCCCTGGCGGCGAGCGCGTGCATGGCCGCTTATCCGACCATGCGGTACTGGAGATGGATCTGGCCGGAGCTGCGGTCATCGCGCCCGTCCGAAAGAGGGGGCGGCGATGAGAAAAACGGGCCGTTGAAATGAGCTCCGCCGGCGCGCGGGTATGCCGGGGGGACATTCGACCTCTGGGAGGGGCCCTCTGTGAACGGAATGGCTGATCCGACGAACCTTTTACGCGAGTTTCTCGCGGCTACGGGAGCGGAGGATTTCCCGGCGGGCTTGGCCCTGCTCGACGCTGAAGGGGTGTTGGCCTACTCCAACTGGGAGATGCGGAGATGGCTGGAATCATCGGGAGGGCGGATTGTCGAGGGCGGCCGGCTCGTCGAGCTGGCTCCTGCCGACTGTCGCGGAAAGGTGGCGGGCGCTCTGCGGGAGGCGTCGGAAAAGAGGAAGTTCAGCTACCGGGAGAGCTTGGAGACCCGCAGCGGGGGTGAGAGCTTTTTCTTCAACCTCAGCGTTTTCCCTATCGCTGCGCCCGGCGCGGCCATCTCCGGGTTCGTGGTGTCCGTGCAGGACGTCACCCGCATGGTGCGCATCAAAGAGGCCTATCGGCAGGCCTCCGGTTATCTCAACCAGCTCATCGACAGCCTCAACGACGGCTTCTATGTCATGGACATGCAGGGGCGCTTCACCTTCTGCAACCGTCGCTTGCTGGAGATGCTGGGCATGGAGGAAAATGAGCTCCTCTCGTCCGAACCTTTTGATATCGTGCACCCCCAGGACCGGCCGCTGGTGGCGGAGATGCTCCGAAAGCGGCGGGAGGGAGAACGGGTGGTCTTCGAAGTGAGGATGCTCAGGAAAGACGGAACTACCTTCCAGGCCGAAGTGCGGTCGGCCCCGGTGATGGAGGGGGACGTGCAGGTGGCCATCGTCTCGGTGGCCCACGACATCACCGAGCGGAAGCGGCTGGAGAAGGAGGTGAGGCGCAGCCGCCTCGAGCTGGAGAAGGCCTATGAGGAACTGTCGGTACTCGACAAGATGAAGTCCGATTTCATCGCCATCGCCTCGCATGAACTGCGCACGCCTCTTTCCATAATCAAGGGCTATGCCGAGGCCTTCCTCCATGGGGAGCTGGGCGAGATCAGCGAGGGCCAGAGGGAAAAGCTGGAATTGGTCAACAGGCGGGCGGATCAGATGACCCGCATAATCAACGACCTCCTGGACATAACGCGGCTGGAGGAGGGTCGGCTGGTGGCGGAGCGGCGCCCCGTGCCCATCGGGGAGATCATCGGGACGGTGACAGCGGAGTTCCAGCAGCAGGCTCGCCGATGCGGCATCAAGCTCACCGAACAGGTGGAGGAGGGGTTGCCGCCCGTTCTGGTCGATGTCTGGCGGGTTCATCAGGTGTTGGAAAACCTCATCTCCAACGCTATAAAGTTCACCCCGGAGGGAGGGGAAGTGGGCGTCACCGCCACCCTGCGCCCGTCTATTCAGGTGGTGGAGGTGGCGGTCTTCGATACCGGCCCGGGGATACCTCGTTCCCAGCAGGAGAGGCTCTTCGACAAGTTCTATCAGATGGACACCACCTCCACCCGCTCCGCCGGCGGACTGGGTCTGGGGCTGGCCATAAGCAAAGGTATCGTGGAGGCGCACGGGGGCAGGATCTGGGTGGAGAGCGAGCTCGGCAAGGGATCCTTCTTCAAGTTCACCCTCCCGACAGTCCCCGATCCCCCCGGGGGGCCCGACAGCGACGGACAGACCGCCCCGGTCATGCGGCCGCCGGTTCCCGGAAAGGACTGACCGTATGGCCGGCTGCCTCCGGTCGCCATATCGCCGGAGCCGCACCGCTGGCCGGGGCTGAGGTCCCTTCGTCAATCCCCTCTCAGGGCCGAGCGGCGCTCGAAGGAGTTTTGGGGTTGTTCCCCCAGCGGCTCTTTACGAAAAGAAGTCCCGCAGGGCGGACACGACCTCTTCGGCCTCTTCGTCCCTGAGCTCAGGATAGAGCGGGAGGGACAGAGCCCGTGAGGCGGCCCGCTCGGCGCGGGGAAAATCCCCCGCTCGATGGCCGAGGAAAGAGAAGGCGGGTTGGAGGTGGATGGGCAGGGGGTAATGAACGGCGGTCCCGATGCCCCTGTCCCGCAGGTATGCGGCCAGTTCGTCCCGTCGGGGAGTGAACACGGGGAAGAGGTGATAGCTGGGCCGGGATGCGGTAGGGAGGCGGGGGACCTGCAGGGGTAGGCCCTCAATACCTCGCAGGTACCTCGATGCCAGCTCGCCGCGCCTGCGGTTCCATCTCTCCAGCGAAGGGAGTTTCTCCCTGAGAAAAGCGGCCTGCAGCTCGTCCATGCGGCTGTTCAGACCCACCTCATCGAGGAGGTGCTGGCCGGACCTGCCGTAATCGCGGAGGCTCCGCACCCTGGCGGCGAGGCCGGCATCGCCGGTCACCACCATCCCCCCGTCCCCCAGGGCGCCGAGGTTCTTGGTGGGATAGAAGCTGAAACTGCCGCAGGCTCCCCAGGTCCCCAGAGGTCTGCCTTCCAGGGAGGCGCCGTGAGCCTGACAGGCGTCCTCCAGGAGGAACAGGCGGCGCTCCTCGCAGAGCTGGATGAGATCGGGCAGCGGAGCCGGGTTTCCGTAAAGATGGACCGGGAGCAAGGCCCGGGTCCGCGGCCCCGATACCTTTTCCGCCTCCGCCGGATCGAGGTTCAGGGTGCCTTCTTCGATGTCCGCCAGGACCGGGCGGGCCCCGCTCCTGCAGACGGCCACCACCGTGGGCGGCGCGGTGAAGGCCGGCACCACCACCTCGTCCCCGGGCCCTATGCCCAGGGCCATCAGAGAGAGGGTGATGGCGTCGGTGCCCGAGGCCACTCCCACCGCGTGCCCCCCTCCGAGGAAGGAAGCGAACTCCTCCTCGAAGAGGACTACCTCCTCGCCCAGTATGAAGGAACCCCTGGCCATCACCCTCTCGCATGCGGATGCGAGGCGGTCTCGAAGGAGAGCGTGCTGACGGCGGAGATCCAGGAAATCAACCAATCCAGGGCAACCTCGGCTTGAGCATCATCTTCCACCACATGCGCAGGAACTCCCGGCCCATCTCATAGAGATGCCGCGGCCGGAAGAAACGGGACCTCCCGGTATGGCGCGCGTAATGATGCACGGGCACCTCGGCGAAGGTGAACCCCCGGTCCTGCAGCTTCTTGACCATCTCCAGGCAGATGGTGCCCCCGAAGGATTCCAGCTCAATGGAATCGATGGCTTCCTTGCGGATGAGGCGGAAATCGCAGTCTATGTCCACCAGGCGGATACGGAACAGGAAGCGCGCCACCGCGTTGTAGGCGGCGCCCAGCCATATGCGGTAGAAAGGGTCATGACGCTTTATCTTGAAGCCGTTTACGATATCGGCCTCGTCCCGCCTCCTGTAGAGAAGGGGGAGCTCGGACACGTCATACTGCCCGTCCCCGTCGGTGTAGAAGACCAGCTGCTTGGTGGCCGCGGCGAAGCCGGAGCGCAGCGCTCCCCCGTAGCCCATGTTTCTCGGATGTCTTATCAGCCGAACCTGCGGCTCGCTCGAGGCTATCTCCTCGACCGCTTCCGCGGTGCCGTCGGTGCTCCCGTCATCCACCACGATGACCTCGTAATCGGAGGTGAGCTCACGCAGCGCTCGCAGGGCCTTGCGCACCTGATCGCCTATGATGGCGGCGTCGTTATAGGCGGGGAAGAAGACGGATATGCCGGGCTGTGGGGGCAAGGGAGGAAGGGTGGGGCCGGGCGAGCGCTTTTCCGCGGGATGATTGCCTTCACCTCGAGGGCGTCGCAGGGAACGCAGAGCGAATGCCGCGGCCGGCATCGCGGCGGTGGCGCACAAGCGCAGGAGAACGCGCAGGCGGATGGCCGCCGCTGTCTTCTCCGCGCCGCGGCCTGAAAGAACAGAAGCCCTTGCTCTCGCCATTTCGCCGTCCTCTCGGTCTAATCCGCCTCCGCCTTAAGCGCTTCGCCTTTCCGCAGCGCCTCTCGGCCCCGCCGTTTGCGGCAAGGGACGAGGACGCCCGAGGGGGCCTCGCTTGAAAATCGCCCGTACCTCGCACTTGGACTTCGCCCGCGGGCTGCTTTCCGGCGCGAGACACGTTTTCATCAATTCAACATCTCATTGACGGGGCGGTCAAGCGAAGAGTGGCGAAGGGGCCGCACCGATGGCGGGAAAAAGGCCTTGACGGGCCGTCGAGCGGGTGTCCGGCGCGGAAGGCTGAGTTTGGGCGTCATTGCGGGTTAACCGACCGCCGTTTATGCTCGATATAAAGACCGTGCGGCGAAGGCGATCGAACAGGTGGGAGGTATGATGGAGGCCCAGCGGGCCGAGAGGAGTCTCACCGCTCTGGTGCGGAACGTGGAGAAGGTCATCAAGGGTAAGCGCGGCCAGGTGGAGCTGGCGGTCATCGCCCTGGCCGGCGGCGGCCAGCTCCTGATCGAGGATGTGCCCGGGGTGGGCAAGACCATGCTGGCCAGGGCACTGGCCCGCTCCATAGACGGCAGCTTCAAACGCATCCAGTTCACCCCCGACCTTCTGCCTTCCGACATCACCGGTGTTAACGTGTTCGATCAGGCCAGCGGCTCCTTCCGCTTCCACCCCGGTCCGGTTTTCGCCAACGTCGTGCTGGCCGATGAGATAAACCGGGCCACGCCGCGCACCCAGTCCAGCCTCCTGGAGGCCATGGACGAGGGCCAGGTGACCGTGGACGGGGAGACCCATCCCCTGCCCCGCCCTTTCATGGTCGTCGCCACCCAGAACCCCGTGGAATATCACGGGACATATCCTCTGCCCGAGGGCCAGCTGGACCGTTTTTGCCTCAATGTCACCCTGGACTATCTGGAGGAAGGGGAGGAGATAGAGGTGTTGGAGAGCCAGCTGCTGCGGCATCCCATCGAGGAGCTGCAGCCGGTGATCACCACCGCTGAGGTGGTGGAGATCCAGGAGGCGGTCAGAAGGGTGACGGTGGAGCGAAGCCTTGTGGAGTACGCCCTGCGCATCGTGAGGCAGACCCGTTCCAGCTCCGAGCTGATGCTGGGTGCCAGCCCCCGAGGAAGCATCTCCCTCCTGCGCGCGGCGCAGGCCCGAGCGCTGCTGCGGGGACGGGATTTCGTGATTCCTGACGACATCAAGGAGCTGGCCGTGGCGGTGCTCGCCCACCGCGTGGTCCTGCCTTCGCGGCGCCAGGATCTGACCAGGAGTCGGGAGACGGTGCGAAGGATCCTGGAGGAAGTGCCGGTGCCGGTGGAAGTGCGTGGGGCCGGTTGATCCGGCGTGGCGTGAGGTGATCCGACCTTGGCCGTATTCCTGTCCGTCATCTTCTTGGCGGGCCTGGCGACGGCGCTGCTCTCCTTGAGGAGGGACCTCGGCCGGCTGAGGACCGCGGCGGCCCTTTCCCTGAGCCTGGCGCTTTTCCTGGTGGGCATGAACATCCAGGCGCGCTGGGTGTTCTTCATCGCATCGATCCTGCTGGCGGCCACCCTTGTATCCGTTCTTTCCGCCCGACTCGCCCTGCGCGGCCTGGAGGTACAGGGGAGCTGCTGCAGCGTGTGGTTCACCGAGGGCGAGGTGGCGGAGTTGGAGCTGAGCGTGCGTAACGGGGGCAGGCTGGCGCGCGGACCCTTCCTCGTGGTGGAAGATGGCTTGATAGGGAGGGGGCTTCACGGCTCTGCCGCCGGCATCCGGCGGCGGGCGGGCCTGAGGGCCCTGATCGCCTCCCGGATTTCCGGGGAGGGGGCGGAGCGCCCCGGAGAGGCGAGAGGAGGCTTGAAGAGGACGTCCGCCGGCACCGTTTACGAAATGGACGAGGAGGCGCGCATCTATGTCCCGAGACTGGGTCCCGGCGAAGAAGTGAGAGCCAGGGTGCCCAGGCGCCTGACGCGGCGCGGGCTATTTTTTTCATCGGGGGTGGTTTTGCGCAGCAACGGGCTGACCGGGCTGGCCTCCTCCCTGCGAAGGGCCCCGCTCGATGTCTCGGTGAGGGTCATGCCCGGCTACAGGGAGATGGCCTGCCCTCCTTACCTTTCCGGGGAGCTTCCCGCGGAGATGCGGCTTTCGGGTGGGGGTCCGTCCGGGCACAGCCCCGACTTCTTCGGGGTGCGGGAGTACCGACGGGGCGACCCCCTGCGATTCGTGCACTGGAGGTCCTCGGCAAAGTTGGGGCAGCTGGTGGTGCGGGAGTTCGAGAGGGAGGGGGGAAGGGCATTGGGGCTTCTCATCGTCAACCCGGAGGGTTGTGACGTAGGCCCCCCCGGGAACAGCCTCATGGACGAGGCGGCGCGCATCGCCGCCACCCTGGCCCTTTTCTCCCTGCGCCGGGGAGGGGCGTTCCGGCTTTTATTCGGCCTGGATGATCGGATGGTGTATATCGATACGGATGACTTCGGGCTGGTGCGCATGTCGCTGGTGCTCCTGGAAGGAGGTTCCAGGATCAGCCCGGCGGAGATGTTCTCCTCAGCCGAGAAGAGTTTGCCCTCGGACACGGAGCTGATCACCCTGATCCCCCTGGACCCTCTTCACCCGGAATGGGCACTCGAGCTCGTTCCCACCCGGCTCGACCTGCGCATCCTGTTCATCGATACCGCCCCTTTCCGCGTATCGGGGGAGGGGGAGGCCGCAGGAGCGTCCCCGTCTGTCCTGCCGGGGGAGCCGCCGCCGCTCCCTCCCGGGGCTGAGCTTTTGGGCGTCATAAGGGGCAGCGAGGAGCTGGAAACATGCTTTCCCGTTTACTGAAGGCTTACCGCCGCCTTGACCTGAACCGGCAGGTCGAGGAATCCGTGGCCGCTCGCCTGCTGGTATGGGCGGCGACGGAAGCGTCCCTGCTGGCCTTGTGGCGCCAGGGCGCCCTCAGCGGTTCGGCTTTCCTGCTGAGCACCCTGGGCATCGCGGGCGGCTCCCTCTTCAGTTGGGCCAGGCGCAGGAGTGACAACTGGTGGTCGAAACTGCTCATCTCCCTGGGGCTTGTTTACCTGCTCATCTTCTTCCTGCGGGAGGTGAGCGCGGCTTATTACGACCTGCGTTTTCCGCTGGCGACCCTGTTCCTGTGGCTGCAGGTACTGCACAGTTTCGACCAGCCGGGGCGGCGCGACTTGATGCTGTCCCTCATAAGCTCTCTGGTGCTGCTGGCTTTGGCCGGCTCCTTCTCGCTTGACACCGCCTTCCTCCTTTACGTCATCATCTACCTGGCAGTCGCGGTGCCCGCCCTCATCGCCCTGGAGGATTCCCGGATGCGCGAGGGGTCGCTGGTCGCCTCCACGGCCGGCAAAGACCCCGCACCGGCGGGGAGGCGCCTTCGCTCCATGGGAAGGCGGGCCGCCTTTCACGCAGCGGCCATGCTGGCCCTGGCCGTAGCCCTCACCCTTTCGCTGCCTCAGCAGTTCAATTATGCCAATATTCTGCCCTTCTCGCCCCTGCGGCTACATTTCCGCGGCGGCCTGAAGGGGTTGCACAGGCCCGGTTACGGCATGCTCCCTAGCAGGCTCCCCGATAACCCTCTGCCGGTGGACCCCGAAGTCTATTACGGCATATCCGATTTTCTGGACCTGCGGGTGCGCGGTGAGCTCTCCGACACCGTGCTGATGAGGGTCAAGTCCACCCACCCCGCCTACTGGAGGGGGGTCGCCTTCGACCTCTACCGGGGCGTGGGATGGGAGAGGAGTTCGGAGGAGGCCAGCGACCTCTATCCCATCAACTCCGTCTTCAGCGTCCCGCCCGACACCCTGCCGACCGGCGGGGAGAAGGAGCGCTGCATCCAGACTTTCTACATCGAGAGGGAGATGCCCAATGCCGTTCTCGCCGCCTACCGACCCCTCACCCTCTTCTTCCCCTCCACCCAGCTTTCACTGGATGACTACCTCAGTATGCGCAGCCCCTTCCTCCTGGACCTGGGGCTCACATACAGCGTTGTATCCGAGCTTCCCCGCCCTGACCCGGAAGCGCTCAGGGCCGCACCTGAGGCCGTCCGTGGGGTGGAGACGGAGAGATACCTGCAGCTCCCCGAGATCTCCGACAGGCTCAAAGGGCTGGTGCAGGAGCTGACCTCCGGGTTGGAGAGCCCCTATGAGCGGGCCCTGGCCCTTCAGGGCCACCTGATGCGGGAATACTCATACAGCCTGGTGCCTCCCCCTCAAGACCCCAGGGAGGACGCGGTGGAGTTCCTCCTCTTCGGATCCAAACAGGGCAACTGCGAGCACTTCGCCAGCGCGCTGGCCCTGACCTGCCGTATCGCCGGCATACCGTCCAGAGTGGCGGCCGGATTCGCCACCGGGGATTTCAACCCGTTCTCGGGGCTCTACGAGGTCAGGGCGCGCGATGCGCATGCATGGGTGGAGCTCTACTTCCAGGGTCTCGGCTGGGTGCCCTTCGAGGCCACCCCCGGCTTCTCCATGCCCTCCGGCCGGCGGGATCCGCTGCTGGGGCTGCTGGACGCCTTTAAATGGCTGGGCCGGCGGCTCAAGGGGCTGTTGCCCTCCTGGACGAGAAAGGGTTTGGCCGCGGGAGCGAAAGCGGTGGGAGCTTTCCTCTCGGGGCTGGCGGGTGCCGCATGGCGCCACCCCCTCCCCGGCGTCCTCACGGTGCTGGCCGTGCTGGGACTGCCGCCGACGCTGCTCTGGCGGCGGCGCCGGCGAAGGGTGAAGACCGGGAAGCGTGTCTCCGCGGACGAGCCCCGCAACCGGGTGGTCGCAGAATTCCTTGGATTGCTGGGTGACCTCGAGGCCTGGGGATGGGGACGCAAACCGTCGGCCACGCCCCGCGAGCACCTGGGCGGGCTGGCTTTCATGATGGCCCTCCCCGGCTGGGAACCGCTGGTGGAGACCTTCTACCGGGCGCGCTACGGGGAGGGGGACATCGATGACCGGGAGGCCGAACGCTTTCTCGCTTCGCTGCGTTCTTTCAAGGAAAGCGCCCGGGAAGCCATCGACGGGGCGGGGGGAGGGGCTCGCAGTCGTCGAGGAAGAAGAGAACGCCGTCTCAGGGCCACGGGCCACGACTGAGAACCGCACTGCTCAGGGACAGCGGACCGACACTTACGGTCAGCCGCAGCAGGTCATCTTAAAGCGCTCAGAGTAGCCCCTCCTCCTCCAGGGGCAGTTCCATCTCCTGGTTGATCGCCTTGGGCACGTAAAGCGGGCGTTTGAAGAGGTTGCGCATGTCCGTCCAGCGTCCGTCGCCCTCGGCGCGCCGCTCGGTCACCTCGAGGAACGAGTTTATCTTGGCATCGAGGTTGTCGACGTGATGGAGTATCAGCGCCTCCAGGGTCATGGGCTGCTTGGGAGACCCCCATTCCAGCTCGCCGTGGTGGCTGAGGATGGCGTGGCGCAGGCGCATCTCCAGCTCCGGGGGGAAGTCCGGGATCTTGCGGATGCGCTCCCTGACCATCTCGTCCCCCAGCACCAAATGGCCCAGGAACCGCCCCTCGTCGCTGTAGAGGATGGACTTGTCGAATTCCAGCTCCTGCACTTTTCCGATGTCGTGCAGAAAGGCCGCGGCGGTGAGCAAGTCCCGGTCCACATCGGGGTAGAGGTCGCAGACCCGCTCACACACCCGCACCACCGCCGCGGTATGTTCCATCAGGCCGCCCAGGTAGGGATGGTGGTAGCTTTTGGCCGCAGGGGCGCTGCGCATGGAGCGCATGAGCTCTTCATCGTCCAGAAGCACCTGCAGGAGCTGGCGGAGGTGTCGGTTCCTGATCTCCGACACCCTCAGGCGCAGGTATTCCTCCAGCTCCACCAGGTCGGCTTCGGTCTTTCTAAGGAACCACTCGGGGTCCACCTCTTCCTCGCGGCAGCGGCGGATGGTCTTTATCTCCAGCTGCAGCTGATCCTGATAGACGCTGGCTCGGCCGCTGACCGCCACGAAGTCCCTCTCCGCGAAAGAGTCCTTGTAGCGAGCCACCTCATCCCATATCTTCCCCTCCACCGACCCGCTGCGGTCGCTCAGTTCCAAAAATATGTAGGGATCGCCGCGCCTGGTCTTGCGTATTTCCTTGCGCCGGGTGAAGAAGACGCTGCGGACCTCCTCTCCCGGCTTTATGTCTTTTACGAGTTGCTTGGACACCGCTCCTCCCGGACTTTCCGCTGCGGCTTCCCGCCGCATGTTCCGCGTTCTTCAAAACGAACGGGACCCCGAAAACATTCTTCTTCCGCTCCCGGCGCTTTCCCTTCGCGGCCATGGTAGCGGGAGGCACCGACAAAAAAACACGCGGGAAAGCATGGGCGGTCATGCCTAAAACGCAAAACGAAATCATGCCCAAAACGAAAAAGAAAAGACCGGGCAGCCCGGCCTTTTGTCTGGTGGGCCTAACTGGATTTGAACCAGTGACCTCACGCTTATCAGGCGTGCGCTCTGACCAACTGAGCTATAGGCCCGAATCCTCAAGGAAAATATTATACAGGGCGCCGCGCCTCATGCAAGGTGCCCGAAAACGAAGGTCAGGCCTTGTTTCATGTCCGGGACGCCCTCGCCTCTTCGATGAAGTGCATCTGCGAGGTCATGCCAAAAAGATTGAAGGTTTGGGCCTGGCCCCAAGTTGAAGGTTTCGCGGGGGCGGGATGGGGCCGACCACAGGCCGCGCTCAGTCCTCTGCCCTCTCCTCCAGCCATCCCATGATGTCATCGAGATCCATTAGATAGAGCATGTCCACGTGGCCGGCTTCCGGCAGGAAGACCAGCCTTTTATGGCGGGAGCCCGCTTGCCCGATCACCGCGTGTTCCAGGCGGTCCCGGCGCACGAAGTCCCTGCCTCCGGCCACCGCCACCAGGGGCACGGTGATCAGCCCCATGCCCTCGGCGTAGGTGAAGGGAGGCTTTCCTCCTCCCGGCATGAACGGGGCATAATCGCCCAAGCGGGCCATTTGTATCATGTGGGCGAGGTGGTTGGCGGAGACGCTGCCTCCCGCCCATGTCCCGAAGACGCCGCAGGCCCTCCGCCCCATGTTGCGCGGCTGCAGGTAGAAGCGCGCCAGGGGGGAGGACATAACGGCCTCCGCGGCCCGCGGATGCTGCAGGCCGAAGCTGAGCGCGAATTCCCCCAGGGGGATGCGGGGACGGCGGCGGTCCTTGCGCCTGAGCCACGCCTCGGCGGCCCTGAACCAGGCCTGCGCGGGCCGCGACCGCCGCGCTTTCTCCAAGCGGTCCGTGCGGGGTCCGCGCATGGAAACGGGGCTGCCCACGGTGACCGCCCCCGCCAGCCGGCGGTTCCTCTCCGCGGACAGCGCGGGGTCGCGCTTGACCGAAAAACCGTCTTTTCTGTCGATGAAGGCACCTTGAAGGTACCCATACAGGGTCATGCCCCCGAAGCTGTGGCCGATGTAAAAAGGCCGCCTGCCCGTCTTTTTCTCCACTTCCTCCATTACTGCCGGGAGGTCCAGAGCTCCGGCCTCATCGCCGGAATGATGCCAGTCGCGGGCCCCGCTGCGGGCGGGCGGATGGCCGGCGCCGCGCCAGTTCACCGTCCACACCTCGTATCCCAGGGCCAGGAGCTTTTCCGCCAGGTTGAAGCCCTCCAGCGGCAGCTCGAACTCGTACGAGGTGGAAGCCAGGCCGTGGCCGGCCACCACCGCCCGCGCATCCTTAAGGGGGTAACGGTGACCGCGAATCACCGCCCCGTCCTGCGCCTCCACCTCGAACACGGCGGGCTCGGGGAGAGTTCCGCGGGGAGAAAAAAAGCGCGCCAGCGGGCTCACCCTTTCTTGCGCACGGGGATCTGCACCTCGGTTATGAGCTCTTCCTCCGAACGCACCATCATGGGATCGTTGTGATATACGTTGACCGGCGGCCCGTCCATCTCGTAGCCGTTCTCGGAGATCCAGCGCATCAGGCGCAGGAAGGATTCCTGCATGGACTGGTAGGAACCCCTGTGGACCAGGTAGGCGACCTGCAGGGGTTCGGTGGTCTTGACCTCGATGTCCCCGCTGCGGGCCATCTCCAGGATCTTCTCGGGCGGCACCAGCGGCCTCATGGCCCCCTCCTTCCTCGGTGAACGCCGTCTTTCCCGTCATCTAGCGACGCTATGATTATATTACGGTTCCGCGGCGGCAGGCTCGGGGTGGGGGGCGCGGAGACGGGTGTCCTCACCCGCTGCAGCGGGAGCGATTTGAGGCGGGGGAAACGCCGCGCGGGTAGATGCGGGGTCTCGCGATTCGAGCGTAGCGCTCGGAGCATGGCAAGATGGGGATTTCTGGAAAGAGCTGGAAAGGCGGTGGGGAAGTGGAGAGGATAAGGAAGCGCGACGGTTCCCTGGCGGATTTCGATCCGGGGAAGATCGCCAGGGCCGTGGAGAAGGCCTTCGCTTCCACCGGCGAGGGCGGCGCGGAGGAGGCCGCCTCGCTCACCGCTCAGGTGGTGGAGGAGATCGAACGCCGCTTTGCCGGAGGTGTCCCCACGGTGGAGGACGTGCAGGACCTGGTGGAGGAGGCCCTCATCGGCGGGGGCTTCCACCGCACCGCCAAGGCCTACATAATCTACCGGCAGGAGCGCAGCGAGATACGCAAGATGAAGGAGCTCATCGGGGTCCGCGACGAGCTGAAGCTGAGCCTGAACGCGGTTCACGTCCTGAAGAAGCGCTATCTTCTGAAGGACGCCGCGGGTCGGGTGGTGGAGACGCCCCTTCAGATGTTCCGCCGCGTGGCCCGGGCGGTGGCCGAAGCTGAGAGATATTATGAACAGGAGTTGGACCCCTCCATCTGGGAGGAGGAGTTCTACCGGGCTATGGTCAACCTGGAGTTCCTACCCAACTCTCCCACGCTCATGAACGCGGGCACCGAGGTTGGGCAGCTCTCGGCCTGCTTCGTCATCCCCGTGGAGGACTCCATCCCCGGGATCTTCGATGCCTTGAAGTGCATGGCCTTGGTGCATAAGTCGGGGGGAGGCACCGGTTTCTCCTTCTCCCGCCTGCGCCCTCGGGGAGACGTGGTCATGTCCACCATGGGCATCGCCTCGGGGCCGCTCTCGTTCATGCGCATCTTCGACGTCACCACCGAGGTCATCAAACAGGGGGGGAGAAGGCGGGGGGCCAACATGGGCATCCTGCGCTGCGACCACCCCGACGTGGTCGAGTTCATCACCGCCAAGGATAAAGAGGGCTTCCTGGCCAACTTCAACCTCTCGGTGGCTGTGACCGACGAGTTCATGAGAGCGGTGGAGGAGGATGACGCTTATTACCTGAAAAACCCGCGTACCGGTGCGGTCACCGGCAGCCTGCGGGCCCGCGACGTCTTTCGTCTGATGGTGACCCAGGCCTGGCGGGGGGGCGACCCCGGTCTGGTCTTCATCGATGCGGTAAACCGCGCCAACCCCACCCCTCACATGGGGGAGATAGAGGCGACCAACCCCTGCGGCGAGCAGCCCCTACTGCCTTTCGAGTCCTGCAACCTCGGCTCCGTGAACCTCGCCGCCATGGTCCGCGGGGATTCCTTCGACTGGGAGCGGTTCCGGACTGTCATCCAGCTGGCGGTGCGCTTCTTGGACGATGTCATCGATATCAACAGCTATCCCCTGGAGCAGACGGCGGAGATCACCAGGGGCAACCGTAAGGTGGGCTTGGGGGTGATGGGGTTGGCCGACGCCCTGGCCTCGCTGTCCATACCCTATGATTCCGAGGAGGGGCTGGAGATGGGCTCGAGGATAGCCCGTTTCCTGCAGGAGGAAGCCCACCGCGCCAGCGAGGAACTGGCCCTGGAGCGGGGCAACTTCCCCAATTATCGGGGAAGCGTTTGGGACCGCGAGGGCCGGCCTATGCGCAACGCCACCGTCACCACCATAGCGCCTACCGGGACCATCAGCATCATCGCGGGGTGTTCCTCCGGCATCGAGCCCTTCTTCGCCATCACCTTCGTGCGCAACGTCATCGAGGGGACGCGGATGGTGGAGGTGAACCCGGTCTTCCGCAAGGTGGCGGAGGAGGGGGGGTTCTATTCCGAGGATCTGATGTCGGAGATAGCCCGTTCCGGGGGGGTGCGCGGCCTTGAGGCGGTGCCGCCTGAAGTCGCCGCGGCCTTCCCCACCGCCTTCGACATCTCCCCCGAGTGGCATGTGCGCATGCAGGCGGCTTTCCAGGAGCACTGCGACAACGCCGTCTCCAAGACGGTGAACTTCCCCGCCGATGCCTCCATCGAGGACGTTGACGCCGTCTTCCGGCTGGCCTGGCGCCTGGGCTGCAAGGGCATCACCGTTTACCGCTACGGCAGCCGCAGCGAGCAGGTCCTCTACCTGGGGAGCGATTCCATGATGCGGCTGCTGGAGAAGCCCGATTACACGGTAGCCGAAGCCGAGTACGCCGGAGGGTGCCCGACTCCTCTGTGTTTCTTCTGAGTGCCGTTCCGTGGACGCGGGGACGCTGAGTCCGTAATCGGGGGGAGCGCCCGCATATATTCCCTGCAGTGCCAGACCCTTCACGGCAGGAGGAGGCACCGCGATGTGGCGATCTCTTCACTCTCACGCAGGAGGGCGTCAGGGCAGGGGCGAAGATCGCCGTGCTCCAGCTCGCGCCTCCGCTCGCGATGACTGTTGGAGTTTGGGGGTCTGACCCTCTTTGGAGGCCGTGGTGCCGGGTCTGGCGGTGTGGGGGCTTGTTTTGTGATCGCGGCAAGGTGACATGAGCGGCTTCATGTCGTTCCGCTGAAAGGTGACCCTACAATATCCCTATGGACGGAGATGCGCCCGGCGGGAGTCTTGTGGAGGGCGGGGCGGCGGAAGCCGATGGCCCCCTGCGCCTGCTTCTGGTTTATTGCGGGGGAGAGGGAGGGCGACGGCGTGACGCCTTCAGCCTTTACTTCGACGACACCTTTGCCCAGCGGTTCCTGCGCCACCTCGCCGACGACCGCGATTACTGCAGCGGCTGCGGGGCCCTCTGCGATCACTGCCGGGAGACCTACGGCATCGACTTCTCGGGCGAGGTGGCGGGGGTTATGCAGCTCCCGGGCGCCCTGCCTTACTATCTCGATGACCCCCTGGGGATGCTGGGCGAACTGCCGGCCCACGAGTTCACCGTGGCGGTCAACGTCCATGAGGAGCTCCTGCTGGCCCTTCCGGAGGCGGCGGCTCGGGCAGGCTCCCGCCTGCTGCTGGCCCCCTCGGAGGCGCCGGGATGGACCAGCGGATGGGTGCGTGGAAGAGTCCGTTCAATCTGCAGCCGGCTGGGCATGCATGCCGACTTTCCCAAGCCCTTCTGTTCCCTGCGGCGCGGCATCCACCCCTGGCAGGACCGCTTCATCGAGCATTACCGCATCGGGCGTCCCCAACTGGAGCTGGAGGTGCGCGACGGCTATATAAAAGACGCGAGGGTGCTGGTGAGCGCTCCCTGCGGGAACTCTTACTTCGTCGCCTTCAACCTCAAGGGGGTCCCCGCGGACGGAAGGGCGGTGGAGGCGGTGGCCAGATACTGGCATAGCTTTCCCTGTGTCGCCTCCATGGAGATGGACCGCGAGGCGGGCGACACCATACTGCATCTCGGAGGCTACCTGCATTACGAGGCCCTGCGCCTGGCGCTGGAGAAGCAGGGCGTTTCAGTGGAGGTGCCGCGCCCCCACCGTCCGCTGTGAGGGCGAAGCGGTGCTTCTTTAATGATGCTGCGTAGCTGGAAGAGGTCGCTTGAAGGGATATCCGTGCAATCGATAGAAGATTAAGATACGATGTTTTCTTGAAGAAGCGCGGGAGGAGAGAAAGGAGAGGCACATGTGGAGGAAGCTGTTGGCGGTGGCGGTGGCGGCCGCTTGCCTGTCGCTGCTGGTGGGATCCATGGGTTGCGGCACGAGCAAGCCGGACCCCAAGCAGACCGTGACCGATTTCTAGAAAGCCATGAAATCGAAAGACTACGAGAAGGCCCTCTCCTATATGGCTACCTCGGTAGATCTGGGTGACCTCAAGGAGCAGCTGGAGAATCCCGAGCCCGAGACCGAGGAGATAGTGGACGCGTTGTTCTCCAAGATGGACATGGTCCCCGAGAGCAGCAAGGTCGAGGGCGACAGCGCCACCGTTCCCACCAAGGTCACCATGCCCGACGTGGAGAAGTTGATGGAGAAGCTGTTCGAGGTCTTCGGCCAGCTCATGGAGTCGGGCATGGACATGACTTCCATGACCGAGGAGCGGATGACCGCGATGCTCATGGACAAGATGGGGAAGATGATCGATGAACTCCCCATGACGACCAAGACCGTAGACATCAAGCTGGTCTGGGAGAGCGAGGCGTGGAAGATCAAGACCAACCCATTCGAGGACATACAGAAGGCCTTCGAGAACATGGGCGGTTGATTTAAGCGGTACAAGAGTTCTTTCAGCGATGAAGGAGGGCGGGCGCGATGCCCGCCCTCACCTATGCTTCAAGGCTATTCAATCGCTCAGCAGCGACGCGGATCCGGGATCCAGTTGTGTTCCGCGTACCATTCGATGGTCTCTTCCCATCCCTTTTTCAGGTCCGGGTGCTTCAGCTCGAACCCCAGGGATTCGATGGCTGAGATGTCGTAGGTGTGGTCGCTGATACCGTAGGAGAAGAAAGGCCTGTCCCATCGGGGGCGGAAGGCCGGCTCCAGGCGGTGGCCGATGACCAGGCGGTCCCACCTCCTCTGCAGGAGGTTGTTGAAGGGCCTGAACGCGGACTCGGGCAGGGCCATCCCCACCTTGGCAGCGAGTTTCAATGGAAAGCGCGGCAGGCGGAAAGGCAGCTCCACCGTTTTCACTCCCACGGCGCGCAGAAGCATGTGGATCATGTCCCCGAAAGCGATATGGGTCTTGTCGGCCACATTGAAGGCGCGGCCCACCGCCTCGGGGCGGTTGAGCAGGAAGACGGCGGAGCGGGCGATGTCCTCCACGTGCACCAGGTTGTTGACGAAGCCGCCGGTGGGGAAGGGGAACTTCTTCAGGCCCGCCTCGCGCAGCATGCAGGGTATGCCCACGAAGAGCGAGGCGGTATAGATGCCCCGCGGCCCGTAGACGGCCGTGGGCCTTATGACCGTCACCGGAAGGCCGTGGTCTCGGTGGAAGCGCAGCGCTTCCCTCTCCGCCAGGACTTTGGTGACCGCGTAGTGGTTGTCGGGGCGCGGGGTGAAATCCTCGCGGATGGGCTGCTGCTTGTGCGAGCCGTAGATGTCGCAGGAGGAGAACTCCACCACCGTGCGCGGCTCCGCCTTGAGCGCCGCCTTGCACATGATTCGTCGGCTTCCCACATTGGCCCTTTCCAGGAAGTCGCGGGTCTTGGAGTGGTCGAACACCGCCGCCACCATGATTATGTGGTCAACGCCCCGCACCATCTTCTCCACGTCATCCGGGTCGATGAGGTCGCCGGGCACGATCTCCACCCCCAGGCTGCGCATGTAAGAGAAGTCCGCGTTGGGGAGGTCCGTGGCCCTGACCTCGTAACCCGCGGCCAGCGCCGCGTCCACCACGTGAGAGCCGATAAAGCCTCCGGCCCCCGTGACCAGAACCCTCTCGCCTGATGCGCCCATTTTCCTTTTCCTCCTTCCCCCATGCGGCCCAGGCCGCTCGCTGCGGGCCTAGGCGGCTTCGATTGCCGAAGATCGTTCGAATCCACCCTCTTCCCCTCAATTGTAAATTGGTCCAACCAATTTTTCAACGTTGGGGGCGATGCTGTAAAGCGGTGAGCGCTTCAGCTGTGCGGGCACCGCGGCGGCAGTAGTATCATCTGTGCATGAGCGGCAAGAACCCCGGAGAATCCTTCCGGCTCCCGGAGGTGGAACCCCGCGGGATGAAGGTGGGAGTGGGCGTGGCCGGGAAGGCCTCCCGGCTGAGGTTCCCGCCTTCCTGGGACCATTTGGTCTTCTTCGACGATGCCCAAAACATGCTGACGGCTCTGAGGGAAAGGCGGATCGCTGCGGCGGTTCGGGGAGAGCTGGAGGCCCATTCCTTTCTGGAATCGGTCAAGGCGGTCACCGGAGCGCGCCGCCTCTTTCGCATCGCTCTGCTCTCCACGGCGCGGGGCACCCCCTTCCTCTTCGCCCCGGTGGGCATCGACGAGGGGAACGACCTGCGGGGGCAGCTCGAGCTGGTGAAGCACGGGCGCAGCCTGTTGGCCGAGCTGGGCTGGCCCGATCGGGTGGGCGTGCTGGCGGGGGGTAGGGAGGAAGACCGCCACCGCTGCGCCGCTGTCGAAAGGTCCTTGCGCCGGTCGGAGGAGGTGGCCTCGCGGACCGGGGCGCGCCTCCGCTATATCCTCA
>JACVIY010000013.1 GCA_015711755.1 Candidatus Geothermincola secundus | reverse complement strand
GAGCTCCCGCACGAGCTCTCCGTCGCCCGTCTGTTTCCAGTAGGCATATAGGAGCAGCAGGAAGTCGGCGTTCTCCTCCGCTTCCATGCCGAATATGGGATAGGTCATGCCGACGATGCGGTTGTCGGAGCCGATGTCGTGCGGCAGGCGGGATCCGACCTCGTCCCGCATCTCCAAGCGGACCCATTGGCGCAGCTGCATGGATAGGAGTTCCGGCCAGAAGAACAGGTAGAACCAGGAGCTGTTGTATTCCACGTCAATGGTGGACAGGAAGTAGAAAGGAGGCCCTTCCCAGGCCGCGTACCACTCCTCGCCTCCGTCCTCGAATACCCACCATGTATTGATTATGTAACTCTGCAGGGCGACGCAGGCCAGATGTCTGCCGGAGGGGGGGAGGAGCGAGCATACGGGTTCATCGAACATGAGGTCGAAGAAGGAGGCGCGCTCTTGGATATAGCGGCGGGACGGCCCCAAGGCCTTCACCACCGTCTCGTCCACCGAATCGAGGGCGAGGCCCGCCGGATGGTTGTAGATGAAGCGGTATCCGCTGCTTTCGCCCACTTCCATGATCCCCTCGCCGCGGTGGCAGGCGAGGGCCACGCGCAGGTAAGCCCGTTCCCCCGGGCTTAAGCGGAACTTCCAGGCGAAGCCGCTGAAGCCGCGGGGATGCCAACTGAAGGTCTTATGGGGATAGGCGGGAGGGTAGCCCGGGGGGCCGGGCCAGATCCAGGAGGCGTCGAGCGGTTCCCGGAAGTGCCAGGATACCCCCTCGCCGTCCTCCACCGCCACCGCCTCGTCGAAGGAATACCAGCGGTCTCGCGGTCCCGGGCCGGGAGCGCTCGCCTCGCTGAAAGCGTATGCCTCGCTGAAGACGTAGCCGGGGAAAGGGCCGCTCAGAGGCCGAAAGCCGCCCGATTCAGGTACGGTGCGGTGCGGCCGGGCGAAGAGGAATTCGCCCTCTGCCGACTCATCCCCTTGGTTGGCGACCTCTACCTCCAAGTAGAAGGCGGGCAGCGAACTCACCAGTTGGTCCCCGGGGTAAAAGGGAGCCTGCAGGGAGAGCCCCACCTCATAGGGGAGAACGGGGTCGCTGCAGCGGTAGTCCACGCCGCACGGCCGCAGACCCTGTTCCATGCGCTGGAAAGTCGGGTATCGGTCGGTGAAAGGCAGGCAGCGAACCTCTCCGCCGCTTCGGAAGGCCAGCACCTGCTCGACCAGGTCGTCCGTCCAGGTGCCCAGGGGGGACTGGCGCCAGCCCAGGAGCTGGGGCACGGGGTTGATGGAGAAGCGGGAGCCCATCCTGCCCAGTATGATCTCATAGACATCCTGCCCCTCGCCGTTGGCGTAGCGAAGGGGCATGGCCTCGGAGACCCAGTAATGGCTCTCCCGCCCGTCGAAGGAGAGGAAGGCCCGGCCCTCATGCAGGAAACGCGCGTAGCAGAGCAGAGCCGGCCCGCTCTCCCCCCGGAAGGATATCTCCACGCGGCCGCCGGGAGCGGGGACCCCGCGGGAGATCCCCTGCCAGGCGTTGCGGACCCCCGCGCCCGCCGCCAGGTCTATGGAGGTGAACTCGGGCAGGGGGATGCCGTCGGCGCTCACACTGAAGACCCTCTGGCCCGGGGCCTTGTCCTCGAACTCCACCATGCTCAGTTCCAGGTCGAAGCTCTCCACCGGCAGCCCCCTGATCTCGTAGGAGAACTCCCAGCCCACCCTGGCCTCGGCGAAAAAGGAGGCCGGCCTGTCCGTCTCGTTAAGGCCGTTCAGGGAGGAGGCGTCCAGACGCTGAGGCGCGGATTCGCCCCTGATCTCGATGAGGGGGCGGTTGCCGGAGCCGGACGACGCCAGGCCCTCGAAAACTTTCTCAGGGGAAGGGCCGCCGTTTTTTTCGGCGGAGGGCGGTAGGGGGGAGAGCAGGAGCAGTATCACCGATGAGAAGGCCAGGATAACGGAAACGCAGGTGATTGAGCGGCTGGAGAAGGCCGCCCTCATCCTCCTATCAGCCGGCTCCGCTCCTCTCGACATCTGAACCCCCGAAATCGCAGTGCGTTAAGGCCGGCAGGGTTCTTCCCGCGGGGGCCTCGGCCCCGGGGCCCCGCGAGCCCTCCTTCCCGCGCCGTGGGACCTCTCTACAGGGGATAGAAAGCCAGACCTACGGTGCCGGGGCCGGTGTGCGCCCCGATCACCGGACCGGTCTCGTTGACGATGACCTTCGTCGGGTCGCAGTCGATCGATTCCAAGGCCCGGCGCTTGAGCGCCTCCCCCGCCTCGGGGTCGAACACATGGGTGATGCCCAGCGCCGCCTTGCGTCCTTGCAATTGTTCGGCGGCCATCTCCACGATGCGGGACACCGCTTTCTGGGTCCCCCGCGCGTGCGCCTCGGCGTCGATGGTGCCGTTGATGGAGAGGATGGGCTTGACCTTCAGCACGCTGCCCAGGAAGGCCTGGGCACCGCCGATGCGCCCTCCCTTGTGCAGGTACTCCAGGGTATCCACGGCGAAGTAGATGCGCAGTCTGCCGATGATCTCCCGCAGCTTCGCCAGCACCTCGTCCAGATCCGCCCCGCCGCGGATATCCTCCATCACCGCGTCCAGCAGCATCCATATGCCTATGGAGGTGAAGCGGGAGTCCACCACCTCGATGCGCAGGTCCCCGAACTCGGAGGCGGCGCTGCGTGCCGATTCCACCGTGCCGCTGATGCCCGCGGAGATGTGCAGGGACAGGATCTGCTGGTAGCGCTGACCGACTTTTCGGTAAGCTTCGGCGAACTCGCCCACGCTGGGCTGGGAGGTCGTGGGGAAACCCTGGTATCCTTTCAACTTGCGGAAGAACTCCTCGTGGGTGATGTCCACTCCCTCGCGATAGGCCTCATCACCGAAGATAACCTTCAGAGGGACCACGGTTATGTCGTTTTCTCTGATGAATCCCTCGCTCAGATAGGCGGTGCTGTCGGTCACCACCCCGATCTTTGCAGCCATAGCGCATTCCCCCTTTACTCTCTCGCTCGCTACGGAAAACCTGCGGCAGGCCTCGCGGGCCGCCCGCTGCTCCGCCTCCTTCTTGCTGCGCCCGCTCCCCGCGCCTATCTTCTCCCCGCCCAGCCGCACCTCGGCGTGGAAGGTCCGGCGGTGGTCGGGCCCTTCACCCCAGCTGTGATAGGAGGGCAGGGATCCCCGTTCCCGCACCGACCATTCCTGCAGCATGGTCTTGAAGTCGGAAAAGGGGGCCTCCCGCATGGCCCTTCGCAGCCCCTTTCCGAACAGCCGCCTCACCAGTTCGCGGGCCGCCTCCCAGCCCTGGTCCAGATAAGCGGCACCGATGAGCGCCTCCAGCACGTCGGAGAGAACCGAATCCCTCTCCCGGGTCCCGTCGCGGTCCGCCGAGGGACTTACCTTCAAATAGGCCCCCAGCCCCAGCTCCGCAGCCGTCTCCGCCAAGGCCCGGTCGTTCACCAGCCAGGCGCGGGCGCGGGAGAGGTCGCCCTCCCCGGCCAGCGCTTCCTCCCGGAAGAGGAAGTCGCTCACGGCCAGTTCCAGCACCGCATCCCCCAGGAACTCCAGGCGCTCGTTGGAACGCACCCCCCCGCTCTCTTGCGTGTGGGCGAAGGAGCGGTGGGTAAGGGCCTCCTCCAGCAGGCGAGGATCCCGGAACCGGAAACCCAGGATCTCCTGGATATCGCGCAATCCGCCTCATCTCCCGCCGACCAGTTCTTCGATCCTTTTCACCAGACCCTCTTTCACCGCTTCCGCCGCGACTTTCAGGGCGTTGCGGACGGCGCGGGCGCGGGAGCTGCCGTGGGCGATCACGCATACCCCCTTTACCCCCAGAAGGAGGGCTCCGCCGGCCTCCTCGTAGTCTAACTGTTCCCTGGCCTCGGCCAGGGCCGGGAGCAAGGGCCGCAGCTCCTCTCTGCCCAGCCGTCCCAGCGCCTGTGCCAGCAGCCCGGTTATGAAGGAGGCGGTGCCCTCGATGGTCTTCAGGGCCACGTTGCCGGTGAAGCCGTCGGTCACGATGACGTCGAAGTCGGGGGAGGCGATGTCCCGGCCCTCCATATTGCCGGCGAAGCGGATGGCCCCGTCCCGCCTGAGTATGTCGTAAGCCGCCCGAGCCAGCTCGTTGCCCTTGCCCTCCTCGCTGCCGATGTTCAACAGCCCGACCACCGGGTCCTTTTTACCGGTGATCAAGCGGTGGTACACGGAGCCCATGCGAGCGAACTGTGCGAGGAATTCGGGGCGGCAGTCAGCATTGGCGCCGGCATCGATGAGCACGCGGGGAGAGGTCGGTGGGGGCAGCACCGCGGCGACCGCGGGCCGCTTGATGCCCCTTATCCGCCCCCAGGAGACGAATGCGGCCGCCATCACCGCCCCGGTGTTGCCCGCGGACACCAAGGCGTCGGCCCGGCCTTGCTTCACGTATTCCGCCCCGCGCATGAGCGATGAGTCGGGCCGCTCCTTGACCGACCAAGCTCCCTTGTCGGCCATTTCGATGACCTCATGGGCCTCGACTATCTCGAAGGGAGCCAGGCCGAGCTTCTGGACCTCTTTCTCGATGACCGAGGGGTCGCCGGCCAGGACCACCTGCAGTCCCAGCTCCTCCCGGGCCGCGGCCGCTCCGGCCACCGTTTCCGAGGGCGCGTGATCCCCGCCCATGGCGTCGAGCACCAGGCGTATCGGCTGACGGGCATTGCGGCTCGCGGCCATATGGCGGGACTCAGTCCACCGATATCACTTCACGCCCCGCATAGGTGCCGCAATTGGGGCAAACCCGGTGGGGCAGTTTGGGCGAGTGGCAATGCGGGCATTCCGACTTGGAGGGTGGTTTTCCCGCCTTCCAAGTCGCCTTGCGGGATGCCACCCGAGAACGAGATTTCTTCCTCTTGGGTACCGCCATGTCCCTCTCCTCTTTTCCCGGACAGACCAAAGGTCAAGTATAGTTATCCTTCTCCCTCGCGGTCAAGCCAGCGGCGCAGTATCTCCAGCCGGGGGTCCATTCGGTCCCGCCGACAACCGCAGCTCCCCTGGTTGAGATCGGCTCCGCAGACGGGGCAGAGTCCCCGGCAGTCCTCGCGGCAGAGCATGCGCATGGGGAGGGAGAGGAGGATCAGGTCGTTTACCATCTCGTTGAGGTCGACGGTATCCCCTTCCAGCAGGTAGGCATCCTCGGCAGGTATTTCCGAGTGTCGGGGTCCGCGCGGCGTGATCAGGGGGATGTCGGGGCGGCAGAAAAATTCATCCACCCGCAGGTCCAGCGGCCACTGAATGGGAACCGCGCACCGCGTGCAGGCCGCCGGGAGGCTGCCGGTGATGGCTCCTCGAACCCTCACCCCGTCAGGGGCGCTTTCGAACTCCAGCTCCAGAAGAACTGGCGATCCTCCGGCGTCCTCCTCCGTGCCCCGCTGCCCCAACCGCAGCCGCAGTTCGGCGCGCATCCTCGAGCGGGCATAAGGACGCCGCATGATCCCGGACACGTTCACCCGGAGCTGTGCGCTGTCGAGCACTCTGTCCAAAGCGGGCCTCCTTTTCCGAGAGGCGGAAGCGATTCCCGCACCCCGTGCATACCACCACCAAAGTTAACCCATGCAGGCGAAGCCCACAAGCGGCGAGGCGGAGGGAAGGAGGTGGCGGAAAAAGAAGGCCCGGCCTTTTCAGCCGGGCGCGTATCCCCTGGGGGAAGGTCTTGATGCTGGAAGCGGCAGGCAGCGGCCTCTCAATCCAGGTCGAACTCCGACTTCTCCTCCTCGGGCGGGCCCTGCAGCCGTTCCCGCGCTCGCTTGATCACCTCGATGAGCTTGTAGCAGGTGACCTCGAGATTGGCGAGGCGCTCGTCGGCATAGTCCTCGGCTTCCAGGCGGATCTGCCGCGCCCTGGCGTTGGCCTCCTCGACGATGCGCTCGGCATCGGCGGTGGCCTGTTTGATTATCTCGGTCTCGGCGATGAGCTGCTGCCGCTCCTGCTGCGCTTCCTCCCGGATGCGCTCGGCCTCCTTGCGAGCTTCCTCCATCAGCTCCTGCTTCTCCTTGACCATCCAGCGGGCCTGCTTCAACTCTTCCGGCAGGGCGCTGCGCAGTTCGTCCAGGAGCTCGAAGAGCTCGGTCTCATTGACCATGACCGAAGAGGAAAAGGGGACGTGCTTGCTGGATACGATGAAGTCCTCAATGCGGTCGAGCCTCTCGAATACATCCATTTCCCTTACGCTCCTTTCCCGGTCCTGCCGAACTTCCGCCTGAAGAGCTCGTTCAGGTCCTCCTCGATCTGCGGCGGCACCAGCCCGCGGATGTCGCCTCCGTAGATCCCCAGTTCGCGCACTGCGCTGGAGCTGAGGAAGGAATACTCGGTGCTGGCCATGACGAAGAAGGTCTCCAGGCTGCTGTCCATGCGGCTGTTTATCTGGGCCATCTGGAACTCATACTCGAAATCGCTGATGGCCCTGAGCCCCTTGACGATGGCGTTGGCGCCGAGCTTATCGGCCAGCTCCACCAAGAGGCAGTCGAAGGTTATCACCTCCACGTTGGGAAGGCCGTCCACGGACTTCCTCAGCAGATCCTGCCTTTCCTCCAGGGTGAACATGGGGCTTTTGTACGGGTTTTCGGCCACCGCCACGTAAAATCGGTCGAAAAAACGGCAGGCACGCCCGATGATGTCGAGGTGCCCGCTGGTGATGGGGTCGAAGGTGCCCGGACAAACCGCCACCCTGCAGTCCCTATCGGCCATCACTCCTCTTTCTCTCTGTCCGTCTGCCACTGTAGGAAATCCACGACGGTATCACCGTAGATCTTCCTGGCCAGATGCGCCATCCCGCCGATTTGCGGAAGGACCTCCCTGGAAAGGGAGCCCTCCACCACGATCATTCCGCCTGGCTCCAGCAGGCTCCCCTCCAGGATGCTTAAATAAATACCCTGTAAATATTTCATGCTCATTCTATAAGGGGGATCGATAAAAATCAAATCGAAGGAACCCTGAAGATCGCGCCGCAACGCCAGATGGGCGGGGCGGCGGAGTATGCGGGCCTGCCCGATGCGCCCCATCCGCTCGATGTTCTCACGGACGAGCGAGATCGAAGAGGGCGAGCTGTCCACGAAGACCGCCTCTCTCGCGCCGCGGCTGAGGGCCTCCAGTCCCAGAGCGCCGGTCCCCGCGAAGAGGTCCAGCACGCGAGCCCCCTTTACCCTTTCCCCCAGCACCGAGAAGACGGCTTCCCTGACCCTGTCGGAGGTAGGCCTGATATGGCGGCCGTGGAAGCTCTTGAGGCGGCGCCCCGCGTCTTCTCCCCCGATTATCCTCATGACCAGATTATAGGGGAGAGAGCCCGGAAGGAGGCAGGGCCCGGCGGCCGTCGGTTACTTACAGGACCTGCACGAGAGGCGGATAGCGGTATGGCGCTGCGATTCGTCGAACGCCGGAAAAAGAGAAGGGGCGGGTCTTTCAGGTATAGAAAAGCCAGTCCAGGTGCGGGCTGAAACGGCGACGCACCTCGCGCAGGAGGGGGCGGTTCTCCTCCTCCCGCAGTTCGGGGTCCTCCCGCACCAGCCGAAAGGCGTCCTCCCGCGCTCTCTGCAGCAAGGGGAGGTCCCGCCGCAGACGGGACAGACGCAGGTCCGGCAGGCCCGACTGTCTCTCCGAGAAGAGGGAGCCCTCCCCGCGCAACTCCAGGTCCGCCTCGGCCAGGCTGAAGCCATCGTTTATATCCCGCATGACCTGCATGCGGCGATGGGCTTCATCGCTCTCCGCGTCGCTTATGAGCAGGCAGAAGGAGTCATGGCCGCTCCTCCCTACCCTCCCTCTGAGTTGATGCAGCTGGGAGAGACCGAAGCGGTCGGCGTTCTCCACCATCATCACCGTGGCGTTGGGCACGTCTATGCCCACCTCGATGACGGTGGTGGACACCAGCATGTCCGTGCGGCCCTGCCTGAACTCCTCCATAACCCGGTCCTTATCCGCCTTCTTCATCTGGCCGTGCAGCAGGCCTATCCTGCGGTCGGGAAAGGCACGGCGCAGCGCCTCGAACTCGCTCTGGGCGGCCTTGGCCTCCGAGTTTGACGATTTCTCCACGAGCGGGCAGACCACGAAGACCTGGCGGCCTCTCGCCATCTCCCGGCGGGCTATCTCGTAAGCCCCCTCCCGTTCCTCCGAACGGAAGACCACGGTCTCGACGGCGCCTCTCCCGGGGGGTGTCTCGTCCAGCAGGGATACCTCCAGGTCCCCGTAAAGGGTCAGGGACAAGGTGCGGGGTATGGGCGTGGCGGTCATGATCAGGTAGTGGGGATGCTCGCCCTTTTCCTGCAGCAGGACCCTCTGGCGCACCCCGAAGCGGTGCTGCTCGTCGATTATGACCAGGCCCAGGCGGTGAAAGTCCACCTCCCGCTGGATGAGAGCGTGGGTGCCCACCAGCACGTCGAGACCCCCTTCCGCAGTCTCTGCAAGGATGCGGCGGCGTTCCGACTCAGGCGTGGAGGAGGTGAGAAGGGCGAAGCGGGGCCTTTCCATCGCTCCGCAGAGATTCGTCAGATTGCGGAAATGCTGCTCCGCCAGCACCTCGGTGGGCACCATCAAGGCTCCCTGCATTCCGTTTTCCACGGTCAGCAGCAGGGCCAGCAGGGCGACCACCGTTTTGCCCGATCCCACCTCTCCCTGCAGGAGGCGGTTCATGGGATGGGGCCTGCTCATGTCCTCGGCGATCTCTTGAAAAGCGCGACGCTGTGCCTTGGTAAGCAGGAAAGGCAGGGAGGAGATGAACTCCTCCACCAGAGGGCCAGGCTCGGCGTGAGGGTGGCTGCGAGAGTCCGCTTGTATACGGTGGCGGCGGATAGCCAGGCCGGTCTGCAGGATGAAAAGCTCCTCGTAGATCATGCGCTTGCGGGATTGCTTGAGCTGCTCGAGGCCTGAAGGGAAGTGGATCTCCCGCAGGGATTGTGAGTGGGAGGGAAGGCGGTAGCGGGATATCAGGGAGGCCGGCAGAGGGTCGGGGAGCTCACCGAACTCGTCCAGGGCCCGCTTGATTAGACGGCGGAGCATGGCCGCGGAAAGCTTCTGGCCTGCGGGATGCAGGGGTATGACCCTCCCGGTATGGATGGTCTCCACCCCTACCTCCTCGGGATCGCTGATGACATCGTAAGCGGGGTTGACCATCTGCAGCTGGTTGAAGCGGTACTGGGCCTTGCCGGAGAAGGCCACCTCCATGCCCACCTGAAAGCGCTCCGCCAGATAGGGCTGGTTGAACCACACCCCCACCAAGTAGGCGGTGCCGTCGAATATGCTGACCTGAAGGAGGGAGTGGCGGCGCGCCGTTTTGCGCTCGCTGACCTGGCGCACCCTGCCCACCACGGTCACCTCTTCACCGGTGCGCAGCTCGCGGATGGGGACCACCTGGCTGCGGTCGAGGTAGCGGCGGGGAAAGTGATAGATGAGATCCTCTATCGTCTCGATCCCCAGAGTGGCCAGTTGGCGCTGCAGGCCCGCTCCGATCCCCTTTATCCTGTTGACGGGGTGCTGCAGGGCCAGGTAATTCCTCTCCTGTATCGCCTCCCGGGACCCGTTCTCTGCCATGCGGAAAACCCGGTTCGCCTTATTCCGCCCCGATTATATAGTGATATACCGGCTGTCCCCCTTCGACGACCTCGATCTCCAGGCCGGTGTTTTGCAGCTCGGCCAGAACGGCCTCGCGGCTTTCCCAGTCGGCTTCCTCGCCCACGATGAAGGTCACCAGTTCAGTGTCACCGTCCAGCATGGCCCGGATCAATTCGATGGTGGTGGGCCCCAGCTCCTTGCCCGCCGCAACTATTTTTCCCCGGTAGAGCCCTATATAGTCTCCCTTGCGGATCTTCCCCAGGTCGGACCGGGAATCGCGTACGGCCCGGGTCACCGCTCCGGTGCGAACCCCCTCGCAGGCGCGGGTCATGTTCCTGAGATTCTCCTCCCATCCGCCTCGGGGATCGAAGGCCACCAATGATGCGAAGCCCTCGGTGATGGCCCTGGCCGGTATGACCCCCACTGACTTTTCGGTGAGCTCGCGGGTCTGCTCGGCGGCGGGGATGATGTTCTTGTTGTTGGGTATGACCAAGATCTCCCGCTGAGGGAGCTCCTCGATGGCCATGAGCATCTCGGCGGTCGAGGGGTTCATGCTCTGCCCCCCGTTGACGATGATGTCCACCCCCATGCTCCTGAGGATCCTCTTTATCCCCTCTCCAACCGCCACCGCCACCAGACCCACCTTCTTCTGCGGCCCTCCCGCGGCGCGGGAGCGCTCCTCCACCTGCTCGCGCAGGTCTTCGATCTCCACCTGGGTTAGGCGCCCGATGCGGCTGGCCTCTTCGATGACCCGGCCCAGGGCATCCGTATGGACGTGCACGCGCCAGGTGCGGTCGCCCCCCACCACCAGAACCGAGGTCCCCAGGGAGCGCAACCTCTCCCGGAACTCCTCGGCGCGCGAGTCTCGGCACCTCAAGACGAACTGTATCTCGTAGCGGCCCTCTTCCTCGCCCGCGGCAGGGGCTTCCGCCGCCTGCGGGGCCGTCATCGATGTCTCCCGCCTCTCCAACTCCTGACCGGTCAACCCGGCCAGGACTCCCTCCAGGAAGACCACCAACCCGCGGCCTCCCGCATCGACCACCCCGGCCTCCTTGAGCACCGGCAGCAGCTCCGGTGTCAGCTGCAGCGCCTGCTGCGCTCGGGCGATGACCTCCTTGAACCAGTCCTGAAGGGTGAGGCCGCTCGAGGAGAGCTTTCTCCCTTCCTCCGCCGCCTCGCGCACCACCGTGAGGATGGTCCCCTCCACGGGGCGCATCACCGCCCGGTAGGCGACCTCGGACCCGCGTTCCAGCGCCCGAGCCACCTCCACGACACCGGCTTCCGGATGCTCCTGCATCACCTCGCAGAAGCCCTTGAGTATCTGGGAGAGGACCACCCCGGAATTGCCTCGGGCTCCCATCAGCGAGCCGCGGGAGATGGCCCGGCAGACACCGGCCATGTCCGCGGGTCCTACCCTGCGGATCTCCTCCACCACCGCCTGCACGGTGAGGAACATATTGGTTCCGGTGTCCCCGTCCGGCACCGGGAACACATTGAGGGCGTTGATCTCCTCCCGGTGGATCTCCAGGGCCTCCAGGGCCTTCTCCACCAGGAAAGGCAGATCCTCCGCTCTGATGGTATCGGACAAATTCCCTTGCTCTCCTCGCTACCGCAACACCAGGATGCTGGCTATTCCCGGCCGCGGCCGGGGCGTTGCCCTCAGCGGTTCTCAGTGGGCCCTCACACCCTGTATATGAACCTGAACTTCCTCCACTTCCATCCCGCAGGCCTTCCTCACATTGTACTCGACCTGCTCGATGAGGTTTCTGGCCACCTCGGTTATATTGATGCCCGCCTCCACGATCACATAAAGGTGAAAGGTCACGCGGTCCCCCTTCCTCTTGACTTTAACGCCTCTTTTGATGCTGTCCCGTCCCAACAGCTGGGCCACCCCGTCCTGCAGGCTCTGGCCGGCCATGCCCACCACTCCGTAACACTGGGTGCAGGTGAAGCCGGCCAGCTCCGCCAGGAAATCATCGCTTATGCGAATGACGCCAAGGGAGGTGCGGACTTCCCCACCTTTTCCCCTCTCCGCGTCCTTCCCGGCCTCGGCTGCTCGGGGGCCGTTCTTATCCCCGCGCATGGAAAATGCCTCCTCCCGCCAGATGGGCAGCTCGCTACGTCACATTGTCCGGCGCTTCCCTCGAAGAAAAGGCCGCTCAGAGGCGGGCGACGCCCCTATTCCCGCGGCTCCCCGGATAGCCCGGAAACGTCTTCTCGGCAACCGTGCCCCGGCCCTTCTTTTTGCGAACGGCAGGAAATCCGGCTCCGTGGATTCACAGTGAGATTATAAATTAAATCATTCCCTGAAGAACACCCGGTTCCGCCCCGATTCCTTGGCCTCATAAAGGGCGGCGTCCGCTTTGGCCACGATGTCGGAGCGGCTTTTGATGCCGGCCGAGGGGTAGGAAGTGACCCCCTGGCTGACGGTCACCTTGAGGCCTTGACCGCGGCTGGCCATGAACTCATGACTCTCCACCGCCCGCCGGATGCGCTCTGCTGTCTGCACCGCCTCGACCAGATTGGTCTCCGGCAGGAGGATGGCGAACTCCTCCCCGCCGTAGCGCGCCACGATGTCCATGGTGCGAAGGCATCCCTTAACCAACTCGGCCATCTCTTTCAGTATCTCGTCCCCGTAAAGATGTCCGTAGGTGTCGTTGATCTTCTTGAAGAAGTCGATGTCCAGCATGATCAGGGAGAAGACGGTGCCGTAGCGGTCGGACCGCTTGTATTCCTTCTCGAATAGCTCCTGAAAGAAGCGGTGGTTGTATATCCTGGTCAGGCCGTCGGTTATGGCCAGCTTCTTGGCCGCCTCGTAAAGCCGCGCGTTATCCAGGAGCATGGTCACCTCGTTCTGGACGAGATTGAGGAAGGAGGGAGCGTCCCGTTTGAAAGCGGGGGTGGCCAGGCCCCCCAGCAGCAGCACGCCGATTATCTTCTTCTGTGCGGTCAGGGGCATATGATGGTAGGCCCAGGGGGTTTCCTGCTGGCCGTCGCCCTCCACCTTCAGTTCCTCGTTGAAGCAGGATACATTGAGGGCTTCGATTTCCTTGCGGGTCCAGGCGTAGCCCGCGGCCACGTCGAAGAGGCTGGATGTGAAAGCATCCACGTCCGTTCCGCCGACCTCGCGGTTGAGATAGAGGAAGAGGTCGTCCTCCTCGAAGAGGAGCAGGCCGCCGATGAGGTAGTTGACCAGCTTGGCCATGATCTCGAAGACTGAACGGACCGTTTCCTGGTAATCTTGTAGCGAGCCGGAAAGGGAGGCTATCTCGTTGAGTATGGTGGTCTCATACAGCTTGGTATCGAGCAGGTCCATGACCTTGCCGATCACGTAATCCTCGCTGACCTCGCGGGTGCGGCGGCGTGCCGTTTCCCGCGCTTGTTCTTTCTCCCCCGACCTTTCCAATAACTCCTCGACTGCCTGCAACAGCGTCTCCGGTTTGAAGCCTTTGGTGATGTAGGCATCCGCCCCCGTCTTCATGCCCCAGAACTTGTCGCTCTGCTGCTCCCTGCCCGTGAGCATGATGATGGGTATCCAGGAGGTATGGGGGTCGTCCTTGAGCAGGCGGCATACCTGATATCCCTTTATCTTGGGCATCTCGATGTCCAGGATCATGAGATCGGGAAGAAGCGAATATGCCTTGCTGACCGCTTCCACCCCATCCCAAGCGACATCCACCCTGTATCCCTTGTCTTCCAGGATGGAGCTGTTGACCTTGACCACCAGCCGGTTGTCGTCGGCCAGCAGGATATGTGCGCCCTTCGCCTTCGCTCTCGCGGTGGCCATCCTTCCTCCCCCGCCATCGCCAACTTCAAGGAACATTATAAGCCCTGAGGGGGAATTTTGGCCCGTTGCGGGGAAAGCCGAGAGGTCGGGCCCTACGCGGACGGATCCTTATCCGCTTCCCTCGCCGCGCCTCCCGTCAATCCCCGGCGGCCGGGCATACCGAGATGACCAGCCGGCCTCGCTCCTCCGCCTCGGCCAGCGTCTCCGCTTCCTCGGGCGCCACGCCGAGGAGCAAATGCCCCTCGGTTTGCCCCTGGGCAGGGAAGGCGGTGCCCTGCAGCAGCGGATCGGGCCGGGATGCAGCTGCCGTTTCGATGACAGCGGAGCGGGGCAAGCAGAGTACCGGGGCGGACCGCAGCACGGTCACGGCCGATCCTTCCGGCGGCACGAAGATGACATCCACGCGGTCTCCCGCCCGCAAATCGCTTAAGGGCACCGTGTTCTCCTGTAGGTCGATCGGATAGGCTCTTCTGCCCGTTCCGAGCAGAAGGGCCGCTCTTCCTCCTTCCGAGGTCTCGCTGAGGGAGTCACGCAGGATGGGATCGCCGGCGGATATATCCCGCAGCGCCGTCCTGCCCACGATCTCCTCGCTGATCGCCATCATGGTGGGAAGGAGATAGATGTCGGGGAAGTCCACCTCCAACAGCATGCCCCGGGTGATGACGCTCCCCGCGGCGATGTCGGTCCCCGCCACCGGAAGGGCCATGATCCTGCCGTTGCGGGCCACTCTCCTCTCCAAGCCCCGCAGATAACCGTAGAGCACCAGCGAACCCAGCAGGGCCAGGAGGATGGCGGCGGTCAGATAGATGCGGGAAACCCTGAGCTTTTTGATCATGGACGGTCACTCCTTTTGCGCTGAAGTTCGCGAAACCATCGTTCGGCGTCTTCCCCCCTGTCTCCCCTTCGGCCCTGACCGCTACGAGTTCAGGCGAGTTCGGTCAAAAGGAAGGAGTTGGAATCGGTGTCCAAAAAAAGCAGTCTATTACGCAGCGGCTCGCCGTTGCCGGTTATCAGTTTGACCACCTCGGCCACCTGCAGGGCGGCCACCAAGGCGGGAGTGAAGGAGGGATTGCCGGTGACCGTCTCGATGCCTCTGTCTCCGTCCTGCGGGTAGAGCAGGCGCAGGCCGCATTCTCCCGGGAACACCGTGGTCACCTGCCCCGCGGAACCGGCAATGGCGCCGTGCACCATGGGGATGCCCAGGAGGGAGCACGCTTCCTGCAGCTGCAGGCGGGAGGGGATGTTGTCCAGGGCATCCACCGCCACCCGACAGCCCTCAGCCAGCCGCAGCATCCCCCGGACATCCAGCATGCACTCCTCCGCCCTCACATCCACGGCGGGGTTGATCATCCTGATCCGCTTTACCGCTTCGTCGACCTTGGGGTGTCCGAGGTTGTCGGAGTGGGAGAGCACCTGACGGTTCAGATTGTCCTCGGAGAAGGCATCACCATCGGCCACCGCCAGCCGTCCCACTCCCAGGCGGGCCAGCAGCTCCACCACGTTGCCTCCCAGGCCGCCCAGCCCCACCACCGCCACTCCGGCTTCGCAGATGCGCCTCTGCCCCTCCCAGCCCAGGGTCCCGAGATTGCGGAGGTAGCGTCGGGGAAGCACCTCCGCTCTGAGAGCCTCCCTTTCCAGCGCGCCCAAGTCAGTTGAGGCCTCCCGGGCCAAGCGCCGGGCCTCGCGGAGGCCGATCACCCGCACGCGGCTGCCTCCGGGGCCCTCCGCTTCAGCTGATGCCGCTTCTATCTTCTCCCGCAGACCGGCAATGCCGCCGTCCGCCTCCATCTCCGAGCACCTCCTCCGAATCGCCGTCTCGACTGCTTATATAATATATATAACATTATAAAAATGTCAATCACGGATCTACCGGCTCCGCCCGGTCGACCAGCAACCGCAATCCCCGTCTTGCGGGCGCCCCGGCACGCGCCGCATCCGCTCATCCGCGATTTAAGCCCCGAAGGCGCGTAGATCCTCGAGGAGGAGCGCCCCCACCAGCCGCCCCCCCTCGACAACCCAGAGAAAAGGCAGGCGTTCGCTGCGCATGCGCAGAGCGGCCGAATAGAGGGGCTCGTTCAGTCGGGCCGTTTCCGAGGGCTTCACCCGGCGGGCCACCGATCCAGCCGGTATCTTCTCCCGCTTCTCAGGGGGCATGCCGGACAGCATGAAGTAGTGGAGCATCCCGTACAGCTTACCCTGCCTGAGCACCGGGACCGCGGCACGCGGGTTGCGGGCGAAGTGCAGCTGGAAGGCCTCCTCCAGGGAAGAGGAGGCGTCGATGGCCGGGACGCCGGGCCTGACGAGGTCGGCGACTCGAAGTCCCGCGGTGCGGCTGCGCAGACGGGCCTGCCTATAGCCGGAGGAAGCGGCGGAAAAGAGAAAAGCCCCTATGAACACGAACCATAGCCCCGAGACCAGGAGAGCTTTGTCCTGCGAGAAGGTGTCGGCAAGCAACAGCGCCGCTCCCCCCGACGTCATCAGCAGCCCCAGGCCCATGCCGGCGCGGGCGGCCGTGCGGGTGGAGCGCTCCAGGTCGCCCGTATGCTGCCAGAGGAGGGAGCGGAGGATCCGCCCGCCGTCCAGAGGAAACCCGGGAACCAGGTTGAAGGTGCCCAGGCCCACGTTGACCAGTGCGAGCCAGATGAGGCCGAGGTTGAGGGTGCCCATCCCCAGCGTATCGGCCAGGTAGGCCAGGCTGCCGAAACAGACGGCGAGGACGTAACTGGCCAGCGGTCCCGCCGCCGCCATCTTCAGCTCGGTGCGCGGCTTGTCCACGTCTCTCCCCATCTGGGCCACGCCCCCGAAGACGAAGAGGGTGATACGGCTGATGGGGACGTCGTTGCGGGCGGCCACCAGGCTGTGGGAGAGTTCGTGGGCCAGCACCGAGGCGAAGAACAGCAGGGTGGTGAGGACGGCCACCGGCACCATGAAGAAAGAGCCGCTCTTGCCGTTCTCGCGCAGGAAGCCTATAACCGCCCACAGGAGCAGGCTGAAGACGATGAGCCAGGACCAGTGGACGAAGACCTCTATGCCGGATATGCGTCCTATGCGCAGGCCTCGCCTCGGCGCCAAGGCCTCACCCGCCGTTCAGTCTTCCATGATTTCCATGGGTGAGATGACCGCATCCTTGAGGGCTTCCTTGCAAGCACAGCCGCGTTCCGCGGGGATGGCGGGGATCAGCTTGTAAAGGAGGTCCTTCAGTTTCTCGTTGTTCTGGTTGAAGACCCTGGCAACCTCCTCGGCGGTCACCGTGCGCACCCCCGGCTCGCCCGCAAGCCCCACGTCCCAGTCGGTCACCAGGGAGATGTTCAGATAGCAGATCCCCAGCTCGCGGGCCAGCACCACTTCCGGGTACTGGGTCATGTTGATGACCGTCCAGCCCGCCTGCAGGAACCACTTGCTCTCCGCCCTGGTGCTGAAGCGCGGGCCCTGGATGACCACGACCGTGCCCCGGGAGTGGAAGGGGATGCCGAGATCATCAGCAACGCCGCAAGCCGTCTCTCGCAGCTCGGTGCAGTAGGGCTCCTCCGAGGAAATATGCACGGAGAGGGGTCCGTCGTAGAAGGTGTCTTTGCGGTCGTGGGTGAGGTTGACGAACTGGTCGCAGAAGACGAAATGGCCCGGCTCCACCTCGGGGCGCAGCGAGCCGCAGGCGCTGGGAGCGACTATCCGAGTCACTCCCAGCTCGCGCATGGCCCAGAGGTTGGCCCGATAGTTGATGGCGTGGGGAGGATATTGATGTCTGGACCCGTGGCGCGGCAGGAAGGCCACCCTGCGCCCGGCCACTTCGGCGATGGTCAGGCGGTCGGAAGGATGGCCGTAAGGCGTGTGGATGGCGTAACTCCTGGCCCCTGAGGCCAGGGAGTAAAACCCGGAACCGCCGAAAACGCCTATTTCCGCTGAGGGCTTATCCATCCGTGGCTCCCTTCCTGATCCGATCGAACCGCCGGCGGGTTGTGCGGGACGCCGCTCGCTCCGCTGCGATCACGCGTCCTTTTCCTCTGCCCGCTGTCTTAGTCCTCGTCCTTGCCCTTGGAGGAAGTCGTGCCGGTAGCCGCCTTTTCCTCCTTCCGCGCGGACCCCTCGCCGTCACCTCCGGAGCTGCCGTCACCGCCGTTTCCCCCGCGAGAGTCGGTGACGTAGAAGCCGGAGCCCTTGAAGATCACCCCTACGGGGTGGAACACGCGGCGCACATCCCGCGCTCCGCAGGCCTCGCAGCTCTCCACGGACTCGTCGACCCCATGGAAGACCTCGAAGCGACGGCCGCAGCTGCAGCACTTGTACTCGTATGTCGGCATCTCCATCACCTTCCGTAATGTTTTCGAGCGCTCTCGGAAGGCGCTCCGATGCAATATAATACACGCAACAGGCGGTGTCTCTCAATGATCACGCATCGTTGCGGCATCTTTCTGCGGGTGGCGCGGAAGAGGGCGGGAAGGGCGCATGGAACGACCTTAACGCTGCCCGTTCGGAAAAGGACGACGCGGCGGATGAAGCACTGGGAAGGAGGAGCGGATGAGCATCTTGGTGGTGGGGTCGGTGGCCCTGGACAGCGTCAGTACTCCCTTTGGAGAGAGGGAGGAGGCCCTGGGGGGATCGGCCGTTTTCTTCAGCCTTGCCGCTTCCTTCTTCTCTGAGGTAAGGGTGTCCGCGGTGGTGGGGGAGGATTTCCCCAACGAGCACCTGCGACTCCTGGCCTCCCGAGGCATTGACCTCGAGGGGCTGCAGAGGCGAGCCGGCCGCACCTTCCGCTGGAGGGGATGCTATGACTACGATCTCAACGAAGCGCGCACCCTGGAGACCCAGCTCAATGTTTTCGAGGACTTCCGGCCGGAACTCCCTGAAAAATACCGCGACAGCGAGTTCGTTTTTCTGGCCAATATCGACCCGGAACTGCAGCTCAGCGTGCTCGAGCAGGTCCGCAGCCCCCGCCTGGTGCTCTGCGATACCATGAACTACTGGATAGAGAACAAGCGGGACCAGCTCCTTAAGACCATTTCCCGCGTGGACATAATGCTCATCAACGATGCGGAGGCCCGCCAGCTCACGGGGGAGCCCAATCTGATCAGGGCGGGGAGATCCATACTGCACATGGGGCCGCAGCGGGTGGTCATCAAGAAGGGCGAGCACGGCGTGCTCATGATCGGCCCCGACAGCTTCTTCTCTTTGACTGCCTATCCCCTGGAGAACGTCTTCGACCCCACCGGGGCTGGGGACAGCTTCGGAGGCGGGTTTTTAGGTTCGCTCTCCCGCTTTTCCCGGCTTGATGAGGACATCCTGAGGCGCTCCATCGTTTACGGAAGTGTCATGGCCTCTTTCAACGTGGAATCGTTCTCATGCGACCGCTTGTGCGAGCTCGCATGGGAGGATGTGGAGGAGCGCTTCCGCGAGTTCATGGCCATGACCCGTTTCGCCTGAGATGCGCGGCGGGATGTGCGGAGCGGAGCGTGGTCACGTGGCCGTGAAAGGTGAGGGTCCCCGGCTGGCGGATTACCATCTGCACACTCCCCGCTGCGGGCATGCGCGCGGGGAGATGCGCCTTTACGTGGAGCGGGCTTTGGAATTGGGCCTTGAGGAGGTCGGCTTCGCCGATCATTTTCCCCTTCTGCATCTGCGGGACCCCCACTTGACCATGGACTTGGAGGAAGTCCCCCTCTACATCGCCGATATCGAGGAGCTGCGCAGGGCCTTCCCGGGCGTGCCCATACGGCTGGGCATAGAGGCGGATTTCGTGCCCGAGGAGGCGGAGAGGCTGGGGGAGCTGCTCTCCCGATATCCCTTCGACTATGTCTACGGGTCGGTGCATTATCTGGACGGGTGGGGTTTCGACGACCCGCGCTACATCGACGGCTATGGGGACCGGGACCTGCATGAGATATACCGCCGTTATTTCCAGGTCCTCGGGGATGCGGCGGAATGCGGCCTCTTCGACATCCTGGCCCACCCGGATCTGGTGAAAAAGTTCGGCTTTCGCCCGGAAAAAGACATCACCGATCTCTATGAGGACTGCCTGGGGCGCATAGCCGCCTCCGGCCTGGCGGTGGAGGTCAACACCGCCGGTCTGCGCAAGCCGGTGCGGGAGATGTACCCGCACCCCGATTTTCTGCGCCGCTGCCGGGAGTTGGGCATACCGGCGACCCTGGGTTCGGATGCCCACGCGCCCGAGGAGGTGGGAGCGGATTTCGACTTGGCCGTCCTCATGCTCAAGGAGGCGGGGTACGAGGAGATCGTGTTGTTCGAGGGGAGGAAGCGCCGCCCGATGCCCCTGTGAGCCCTCGCTTGCAGATTGCCCGGCGGGATGGGCGAAAGCGGGATCAGGATATGTGGGTCAGGACTCTTCATCGGTCCGGCACACCCGCAGTTACCCGACTGCGGGACCTGGCGAAAAAGTTGAAGGTTTGGGCCTGGCCCCAAATTGAAGGAATGGGAAGGGCAGACCCGTATCAGGATTGCAGCACCGCTCGCGCCGTCTTCTCCACTTGGTCCTGAGTGAAGGGCTTCTCCAGATAGTCGTCCACGCCCTCCCGTTTGGCCTGGGCGATGGTCTGGGGAGAGGAATAGGCGGTCATCAGGACCACCTTGACCGAAGGGAAATCCCGCTTGATCATGCGGGCCAGTTCCAGGCCGTTTATACGGGGCATGCGGATGTCCGCCAGCACCACGTCGGGGGGCTCGCGGCGGATCATCTCCATGGCCTCCGCCCCGTCCTTGGCCTGGGTGACGCGGAACCCCGCCCTTTCCAGCCATCGGGTCACCAGATGGCGGACGCCCTCGTTGTCGTCGACGATGAGCAGATTTCCCAGTCCTCCCGCGCTCATCCCTTCCCTCACCTGCATCGTTCCCGGCCTAAATCCGCACCTTCAGTTTACCAGAAGCTTGAGGACGAAGGTGGTCCCTACGCCGACCTGGGAGCGTACGTCTATGGAACCGCCCAGATCCAATATTATTTTCTGCACTATGGCCAGGCCCAGGCCGGTGCCGTCGTCCTTGGTGGTGTAGAAAGGGGCGAAGATGTTGGGCAGCACCTCCGGGCGGATGCCGGTGCCGGTATCCTCCACCCGCACTTCCACGTTGCCGTCATCGGTGCGGCGGGCCCGCACCGTCAGCACCCCTCCCTGGGGCATGGCGTGGAAGGCGTTCTCGAAAAGGTTGGTGAAGATGTGCCGCAGCTGGTCCTGGCTCATCTTCACCGGGGGAAGACCCTCCTGATAGTCCTCCACCACCCGAAGGTTCTCCCGCCCGTTCACCCTGACGAAGTCCCCCAGCAGTCGGTGCAGCTCTTCGGGGAGGGAGAGACTGTGAAGCTCTCTGCCTTCCTCGGTGAGCGGCGCCTTGCTGAAGGAGAGCATGCCGCTTATCCACTGATTGCACAGCGTGACCTCCCTTTCGATCATCCCTATGAGATGGAGGCGCTCGGGGTCGTCCTCGCCTACCTTGAGCTCTTCCGCCAATCCCAACACGGCGAACAGCGGGTTCTTTACCTCATGGGCTATCTTGGCGGCCATCTGTCCCAGGATGGACAGATGGTCCTGCTGGCGCAAGCGGGCTTCCATCTCCTTCACCGCGGTGATATCCATGAAGACCACTGCCGCCCCCATGCTCTCTCCCTGGGCCCGGTGGAGGGGGAAGGCGTTGAAAGAGGTGATCACGCGCCTTCCCTCCCTGTTGGAGGCGACCAATTCGTTGCGGCGGAAGACCCTTTCGTCCTGCAGGCACTGTTCGAGCACGCTGCGGAAAGGTTGCAGGGGCCGTAACTCCGGCCGCTTCTCGAAATCGCGGAAATCCCCCCCGATGACCTCCTGCGGCTCGATACCGGTTATGCGGGAGGCCTCCCGATTAAAGTACATGACCCGCCCCTCCTCATCGACCATGATTACGCCGGAGATCAGTTCCTGGATGAAGTGCTCGGTGTATTCGCGAGTGTCCGCCAGCCACTGAAGGGTCTTCTGGCTCTGCCGGTAGAGGTCCACGTTGATGATGGCCACCGCTAGTTCATGGCAGAGGTTGGAGAGCAGGTTCAACTCGTCCTCCGTGTATTCGTGGGGATGGACGGTGGCGGTAACCGCCACCCCCACCGTCTCTCCCTTGGCTCGCAAGGCCATGATTATCTGGGTGGAGGGGCTGCGCCCATCACGATAGGTCTCCGCCGCCCGGGGGTCCGTCGGGAGATCCTTGCGTATCATCGTCTGTCCGCTGGAATACACCTTCCCTATGTTCCCCCGGTCCACGGGTATCTGCAGCGATGCCACCGCCATCTCCCGGAAACCCTGCTGGGCCACCACCCGGAAGAAGCGCCCCTCCTCGTCCGGCAGCAGCACCGCCCCGATATTGGAACCGGTCAGACTGAGCATGACCCCCAGGATGCTCTGCGCCATCTCCTGGAGGTCCAGGGTGGAGCTGACCGCGCTCACCGCGTCCGCCAGTATCCCGAAGCGGAGGTTGAGGTCGGTGACCTCCTCGATGAGCTCCCTGTTCTGCTCGCGGTAACGCTTGGACTCCAGCAGCAGGAAAAGCGAGATGGACAGCACCAGCAGGCCGAAAGCGCCAAGGATCACGAACCTAGCGGCATCTCCGGAGAGGGAGGAGAAGAAGACCATACCTGCCAGCAGCAGTGCGGAGACCGCCACGCCGGAAACGGTGAAGACGTCCCAGAAGCGCCTTTTTCGCTCCAGCCGCTCCTCCTCCGTCTCCTCGAGTTTCTCCATCACAGGTCCCCTGGGTGATCCCGCGCGGGTCGATCGGTCCGCCCGGCTCGTTTGCCGCTCTCCCCATCTGCGCGCAGAGATAAAAGCGCCATCAAGAGATTACCACTTGTAGAAAACCTTGTCACTTAAGCGGCGGTCGGGGTGATATGGCCGACGCGGCGCCTTTCTTTTTCCTGGCCGCTTCAGGATGCGGCGCTGGCCACGCAGGAGGCGATGGCCTCGCCTCTCGGCTGCAGGAGGCGCTGGTAGCCGGCTCCCAATGCCTCGGCTATGCGCCGAGCCGGGGTAGGTTGATGGCGGCTGTTGGTAAGGGGGAGGCCTTCCCTCCCCGTATCCAGCACCAATCCACGTATCCCCGATTCCCTGATCTGGCGGGCCAGCTCCAGGCTTTCGCCCAGGGGGTCGTCTGAGCGCATGGCCACGTTGCCGAAGCCGTCGGTTATCAGCACCATCAGGGGGAGGGTCTCGGGGTCGCGCTGCATCTCCCGTCGGAAGACCTGCATGCTGAGTGCGAGGCCGTGGCTCAGGGGGGTCGCCCCTCCGGTGCTGAGCTCCTTCAGGTAAATGCCTGCCAGCTGGACGCTGGAGGTAGGGGAGAGGACCAGGGTGGCCCGGTCGTCCTTAAAGGCTATGAGGCCGACGCGGTCGCGTTTCTGGTAGGCGTCCCGCAGGAGAAGCATGACCGCTTCCTTGGCCGCCTGCATGCGGGCCGCGGCCCCCATGGAGGCGCTGGCGTCCAGCACGAAGATGATGAGGTTGCCCACCTTGCGCTTGCGGATGCGGGTGCGGATGTCCTCCTTGCGTATCTGCAGGCCTCCGTCCTCCCCCCTCACCCTTCCTGCGGCCGCCCGTATGGTGGCGTCGAAGGCGATGTCCCGCAGATCCTCCTCGCTCTCGGTGCGGGGGATGCGCGATCCCACCGACCGGCCGGTCCGTGATTCCGTGAGCGAGGGGCTCCTCCTGCCGCTCCCGTTTCGGGGGACACGGCCCGCGGACGAGGGTTCCAGGACGGGGGAGGGGATGCCGTCGGGCTTGGCCGCGGGGTTCTCCGCTTGAGCGGCAGCCACTGGCGCCGGCTCCCGGGTGATGGGGACCGCGTGCCCTCCCTCTCCCTCGCCGACCTTTCCCCATGAGCCGGCCGCGGAATGGAGCGTCCCATCTGACCCCTCGCTCTGGGGGGCGAACGCGGTCACGGGGGATGAGGCCAGCTTTTTCTCCATGATATGGGACAGCCGCCCCAAGTCCTTCATCTCCCGGTCGAAGGGGCCTTTGCGCAGGCGATGGGCCAGGGCCAGTTCGGCGGCCATTCGCACGTGTTCCGGCTCCACCGCCGCCTTCCCCTCCAGTGCGGCGCAGGCAAGGGAGGCGTGGAGCATGGCCAAGTCGGCCCGGTGTCCGCTGACCTCGAACTCCACCGCGATGCAGGTTATCAGCTCGATCATGGCCTCGGGGATCTCCGTCAGGGGCAGGGCCCGGCGGGCCTCTTCGATGCGCCGCCTGACCTCCTCCTCCTCTCTTTTCCACGTTTCGGCGAAACCGACGGGGTCGCTGTCCCAGGCGCGGCGGCGGCGGATTATCTCCGCCCGCAGGCCCCCATCGAATTCCCCCCGCACCTCCACGCAAAGGCCGAAGCGGTCTTCCAGTTGGGGGCGCAGCTCTCCCTCCTCGGGGTTCATGGTACCGATCATGATGAAGGAGGAGGGATGGGCGAAGGAGACCCCCTCCCTCTCCACCACGTTCACCCCCGAGGCCGCGGCGTCCAGGAGCATGTCCACCAGGTGGTCGTCCAGCAGGTTGACCTCGTCGATGTAGAGCACCGCCCGGTTGGCCAGGGCCAGCAGTCCCGGTTGGAAATCTCGGCGCCCTTCCCTCAGGGCCGCCTCCAGGTCTATGGTGCCGGCCAGGCGGTCCTCGGTCGCGTTGAGGGGGAGCTCTATCAGTCGCACCTTGCGTCGCTCCACCTCCAGCATCCCTTTCTCCTCAAGGGCCCGAGCGCAGTCTTCGCACAAACGCCTCGGATCCGCGGGGTCGCATGAGAACCGGCAACCCGCGCTGACCTCTATCTCCGGGAGGAGCTCGGCCAGCGCTCGCACCACCGTCGACTTGCCCGTCCCCCGCTCGCCCTTGATGAGGACTCCTCCTACGCCGGGGTCCACGGCGTTGATCAGCAGAGCGAGCTTCATGCGCTCCTGCCCAACCACCGCGGAGAACGGATAGCACGGTCCCAGCCGCTTGAGGGCCATTCGTCCTCGCTTCCTTTCCGACGCTCGCGCGAAGATGTCCCACGGGGCGCGCGACCTTCCCTGGGGATACCCGAGCGCCCCGCATCTATACTTTCTTCCCGCACTCGTCCTTCACCTTCAAAGAGAGACTTTCCCTCGGGGTAAAACGAGGGGGGACGGCGGCTGTTCAGCTTGATGGCGCGCTAAAGGGGAGTGCGGTCGTCACCCGCCCTTGTGCTATCATAACCATTGGCGGGGAAAGGGACTTCGGTTTTGTGAAGCTACGGGGAAGGAAAAGGGGCCAGGAGCGGAACGAGGAGGTCGAGATGGAGATATCGGTACGCAGGGTAGGGCCCTCGGATGAAGTGGCCATCCTGAGCATCACCGGCGTCATAGACTCGGAGACGGTGGACGGCTTCGCCGCAGCCGTGAACGAACTGCTGGAAGGGGGATGTTACAACATAATCCTGGATCTGGCGGGGATGAACTACATAAACACCGCCGGCCTGTCCATAATCGCCGATACCTTCAAACGGACCCAACAGAACCGGGGGGCGCTGAAGATACTCAATGCCACCGAAACCATCCGCGAACTCCTGGACGTGGTGCGTTTCACCCGCATAATCGATATCTACGAGGATGAGGAGGCGGCGCTGCAGAGCTTCAACCTCTGAAACGCTGCCGCCGCGGCAGGCCCGCCCCGTGCGAGGTAGCTTCCATGACCGACAGGGAACCGCTGCATAAAGAAGGGGAGAGCGGGGCGCAGCCCGTGTCGCCGCCGCGGCCCACTCCCTTGGAGGAGATCATCAGGAGGTTGCGGGGCATCGGCGCCTTCGAACCCATGGGGATGATAATAAACGCCTCCCTGGACCTTTCCCAGCGCCTGAGCAACCTGCTCCTCATGGTCATGCGTCTCCTGGAGGCGGAACGCGGTTCCATAATGCTCCTCGACGAAAAGCGGGAGGAGCTGGAGGTGATGGTCTCCTACGGCTTGAGCGAGGGCGCGCGCAGTTCCCGCGTACGCCTGGGAGAGGGCATCGCCGGATGGGTTGCCGCTCACCGCGAGCCGCTGATCCTGCATGATGTGGTGCGGGACGATCGCTTTCGGGGGAGCGATCCCCAGGTCCGCAGCGCTCTGGCCATACCCTTGATGGCGGAGGACCGCTTGGTGGGGGTGCTCAACGTCTCCACCATGCAGGAGCGGCGGTTCACCTCGGAAGACCTGCTCTACCTGTCGGCCTTCGCCGAACTGGGTGCGCTCATGGTGGAGAACGCAGTGCTCTACGAACGCATCCGCAGCCGGCAGCGGGAGCTGGAAAAGGAACTCTCGTTGGCCAGCCGCATCCAGCAGTCCATCGTCGCCAAGCACGTGCCCTGCGCGGCGGTCAAGCTCATGGCCCGGCTGATGCCCGCGTCCGCGGTGGGAGGCGATTTCTACAGCGTGATCCCCCTGGCCAAGGACTCCCGCTTTTGCTTCTACTGCTCACCCCGCATCCAGGACCGCTGCCAGAAGCTCCGTTCCGAGTTCTGCCCCAACAAGTTCGGGGTGGTCATCGGGGACGTTGCCAACAAGGGTTTGCCGGCGGCTCTGATAATGGCGGTCCTGACCACTTCCCTATACGAGCTGGGCAAAAGCCACGTCAGCCCCAAGATCATCCTCAGCGAGGCCAACCACACCTTCCGCAGGTGCTTCCACGAATCGCAGTACAACTTCGCCACCCTGTTCTACGGTTTCTTCGACGGCAACACCCGTTGCTTCACCTACTCCAAAGCGGGACACGATGCCCCCCTCCTGATCAGGCGGCGCGACGGTCGGATCGAACCGCTGGAGGCCGAGGGCTACCCTCTGGGACTGCGGGAGGACGGTGAGTTCGAGGAGAGGTCGGTCACACTGGAGAAAGGGGACCGCGTCATCCTCTTCACCGATGGGCTCACCGGAGCGCTCAACGCGGCCGGGGAGATCTTCGGCCGGCAGCGCTTCCTCGAGTTCGTCCATTCGCACCTGCACCGGGACCTGGAGATCATGGTCGACCATCTGGTGGACGAGATCATGCTCTTCACCGGGGATTCACCTCAGCCCGATGACATAGCCGTCATGGTCATGGAACTGGAGGAGGAATACGACCTGACCATGACCATCGGCACCGATGTGCGCGAGATACGCTCGGTGATCACCAACGTGCTGGAGACGCTGGGGGAACTGGGCAGCGAGGAGAGCATGGCCCTGCGCCTTTGCCTTGAGGAGGTGATCCATAACGCCATGGAGCACGGCAACGAGCACGACGCGTCCAAGAAGATCTACATCACCTTGAAGAGAGAGGACGATCGGGCTTTTATCAAGGTGAGGGACGAGGGCCCCGGATTCGACCATGAGGAGGTGATGAGGCGCAATATGGAGGAGGGCAGGGACCTCCTATCGGTTAGGGGACGCGGGCTTTGGATCGTGCGGCATTACGCGGAAGGGCTGTCCTTCAACCGGGAGGGCAACGAGGTGACCCTTATATTGCGCCTTTAAGCGGAGGGGACGGCCGAGCCGCGGCGGGCCTCCGCGGCATTGTGTTATCATAGGGGGCGCGTATCGCTCGAGGGAAGGTCGAGCGACGGGAGAGGATGAAATATTTCCCGGGATGCCGAGGGGATGCGGTTTGCGTTTTCCCGGGGGAGGTGAGAACGGATGACGGTGAAGGCGGGAAAGATAAGAGCCGCGGTCTCGGCGGTCATGGCCGCGGCGCTTCTTCTATCCCTGCTTCCCGCGGCTTTTACCGACCCGCTGCAGGAGAAAAAGCAGAAGCTGGAGGAGATAAAGCGGCAGGTGCAGGAGATCGACTCGCGCCTGGAAACGGTGGTGGAGCAATACAATACCACCGTCTGGCGCCTGGAGCAGACGCGGGAGGAGATCCGGCGCAACGAGGCGAACATCGCGGCCATGAACGCCCGCATACAGGAGAGGCAAGCCATACTGGGAAGCCGACTGCGCAGTCTGTACATGATGGGGCAGTCCAGCGCATTGGAGGTGCTGTTGGACTGCAAGACGGTGGACGACTTCGTGGCCAGCGTGCCTTTAGCCCTGCGCATCAGCGGTCAGGATGCCGAGATCATCAGGGAGGTCCAGGAAGAACGGGCGAAGATGGACGCCGCCAACCTGCGGCTGCAGGAGCGCAAGGCGGAATTGCAAGCGGCGGCGGAGCAGGCGGCGCGGCAGAAGGCCTCCATCGAGTCGGAGCTGGCCCGGCGAAAGGACTTGATGGCCGGCGTGGAGGCGGAGGTGAACGCGCTCATCCGCCAGGAGGAGGAGAGGAGGGCGGCAGCCGCGAGGCCCGCTGTCGCTCCGGTGAGCCGCAGCTATCCCGCGCCGCCGCCCAATCCCAACGCGCCCGCCGTGGTCAAGGTGGCCTATGCCCAACTGGGCAAGCCCTATCAGTACGGAGCTTCGGGGCCCGACCGCTTTGACTGCTCGGGGCTGGTCATGTACTGCTATGCGCAGGTGGGCGTGCGCATCCCCCACAGCTCCTATGCCCAGTTCCAATGCGGTTATCCCGTGTCCTATGCGGACCTGCAGCCGGGGGACCTGGTCTTCTTCCATGGGGCCGGGCACGTGGGCATGTACATCGGTGACGGTCAGTACATCCACGCGCCGCATACCGGCGACGTGGTGCGCATAGCGGATCTTGGCAGGAGAAGGGATTTCTGCGGGGCGCGCAGGATAATCTAGGCCGCAGGCGGGATAGCCCGCCGCCGGTCGTCGCTCTGGAGAGGTGCAGGCAATGAGAACGGGGCTTTACTATCATCCCATCTTCCTTGAGCACGACAACGGATTCGGGCATCCCGAACGCCCCGAGAGGCTCACCGCCGCCCTTAAGGCGCTGGAGGAGGGGGGCTTGCTGGAAGCCCTGGAGCGCCGCGAACCGGGACGGCTGTCCGAGGATGCGGTGGCCATGGTCCACCCGAGGTCCCATATAGAAAGGGTCAAACAGATAGCCGAGCGCGGCGGCGGGCACCTGGACCTGGATACCCCCGTATCACCCCGCTCCTTCGAGGCGGCCCTGCACGCCGCGGGCGCGGCGGTGGAGGCGACCAGCGAGGTATGGGAGGGGGGGCTGGACAACGCCTTCTGCTTGGTCCGGCCTCCCGGTCATCACGCCACCGTCGGCAGGGGGATGGGGTTCTGCCTTTTCAACAACCTGGCCATAGCGGCGAGGCACGCTCTGGACAACCTGGGGGCAGAGCGCATCCTCATACTGGACTGGGATTCCCATCACGGGAACGGCATCCAGGACGTCTTCTACGAGGATGACGCGGTGCTCTACGTCTCCTTCCACCAGTACCCCCACTACCCCGGCAGCGGGACCTCCCAGGAGGTGGGCTCGGGTAAAGGACGCGGCTACACCGTCAACTTCCCCTTCTCCGCCTACACCGGGGAGAACGCCTACCTGGCCGCCATGGAGGAGGTGGTGCTTCCCGTGGCGGAGAGATTCCGGCCTCAGCTGGTGATGATAGCAGCGGGCTACGACGCCCACTTCACCGATTTGCTCTGCTCCATGCTGCTGACTGCCGAGAGCTACGCCAAGATGACCGGGCTCCTCATGCGGCTGGCGGAGGAAACGGCGGGGGGCCGGCTGGTGGCCAGCCTGGAAGGCGGGTATAACCTGGAGGGCATAGCCGCCTCCATCTTCAACACCATAGCGGTGATGGCAGGGAGCGAATTGCGCGCACGGGAGGATGCTGCGCCGGCGCAGCGTTCCATGGACAGGGCGGCCAGGGTCATCGCCAATACCCGAACGGCGCTGGCTCCCTACTGGGATATCTGAGGGCGGCGTTTGACCGACCTGCGTCGGGGTCCGTATGTTATCATAATCCCTGAGCTCGATCACTGGCAGGGGAGGAAGAGATGGACATCCAGACGCTTCTGCAGTATACGGTGGAGAAGCAGGCCTCAGACCTCCACCTCAAGGCGGGCAGCCCGCCCTTCATCAGGGTGGACGGGGAGCTCATCAAGACGGAGTTCGAAAGGCTTTCCCCCACCGACACGGTGGAAGTGGCCTATGCCCTGATGAACGAGAAGCAGGCCAAGCGCTTCGCGGAGCATAACGAGGTGGATTTCGCTTACAGCATAGCCGGGCTGGGGCGCTTCCGGGCCAATATCTTCAAGCAGCGCGGCACCGTGGGCATCGCCATCCGCCGGGTGCTGACCACCGCCATCCCCTCTTTCGAGGAGCTGGGCCTGCCGCCGGTGCTGCGGCGCCTGGCCGAGGAATCGCGCGGCCTCATCCTGGTCACCGGGCCGGCCGGTTCCGGCAAGACCACCACGCTGGCGGCCATCATCGATTACATCAACACCAACAAGAAGGTGAACATCATCACCATCGAGGATCCCATCGAAGTCCTGCATATGGACAAGAAGAGCATCGTCCATCAGCGGGAGATCGGCACCGACACCGACAATTACGCCGACGCCCTCAAGTACATAACCCGCCAGGACCCCGACGTCATCCTCATCGGGGAGATGCGCGACCCGGAGACGGTCATGGCCGCCATGAACACCGCCATGACCGGACACTTGGTGCTCTCCTCCTTTCACACCATCGACACCACCGAGACCGTCAACCGCATCATCGACTTTTTCCCGCCGCTCCAGCAGAAGCAGATCCGGCTGACCCTGGCCAGCATAGTCAAGGGCATCGTCTCCCAGCGGCTGCTGCCGCTGAAGGACCGCAGCGGGCGCGTCCCCGCCACCGAGATATTGGTGATGACCGGCCGCATGGCCGAGGCGCTGATCAACGAGGAGCCCACCATGGTGCTGCGCGAGATCATCGCCGAGGGTGATTTCTACGGCATGCAGACCTTCGACCAGTCCCTGGTGGACCTCTACCGTTACGGGCTCATCGATTACAACACGGCGGTGGGCGCGGCCACCAACCCCCACGACTTCACCCTGGCGCTCAAGCAGCTGGGGCTGGAGGTGGACGAGCACCTCCTCAGCAAGTGAGGCTCAACCGAACACCCACCCTCTGCGGACGGAACAACCACGACTCTGCCTGCTCCAAGTGAGCAGAGCAGGATATCCGGCCTTAAAGCCGGAGGATGGATAAGTCGAGGTCTGGTTTCGACGGCGACGGCTATTCCTTGGCCGCTTTCTTCTCCAGCTTGGAGAGTTTCTTGGCCGCTTTGCCCGCTTTCTTATCGAGTCGGCTCAGCTTCTTGCCGAGAGCCGCCTTCTTCTTCTCCAGCTTCTTCAGCGCCTTTTCCGCCTTCTTCGCTTTCTTCTCCGCTTTGCCCATACCCGCACTCCTTTCTTTCCCAGGTCCCGGTCCCGAAAACGGCATCCCCTCCTCTTACGACGCGAGTCTCATTATATAACAAGCTTCGGGCATCTCCCAAACGGGAAAGCGGCGCTCAGCCGAGGGCGTTGCGCCTGATGTCGAATGCCGATGCGTCAGATCCCGGTGGATCCGAACCCGCCCTCCCCGCGCTCGGTGAGGTCAAGCTCATCGGCTTCCTCCACCCGCGCCACGCAGACCCTCTGGATGACCATCTGGGCGATGCGGTCACCCCTGCTGACGCGGAAGGGTTCCCTGCCGTGGTTCATCAGGACGACCTTGACCTCGCCGCGGTAATGGCAGTCTATCAGGCCGGGGGTGTTGACGATGCTGATGCCGTGCCGCGCCGCCAGCCCGCTGCGCGGCTGCACGAAGGCGGCGTAGCCCTCCGGCAGGGCCACGGCCAAACCGGTGGGGACGACGGCGAAGTCCCCCGGCTGAAGGGTGATCTCCGCTGCGCTGCAGATGTCCAGACCGGCATCTCCGGGATGGGCGTAGGCGGGAAGCGGCAGCCCTTCTTCCAGGAACTTCACCCTCAATTCCGGAGAGTCCGCGCTCGTCTCCTCCAGGCAGCCGGAGCCCCCGCCCTCTTCCTCCAGGCGCAGCAGGGGGGAAAGGCCGAACAGCCCCAGCTTTGACAGGAACAGACGCAGCTCGTCGATCCACTCCGCCTCCCCGCCGAGCCTCTTCTCCATCCAGCAACCTTCCAGGTCCACGGTGAAATCGCCCCCCCCGGGGTAGCGGTAGTCGATCCTGCAGCGGGAGGCCCGTTGAAAGCGGTAGCCGTTCTCCAGGAAGATGGCGGCGCGCCCGCGGAACCCGTTTATCTCCCCTCGTTTTAAAAGTGCCCTCACGGCTTCGGGGAAGAGAAAGAGGTACGGCGGTACTGAGCGGTAGAACCAGGGCAGGTAAACGGCCGCCGGGTGCCCTTCCGCCAGGATGCGGCGGAACCTCCCGTAGACTTCCTCTGCCCGCGGGCTGCTTACGTCCATGGGGATTATTCTAACATGACGGGGCGGTGCGGGCTGCTGCGGATGGAGGCGCCGCGAGGCCCGGCGGTGTTATCGCCTCCCCTCGATCGAGAAGCGTCGGAAGCCTTTTTCCCGCCCTCACACCGGCGGGCGGTCCGGCTCCACGTGCAGGCTGTCCTTGGATACGATGCCCTTCTCGATGGCGTAGAGCACCGCCTTGGTGCGGTCGCTGACCTTTATCTTGCGGAAGATGTTGCGTATGTGCACCTTCACCGTGAGTTCGCTGATGAAGAGGATGTCGGCTATCTGGCGGTT
>JACVIY010000012.1 GCA_015711755.1 Candidatus Geothermincola secundus | reverse complement strand
TTCTGTTGGTGGACCTGGATCCTCAGGGCAACGCCACAAGCGGCCTGGGCGTTGAGCGAGGCCGCATAAAAGAATGCGTTTACGGCTCCCTGGTGAAGGATGTGCCCATAAGAGAGATAATACTCGATACGGGCATAGATGGATTGCGGCTCGCTCCTTCCACCATACAGCTCGCGGGGGCCGAGGTGGAGCTGGTGGCGTTGATGTCGCGAGAATGGAGGCTTAAGGAGGCCCTGCAGGATGTGCTGTGCGAGTACGACTACGTCTTTGTAGACTGCCCTCCTTCCCTGGGGCTGCTCACCATAAACGCACTGGCAGCGGCGGACGAAGTGCTCATACCCATTCAGTGCGAATACTACGCCCTGGAGGGGCTGGTGCTGCTGATGCGCACCATCGACAAAGTGCGCGCCCATCTCAACCGCGACCTGCGCATAGGGGGAATAGTGATGACCATGTTCGACCCGCGCACCAACCTCTCCCGACAGGTGGTGGAGGAGGTCCGCAAGGCCTACCCGCAGCACGCTTTCTCCGTCCTCATACCTCGCAGCGTGAGGCTGAGCGAGGCCCCCAGCTACGGGCGGCCGATTTGTGAGTACGACCCCCTATCCAAGGGGGCCATATCCTACCATGAGCTTGCAAAGGAAGTGATGAGGAATGGCCAAGAAAGGACTGGGTAAGGGGCTGAGCGCGCTCATCGCCTCCAACGGCGCCGAGCCGCGTTACGAGATGGTGCCCTTGGACCGCATCAAGCCAAACCCCCTGCAGCCGCGCAAGACCTTCGATGATGAGGGGCTGGAAGAGCTGGCCGCCTCCATCCTCGAGCACGGGGTTGTGCAGCCCGTGGTGGTAAGGCCGTGCCCGGGAGGCTATGAGCTGGTGGTGGGGGAGAGGAGATGGAGGGCCGCCCTCAAAGCGGGGGTGAGCTCCATCCCCGCAGTGGTCAGGGACACGAGCGACCCCCAGGCATTGGAGGTTGCCCTGATCGAGAACCTGCACAGAGAGGACCTCAACGCCATAGAGGAGGCGGGGGCTTATCGGCAGCTGATGGAGGACTTCGGCCTTACCCAGGAGGAGCTTTCTCAGAGATTGGGGAAGAGCAGGCCGGCTATCTCCAACACCCTGCGCCTCTTGCAGTTGCCGCTGGAGATACAGGCGGCAGTGGTGGCCGGAGAGCTCAGCGCCGGCCACGCCCGCTCCTTGTTGGCCCTGCAGGGAGACCCTTATCAGGGAGAGCTGGCGAGGCGCATCATCGACGAGGGGCTGTCGGTCCGCCAGGCCGAGGAGTTGGCGAGGAGGCATCTGTTGAAGGCGGCGGAGGGAGGAGCGCCGTCCTCTAAAAAAACCAAGCCGGTTAGACTGGAAGAGCTTGAGTCGATAATATCCGCGCGGCTGGGCTCAAAGGTCAGGGTTTTCAGGGGCAGGAGAAAGGGCCGCATCGTCATCGATTTCCGCAACGACAGGGAGCTCGCGAGGCTGCTTGCGGAGCTGGGGGTGCAGACCTCTGAGGAGTTTGCGGGATAGAAGGCCCGCGGGCCCCCCGTTCAGTCCGCCGGTTTATTCAGGGCCAGCTCCACCAGACGCTCCACCAGCTCCAGGAAGGTCATCCCCGCCGCCTCCGCCGACATGGGAAGGAGACTGGTTTCGGTCATGCCCGGGCTGATGTTGAGCTCGAGCACCTGGGGAACGCCCTCTTCGTCGACGATGATGTCCACGCGGGAGACATTCAGGCAGCCCAAAGCTCGGTGGGCCCGCAGGGCCACCGCGGAGGCCCCCTCCCGCGCCTTTTCCTCCAGGCGCGCGGGGCAGTGGTATTCCGTGGCCCCATGGGTATAACGCGACTCAAAGTCAAAATATCCGCTGCGCGGCACTATCTCCACTGGCGGAAGGGCCTCGAGCTCGAAGTTGCCGAGGATGCTGACCGCCAGTTCGGTCCCCCGCACGAACTTCTCCAGAAGGACGCGGTCGTCGTAGTCCAAAGCGGAAGCTATGGCCGGCGCTAGCTCAGTCGGGCCGCCGACGATCCTCACTCCCAGCGCTGAGCCCTGGGCGGCGGGCTTTACCACCAAGGGGAACCCCAGGCGATCAGCGATATCCCCGAGAAGATGCGAGGCCCCCATTTCCTGAAAGGTGGCCGAGGACAGGGTGAAGAAGGGGGGAGTGGGGATGCCCTCTCGGATGAAGATCTCCTTGGAGAGTATCTTGTTGAAGCCCACGGTGCTGGAGAAGACGCCCGGGCCGGTGTAAGGAAGCCCCAGTATCTCCAGGATCTCCTGAACGGTTCCGTCCTCGCCGTACTTTCCGTGCAGGGCGATATACACCAGGTCGGGGCGGGCGGCCTTGAGGTCCGCCACCAGCTCGCGGTCAATGTCATGCTCGCTTACCTCGTGCCCAAGCTCGCGCAGGGCGCGCGCTATGCGCCGTCCCGAGCGCAGGGATACGTCGCGCTCCAGCGAGCTGCCTCCCATGAGCACGGCCACTCTCCTGCCCATCATCCACCTCCAGAGGTAACGCTGCCCTCGTCTCCAGCGATGTCCAGACCCAGCGAGCGGGCCAGGGAGATCTCCCTCCGGATCACTTTGGAAAGCCGCTTGACCCCCTCGCGTATCTCCTCTTCATCCGGATAGGAGAAGTTGAGGCGCATCTCGTGAGCCCCGCGGCCCCCCGGATAGAAGCCGGTTCCGGGCACATAGGCCACCTTGCTTTCCACGCTCCGGGCCAACATGCTTTTGGTGTCCAGATAAGGCGGCAGGGTCACCCAGACGAAGAACCCCCCTCCCGGGCGGGTCCAGGATGCCTCCTCGGGGAAGAACTCCTCGAGGGATTCCAGCATGACGTCGCGACGCCTACGATAAACCTCCGCCAGCCGAGCCACGGTCGCGCGCCAGTCCTGCGTCTGGAAATAAGCGTGGGCGATGCGCTGGGTGAGCGCGGAAGTGCAGAGGTCGGCGGACTGCTTGGCCAGAAGCAGCTTCTCCAGGAGCGGAGGGGGGGCAAAAGCCCAGCCTATCCGCAGGCCGGCTGAGAAGATCTTGGACAGCGTTCCCAGATAGACCACTCTCTGGGGATCCAGCGATTTGAGGGTGGGGAGCGGCTCGCCTTCATATCGCAGCAGCCCGTAGGGATTATCCTCGATCAGCATCAGGTCGTGTTCGCGAGACAGCTCTATCAGGCCCATCCGCCGCTCGGCCGAAAGGGTTATCCCCGCGGGATTCTGGAAATTGGGGACGGTGTAGAGGAACTTGGCCCGCTTTCCGCTGCGCCGCAGCCGCAGCAAGACCGACTCCAGCTCGCCAAGCAGCATGCCGTCGCCGTCCATTCCCACCGTGAACATCTCCGGCTGATAGCTCATGAAGCTGTTCAGCGCCCCCACATAGGAAGGCGCCTCCACGATGACCGGGTCGCCGGGATTCAGCAGTATCTTGGAGAGCATGTCCAGGGCCTGCTGGGAGCCGTGGGTGATGATGATCTCCTCGGGATAGGCGCGCAGCCCCTCCTCCTCCATCACCATGCACAGCGAGCGTTTGAGCGGCGCATACCCGTCGGTGGGGCCGTACTGCATGGCCCCCGGCCCGTCTTCCCGGAAAACGCGCTCCGCCAGCTCCGTGAGCATGCCAACGGGCATCACCTCGGTGCAGGGCAGACCCCCAGCCAATGATATTATGTCCGGACGCGCGGTGACCGCGAGCAGCTCCCTTATCTCCGAGGACATCATGGAGTAGGTGCGGTCCGCGTAGAGCCCGCTGTAATAGTCAAAGCGCCCACCTGACTGCAATCGGCCTCACCACCGTCTTTTTTCCGATTATAGCAGGGCGGTGGGGGGCCGTGTCCCGGGGAGGGAGGAGGCCCCCCTGCTCGAAGCGGCGGCCCCGGCCCGCAGAGGCGGGAAGGCCGCGGGTATGGAATAATTAATTATATAGGGAGAAGGCCGGCGGGAAAACCCGCGGTGAGCCGCGGGGCAGCGGTTAGGCGGGGCCGAAAGGCAGGGCTGTATGGCCGCACGGGACAGAGAGAGGCCGGACGTGCCTGGGGAAGGCGCGAGCAAGGCGCCATTCCCGGATCCGGCTGCGGCGGAACCCGCCGGCTCGCCCCAGGAATTCCAATTGCTGCTCAAGCACATATTCGACCACCGGGGCCTGGACTGCCGGCAGTACAAGCCCAGCTATCTGAAGCGACGGATCGGCGTGCGCATGAGAGCCACCTCCACCGCGCGGTACCTCGATTACCTCCAGCGCCTCAAGCGGGACCCCGACGAGTACCGTCGGCTTCTGGACGACCTGACCATAAACGTCACCGAGTTCTTCCGGGACCCCGACGTGTACCAGGCCCTGCGCCAATACGTCCTCCCCCAGATGCTGGAGCATAAAAGGGCCAAGCGGAGCAACACCATACGCATCTGGAGTGCGGGATGCGCCACCGGAGAGGAGCCCTATTCGCTGTCCATCCTGTTGCTCGACTTCCTGTCCCGCCTGCCCGACCGCGACTCCTGGCACGTGCGAATAACCGCCACGGACCTTGATGAGAGGAGTCTGCAGGCGGCCAGGAGAGGGATCTACCCCTCCTTCACCCTGCTTCCAGGCATGCAGCCCGAGCGCTATTTTCGCCGGGAGGGCGAGGGATGGCGGGTAAGCGAGGAGGTGGCCCATGCGGTGAAGTTCCATCGAGCCGACCTTATGAAGATGCCCCCCTACCGTTTCCTGGACATGATCCTGTGCCGCAATGTGCTCATCTACTTCGAGAGGGACATGCAGGCGAGGCTGCTGGATCTCTTTCGAGCCTCGCTCCGGCGCGACGGCTTCCTGGTCCTGGGCAAGAGCGAGGCCATCATCGGCGCCGCGGGAGCCGGCTTTGAGCCGGTGCTCAGGAGGGAGAGGATCTACCGCAAGGCCGAAGAGACCTGCTTGCCGGCTCGATGCGAGCGCTCTCGCCCCTCTTTGAGGGAGGGGGCCGGCTCGAGGGGCGGGCAAGGTCCGGCGACGAGGAAAGAAAGCCGATGAGGGAAAATCGCTTTTTCGACGACCTGTGGTTAAAATAGCGGAAAAGGACAAAGAACCGGGAGGAGCGCCTTGGAGGGCCTTTATTTGAAGCTGGAGAAGGGCATACAGAAGCGGTTCAGCTACCGACGCTCGGTGATTGTCGCGACCATCGTCTTCGTGGGGGCGATATGGGCCGTTTTCATCGTTTCCATCGCCGTATCCGCCGGGCAGACGGGGAAGGCCAGCGGTGCGCAGCGCCTGCAGGGGGCCCAACGGGAATACGCGTCGTTCAGCACAGCATTGGAGGAGGAGAGGGGGGCCTTGCCCCTGGCCCTTTCCGGCGATACGGAAGGGGCCCGAGAGCTCTTCGACAGAGGGCGCTCTGCGGCCCTGAGGAGCCTGGAGGCGATGAAAGCCGCGGAAGAAGCGAGCATCCGGGAGGCGCTGCTCGGGCTGGAAGAGGAATACCGCCGCCTTGATTCCTTCCTCGAGGAATACGCCCGGGCGGGGAAGGCGCTCAGCGGCGACGAGAGCGTGGCCGAACTCCTGCTGCGGGAAGGTAAGCTGGCCTCGGCGGTGCAGGAGAAAGGGGCTGCCTTTCTGGAAGCGGCCGCCGGACGCTCAACGGAGCTCGTCGGGTCCCTCAAGAGCACCTTCCGCTCCGCCATCATCGCCTCCGCCGTCCTGATGGCGGTCGCGGGCGCGGTGGGGGCCGCCTTCGCGCTGCTGATGTACCGCTGGGTGACCAGGCCTATAGACATGATAACCCGGCAGGTGGGGAGGATCGCTGCGGGAGACGGCGATCTCACCCAGCAGGTGGTCTGGGAAGAAAAAGGAGCGCTGGGAAACCTGGCGGACTCCATAAACCTGATGATCAGAGCCCTGCGCGGCTCCATTGCCGAGATAAGCAAGATCGCCGGCGCGCTCTCCGCCCATGCGGAGCAGATGGCCTCGGTGGTCCAGGAGATAAACGCCTCCAGCCAGGAGATCTCCTCCACCGTTTCCCACATCGCCAAGGGCAGCGAGGAGCAAGCCCGGCGGGTCCTGGAGACCTCCCACGCCATGGAGGCCATGAGCGCCACCGTGCAGGAGATCTCGGACAAGGCCGAGATGTCGAGCTCCGCCTCCCTCGAGGCCATCGAGCTGGCGCAGAAGGGCGCCGAGGCCGCGGTGGAGACGGCGGAGGCCATAGAGGCTATCAACAGCGCCGCCCGCATGGTGCTGGCCACCAGCGGGAGTCTGGAGGAGCGTTTCATGCAGATAGGCATCATCGTGGAGGTCATCACCAGCGTGGCCGACCAGACCAACCTGCTGGCGCTCAACGCCGCCATCGAGGCGGCCCGGGCCGGGGAGCACGGGAGGGGCTTCGCGGTGGTGGCTGACGAGGTGCGCAAGCTGGCGGAGGATTCCCGCAAGGCGGCGGAACAGATATCTCACCTGATCATGGAGATACAGGGTGAGGTGGGGCATATGGCTGAGAACATCGAGAGGTCGGTGCAGGAGGTCTCCAAGGGAACAGAAGTGGTGGGGCGGGCCGGGGCGGCCCTGCGCGAGATAACCGTGTCCGTGCAGAACACCGCCCGCTACGCTCAGGAGATCGCCGAGAGCACCCGCAAGCAGGTGGAGAACAGCGAGCAGGCCCTCAAGGCCATAACCGAGATAGCCAGTATCGCGGACGAGGTGGCGGCGTCCTCCGAGGAGTCGGCGGCGGCGGTGGAGGAACAGACCGCGTCCATGCAGGAGATAAACTCCGCGGCCCAGGAGCTCGCGGAGATGGCCGCCAGGCTGAGCAAGGTCGTCGGCGGCTTCAAGGTAGAATGAGTCCGGACGGTCGCGGGAGCGTTGCCGTGGACGAGCATGCCAGGGAAGCGTGGAAGGAGATAAGGCCCTTTCTTTTGATGATATACGCGGCGGTCTTCCCCGCGGGCATCGGCGCCACCGTGGTCGCGGCCGTCATCGCCTCCCGCTCGAGCTGGAACTCCGCTCTTCTGGGGCTGCTGCTGGGCGCGATCTACTCTGCGGCTGCGGCGGGCCTGGCCACTTGGATGGTATTGCGGTTCTTCCTGGGTCCGCTCGCCCGCATAAACCGCGCCGCCGAGAGCATTCGCCAGAAGGACTTCACCGCGGGCCTGACGTCCTCCGAGGCCAGGGTCATGCGCAAGGCGGCGGAAGCCGTCGACTCCCTTTGCTGGTTCATGCGTGAGGTGGTCGACAATCTGGCGACCACGGCGGGACAGCTGGCGGTGGCGAGCGAGACCATGTCCAGCGTTTCCCGGGAAACCACCGAGTCGGCCCAGGAAACGGCGAACACCATAGCGCAGCTGGCACGGGGAGCGGAGGACCAGGCCCGGACGATAATGCACGCCCAGGGTGTGGTGGGGGAGATAGTGGAGGAGATAAACCGGGTCTCCCGGGCCGCCTCTTCGGCATCCCGCTCCGGGGAGGAGGCGCGGGAAACGGTGGCCAGGGGCACGGAAGCGGCCCAGAAGGCCAAAGACAAGATGGCCATGCTGCGGGAGACGGTCAACTCCTCGGCCGAGGCCGTGCGGCAGCTGGGCGAGCAATCCGCCCAGATCGGGCTGATCGTGGACGTCATCACCTCCATAGCCGACCAGACCAACCTGCTGGCGCTCAACGCCGCCATCGAGGCGGCCAGGGCCGGGGAGCAGGGACGGGGGTTTGCGGTGGTGGCGGGGGAGGTGCGCAACCTGGCCGAGGGCTCCGCCCAGGCCGCCAGCCAGATAGCGAACCTTGTGAGGGAGATACAGAGAGGCATAGAGAACACCATCAACGCCATGGAGGCGGGAACGCGGGAAGCGGAGGAGGGAGACGCGGTGGTCTCCGAGGCGCGGGATATGCTGGAGGGCATCGACCAGGCCACCGCGGCGATCTCCCGCGAGATCGAAGCCATCTTCGCCGCCACTCAGCAGATGACCTCGGGAGCGCACAGGGTGGTGGAAGTCATGGGCTCCATAGCGAGCATCTCCGAGGAATCCGCCGCCTCCACCGAGGAGGTGAGCGCCTCGGTGGAGGAGCAGACCGCGGCCATGCAGGAAGTCACCGCGGCGGCCCAGGAGCTGGACGAGCTGGCAGGAAGGCTGCGGTCCATCATCTCCGAGTTCAAGACCTGAGGGGTGCCCGTGGCGTTAAGGGGGCGCTTGGAGAAAGAGCGGAAGGCCCCACTTTCATTGTCTAAGGGTTTTGATTACGCTATATTTAGATGGAACTGCGCGTAGGCTCCAGGCGGGAACACGCGGAAGGAGGTCGTGATGGCCGATCCCGGCAGAGAGGACCGGGAACTGCAGCTGGTGATATTCCAGCTGGGAAGGGAGGAGTTCGCGGTTGACGTCTCCCAGGTGAGGGAGATAATCCGCATGCAGGACATCACCCGCATGCCCAAGGCCCCCTCTTTCGTGGAGGGGATAATCAACCTCAGGGGCCAGATCATCGCGGTTCTGGACTTGGCCCAGCGGCTCAGCCTGGAGTCGGCGGACCGCGGCTCGGAGACCCGCATCATCGTGGTGGAGGCAGGCGATGCCAAGGTGGGCATGATCGTGGACTCCGTTTCCGAGGTCATGCGCATCAGCGAGGAAGAGGTGGAACCCAGCCCCGCCCTGGCCGCCGACGTTGAGGCCGTATATCTTAAGGGAGTGGTGAAGAGGGACAACCGGCTGATCATCCTCCTGGACCTGGCACGGGTGCTGGGAGCCGAGGAGATCAGCGAGCTCAGCTTTTGAGGAGAAGAGGTAGAGATGCGCGCTGCAGGGATCACGGCCCCGGCGGACGATAGCGCAAAAGGCCCGCGTAAGGAGGGATGAGATGGCGCCGAAGGTGCTGATAGTGGACGACGCCCTATTCATGCGCATGATGATAAGGGACATCTTGAACAAGGACGGCTTCGAGGTGGTGGGGGAAGCGGAGAACGGCGTGGAGGCGGTCGAGCGCTACAAAGAACTCCGGCCCGATCTGGTGACCATGGATATCGTCATGCCGGAGATGGACGGCATCGAGGCCGTAAAGCAGATAATGAAGATCGACCCCAACGCCAAGATACTCATGTGCAGCGCCATGGGCCAGCAGCCGCTGGTGGTGGAGGCCCTGGAGGCGGGGGCCAAGGACTTCATCATCAAGCCCTTTCAGCCCTCCAAAGTCATCGAAGCGGTGGAAAAGGCGCTGAAGGGATGAGATGCGGCGGCCCCACCGCGGCCGGACGGGCCGCGGGCCGGGTTCCCGGGTAGGAGGAAGCGGTGCCCCCCAGGATAAAAGTCCTCATCGTCGACGATTCAGCATTGGTGCGCAAGCTGCTGCGCGACATCATCGGCGGCGACCCGGAGATGGAGGTGATCGGCACCGCCTCCAACGGCATCGAGGCCATCCGCCTTGTCGGCGAGCTGGACCCCGATGTGGTCACCATGGACATCCACATGCCCGAGATGGACGGGCTTACCGCCTTGGAATACATCATGAAGAAGAGCCCCCGGCCGGTGGTGATGCTCAGCGCGCTGGCCCAGAAGGGCGCCATACCCACCATCAAGTCGCTGGAATTGGGGGCGGTGGATTTCATCACCAAGCCCTCTCATTTCCCCTCCGCGGTGAAAGAGGTCCGCGAGGAGGTGCTGGAAAAGGTGAGGATGGCCGCTCAGGCCCGGGGATTCGTGAAAAAGGGCATCACCGCAATGCAGGCACGGAGGAAACTGCGGCTGCGCATGTCGGCGGCCCAGCGAGAGAAACTGGTCGTGATCGGGGCCTCGGCGGGAGGACCTAAGGCCCTCGCGGAGATAATGCCGATGTTTCCCGCCGACATCCCCGCCGCCCTGATCATCGTGCAGCACATGCCGGGCATATTCACCCGCTCATTCGCCGAGCGGCTGGCGAGCCGCTGCGAGCTCACGGTGAAGGAGGCTGAGCAGGGCGAGGCCATCAGGCCGGGAGAGGTTCTGGTGGCGCCGGGCGGCTTCGACCTTCAGGTGCGGGGCGACAAAGGCGGAGCCGGCGAGGTGAGGCTGGTGGAGTCACAGGGCAGGCACGGAGCCTCTCCGCACATCGACACCACCATGATCAGCGCCGCGGAGGCTTACGGCGAGAACACCGTGGGAGTCATCATGACCGGGATGGGCTCGGACGGAGCCCGAGGAATGGCCGCGGTGAAAGAGAAGAAGGGGAAGACCGTCGCCCAGAGCGAGGAGACCTGCCTGGTCTTCGGAATGCCCAAGGCGGCCATAGAGACGAGATGCGTGGACTGGGTGGTCCCCCTGGAACAGATCCCCGAGACCATACTGAGTTTGCTGTGAGGAGCGGGATCGTTTCGGGAGAGAATGGTTCCGTCGAAAGGCGGTTCTCATGGATATGGATGTTTCGCAATACAAGGAACTCTTCGTAAGCGAGGCCACCGAGCACCTGGAGGCCCTCAACCAGTCGCTGCTGGAGCTGGAGAAGGACCCGGAGAACCTGGATCTCCTAACGGAGATATTCAGGTCGGCCCACACCCTGAAGGGGATGTCCGCGACCCTCGGCTTCGATCAACTGACTGAGCTCTCGCACGAGATGGAAAACGTGCTGGACGGCCTGAGGGGAGGGGACCTCCTGGTGACCTCCGAGGTGCTCGACCTGCTGTTCGGCGCTCTGGACGCGCTGGGCGCCCTGGTCAAAGCCATCGCCGAGGATTCCGCTGTGCCGGTTGACACCAGGCCCATCCTCTCCGAGCTCCGGGCGGTCGTCGAGGGGCAGCCGCTCGCACCTCGCCCCGCGCCGATGCCCGAAGAGGGCAGGGCCGCGGAAAGGAAGCCGGCCAAGAAGCCCCGCAGAGCCAAGAAGCCCCGCAAGGAAGAGGAGGAGGCCGCGCCGCAAGAAAGGGAAGAGGCGTTGCCGCGGGAGGAGCCCGCTGCCGCGGCGGCCGAGGAGGCCCCGGTCGAGTCGGAGGCCCGCGAGGAGGAAGCGCCTCCCGAAGGGGCGGCAGAAATCGGCGAAGCGGGGGCAGCCGCCCCTTCAGGAACGCCTGCGGCTCCGCTGGCGCTGGAGCGAGAGGAACTCAAGGAGTTGGCCAGGGAGGCAAAAGAAGGGGCGCTGCCTTATCTTCTGCGCATCACCCTGGATGAGGACTGTGTCCTCAAATCGGTGCGGGTCTTCATGGTGTTCAAACGGATCTCTCAGGCCAGCCGCATCGTCAAATCCGTTCCCCCCGTGGAGGACCTGGAGGATGAGAAATTCGACACATCCTTCGAGGTGTTGGTGGCCACCAGGGAGGATCAGCAGCAGCTGCGGAAGTCCATCTTGGCCATAGCCGAGGTGGAGGGGGTGGAGATAATCCCCCTGGAAGTGCCGGTGGCGGAGGAAGTGGCGGAGGAAGCCGGAAGGCCCGCGGAGGAGGAAGAGAAGCAACAATGGGAGCCTCGCGAGAGGGGCGAGGCCAAGCCGGCCCAAGCCGCCGCCCTCCCCATACGCACCCAGAGCGTCAGGGTGAACATATCCCGCCTGGACAACCTGATGAACCTGGTGGGCGAGCTGGTGATAAACCGCACCCGGCTCATGGAGATCGCGTCTACTTACAACATCGCGGAGCTGAAGGAGACCCTGGACCACACCGCCCGGCTCACCGCCGACTTGCAGGATGAGGTGATGAAGACGCGGATGGTGCCGGTGGAGCACGTGTTCAACCGCTTCCCCCGCATGGTGAGAGACTTGGCCAAGAGCCAGGGAAAAGACGTGGACTTCAACATAGAGGGCAAAGAGATAGAGCTGGACCGCACCATACTGGACGAGATAAGCGACCCCCTGATGCACCTGCTGAGAAACGCGGTGGACCACGGCATCGACTATCCCGAGGAGCGCGAGAGGCTGGGCAAGCCGCGGCGGGGGATAATAACCCTTCTGGCCCGCCGTGACCGCAATTACGTCTCCATAGAGGTCTCCGACGACGGACAGGGCGTCGATCACGAACGCATCTTCGAGCTTGCGGTGCAGCGCGGCCTCGCCAGTCCCGAGGAGAAAAGGGCATTCACCGACGACGAGATACTGCGCTTCCTCGCCAGCCCCGGCTTCAGCTCGGCCAGCGAGGTCAGCGGGGTATCCGGGCGGGGCGTGGGCCTGGATGTTGTCAAGAGCAAGGTGGAATCCCTGGGCGGAATGCTGGTGATGACCTCCCAGAAGGGCAGGGGCACCACTTTTGCCATGAAGCTCCCTCTGACCCTGGCCATAATCCAGGCCCTGCTGGTGGAGGCGGGAGGCGAGATCTACGCCATCCCTTTGGGAACGGTGCGGGAGACCGCGGTGGTGGATGAGCATGAGATACGGCAGGTGCAGCATCAGGAGGTGATCTTCCTGCGAGAGGAGACGGTGCCTCTGCTGCGACTGCACCGCCTGCTGGGCATTCCCCAGGAAAACGGAAAGGGCTCCTTCCCCGTGGTGGTGGTGGAGATAGCGGTGCGCAGTCTGGCCATCGCGGTGGACGAGCTGCTGGGCCAGCAGGAGATAGTCATCACCTCACTGGACCGCTTTCTCAAGGGGATCAAGGGATTCGCGGGAGCGACCATCCTGGGATCGGGAAGAGTCGCTCTCATACTGGACATACCCAGCCTGCTGTGAAGGCGGGCGGTGAGGCCGGAAAGGCTTGCGCTTGAAGGGAGGAATCGCTGGTGATGGCTGAACCAAGAGAGCTGACGCCCCTGCAGTTGGACGCGCTGAGAGAGGTGGGCAACATCGGCTCCGGCAACGCTGCCGTGGCCCTGTCCTCCATGGTGGACAAAAAGGTGATGCTCAGCGTGCCCCGCGCTTCCCTGGTGCCGCTGGTGAAAGTGTCCGATCTGGTGGGTGGGGCGGAGACCCCGGTGGCCGGGGTCTATCTGCACATAACCGGGGACGCCTCGGGCAGCATGCTCCTGCTTCTGGAGGAGCGCAGCGCCTTCGAGCTGGCCAAGCTGATGGTGTCTACCGATCCCTCCGCGCCCCTTTCCACGATCGAGCAGTCGGCCCTTCAGGAGGCAGGGAGCATCTTGGCCGGCTCCTACCTCAACGCGCTCTCCCAGATGACCTCCCTGCTGCTGCGGCCGTCGGTCCCCGGCTTCGCCCTGGACATGGCCGGGGCCATCATAGACTTCATACTAATAGAGATAAGCCAATCGGAGGACTACGTCCTGGTCATCGAGACCGAGTTCGACGTCTCCGCCCACAAGATAAAGGGACACCTGATCCTTTTCCCCGACCTTGGGTCGCTTGGGGTCATTCTGGGAAGACTGGGAGTGAGCGCTTAGTGCCGGAAGAGATAGTCGGAGTGGGGGTGGCGGAATACTACGTCACCCACAACCCCAAGGTGCTGGCCAGCTACGGGCTGGGCTCCTGCGTGGCCATCGCCCTTTACGATGAGGCCAAGCGCATAGGTGGACTGGCCCACATCATGCTGCCGGACAGCCGGGCCATCTCCAGAGGGGGGCGGGCCGGCCGCTTCGCCGACACCGCCATACGCGCCATGGTGGAGGAGATGGTGCGCCTGGGGGCGAGGCGCAACCGCATAACCGCGAGGATCGCCGGGGGGGCCCAGATGTTCACCATACCCGGGGCGTCCAATCCCGCCAACGTGCCGGGGCCCTCTCCGGGCATGAACATCGGGGAGCGCAACGTGGAGTCAACCAAGAAGACCCTGGCCGAATTGAAGATACCGCTGCTGGGAGAGGACACCGGGGGCAACTACGGCCGAACCATGTTCTTCGACGTGAGCACGGGAAAGATAACCATAACCTCCATTCGCCACGGCACCAGGGAGCTCTGAGGGCGGGCATGGAAGAGAAGATCGAGCTCTCCCGGGATGCCCTGGCCGACCTGGCTTCCCAGGCCGCCCTGAGCGTAAGCGGGGTGGTGGAATGCCTTCAGAGCCCGATGGAGGCGCTGGCCTCGCGGATAAAAAGGGAGTTCATACGCCACGGCGTCAAGGTGGAAGAGGAGGGGGGGAGCTACCGCTTCACCGTGCATATATCGGTGCGCTACGGCGAGAACATCCCCCGCATAGCCTCCGAGATCTCCCAGCGCATCAGGGAATACATGGAAGCCGCGGCGGGGGTGCGGGTGGCCGGAGTGGAGGTGGTGGTGGAGGGCGTGGAGGTCCGGGAAAAAGGCGGCTGAGGGGGCGGAATGGTCGGGAGGGCCCTCCTCGCAGCCGGCGGTATCCTCAGCGGCCGCTCCAGAAAGAACGGAACGCCCCAAACAGCGAGGCGGCCATTTCCCTTGATCCCCACCCGCCCTCGGGAATCTCCAGGACCACGCAGACCATGCGCGTTTCCCGAAGAAGGGGAAAGCTCCTGCCCTCACAGCTCCCCGACAGGCCCAGCGCTGACAGCGAGTCCATGATCAAGCCCGCCAGCCTCTGACCCCGCGGCGAGACGTAATTCTTTCCCGCGAAAAAGTAAGCGCGAGGGGGCGAGCCGGCCCCGACCACGATGACGCTCAACAGCGCCTCGGCCTCCAGGCGGTTGGCCAGGGAAGCGCGCTCCGACTCCGGGGATTCGTCGATAGCGGGAAGGGGCAGCGCCTCGGCTCCCTCTCCCCGCAGCAGGGCGGCCAGCTCTTCGAGCAGGCCGCACCGGCGGGCGTGGGGATTTCCGGCGTCCAGCGCTATCCGGCGCCCACTGAGGGGAAGGGGGATGGAGTCTTGAAGCCGCTCCTTTACCTCTGCCACGCTGATGCTGGTCGGCCTTACCGCCGATTTGAGCCGCAGGAGATGGGTCAAGGTGGTGGCGCCGACCACGCCGTCCGCCCGCAGCCCTGAGTCCTCCTGGAAAAGGCGGACCGCCCGATCGGTTTCCGGGCCGTAGATGCCGTCCTCGCGGCCGGCGTGGAACCCCAGACTGTTGAGGTAGCTCTGCAGTTCTCGGACGTCGTCCCCGCGGAAATAGGGCGATCTCAGGTAAAGAAATCGGTCCCCCAGTTTGTAGGACGCTTCCACCAACTCGCGCCAGGTGACGTCGTCCACCTCGCCGCTGGACCGCAGCCCCCGCGCTTCCTGGAAATCGGAGACCAGACGGCGGGTGGCCTCACCGAAAAGGCAGCGCGCGCATTCCTCGGCGAAGCCGGGGCAGTCAAACCCCAGATCGTGCAGGCGCCTCTGAACATCGCCCACGGCTGAACCGCTCTGGCCGCGCCCCAAAGGTCTCATGGAAGCCACTATACCATGATGCCCCGACGGATGAAATCGAACAGCCCGTCCTCGACCTCCTCCAACCCCAACGGGCACTCCGGATTCTGGAGAAAGAGCACGCAAGCCTCGAAGGCCTTGAAGAGAAAAAAGGCCGCCAGGTCGGGGTCGAGGGCGCGGAAGACGCCTTTTTGCATGCCCAGCCGCAGTATGGCCGCCAATCGCTTAAGTGCGGTGCCCTCAGGTGAGCCGCCGTCACCGGCAGAGGCCAACGCCTTGGCGTCGACCGCGGGCAGGCCCAGCGAATGGCGCTGCCTGATGATATCGCAGCATCCGTCAAAAGCCTTCTCCAGCTGCAGCAGGGGCTCCTCATCATCAGCCGTTTCGGCGGAGCCGAGCCGCCTCAGCAGCTCGTCCCGGGCGCGCTCCCGCAGCGCCCGCAACAAGCCCTCTTTGCTGCCGAAACATGCATAGACGGTGGTCTTGCTCACCCCCGCCTCCTCGGCGATGCGCTGCATGGTGATGTCCCCAAACCCGTGGAGCCGGAAAGACCGCTCCGCGGCTTCGATCACGGACTCCCGCGTCCTCTGCCGCCGCTCCGCCCTGGAAAGCGCGCGGCGGGATCCACCTTCATCCGGCAAAGGCATGGACTGAACCTCCGCGGTTTTCTTCGCTGAAGGGCGCGCCATCCCTTTGCCTTGAGCGAGATAAAAAGCGTTGGAGACGCCCCTGCCGGCCCCGGTCAGGAGGGCGGCTGGTAACGGAAGAACTCGTACCAGTGCATCTCCAGACCTTCAGGGCCCCGAAGCAGCAGGCCGAAAAGGGCTTTGAGAAAGCTCAGAGGCAAGGTCAGCATGAGTCGGGGAAGAAGCCCCGGCGGCCTGAGGCGGGGCGGAAAAGCGCCGGGTGTCGCCTGGGGAGAGGCACTCCGGGCCTCCCGCCTTTTCAAGTAAGGCAGCTCCAATACCGCCAGACAGCACTCGTCTCCGGTGGACAGGAGCTTGGTCAGCTCGGGCACCGCCAGGTCCGGATTGATGACGGAGAAAGTCCCCGCCTCCAGGGCCATCATCAGGCGCGTGCATACCTCCGGGCAGCCGGCCAGGTCGGCGGCTATGGGGCAGTACCTCTCCTCCTTCACCGCCCGCCCCCGGCACTCCTCCGTCCAGATGCCCCGCACGCCCACCAGGCCGTCTTCGTAATCCAAGACCCGCCCCAGGCTGCGGGCGTCATCCGGATCTATCTCCAGGTACCTCATAAGCAGGGGAGCGCGGTCCCGCCCTATTTGGTAGAAGACATATTGAAGGGACCTCACGCCCCTCTCCCCCCATTTTCGGTACAGCCAGGGCAGGAGGCGTGCAAGAGCTCGCGCGGTTATGCGTAGCGGCACCTCGCGGTGCCAGCGGAGGTCAAGGAGTTCCGCCGCGCTCGGCCTCAATTCCCTGACCGCCCACAGGTGCAGGGCTGCCCCTGCCAGTAACACCTTACGCAACCTTCCTTTCGCCATGCCCTTCTCCCTCCTCGGGTCCGGATGCCTCAGGGCCCCGCCAGCCTCCTGAGCAGGCGGCGGTAGCGCCTCCTGCCGCCCGCTTTTCTTACGTCTAGCGGGCTTCCTTGGAGCAGCAGGTCGCCCTGCGCCTGCCCCCTCCGCTCCGACTCAAAGCTCGCCCGCAGCTCTTTGAGCCTCTCGGCGTAATAACGGTAAGGCAGAACTCTCTCCCCCGCGCAGTCCACCACCGCCCGCCCGGCGATCTCCCCGCTGCGCAGAGCGGCCTCGATGCCGTCACCCCAGGCGTCCAGCAGCCCCGCTGCCTCGCCGGCCAGCAGCACGCTGCCCAGCCCCGGGCTGAAATGGCCGAGCATCCCCATGCGGTTGGTGAGAGCGGGCCTGCGGCCTTTGGGCTCCTCCGCCTCCATGGCGAAGTGGCGGCGCAGCAGCGGGAGTGCCTCCTCCAGCAGCGTTTCCCAGTCCCCCTCGCGGCGCGAGGGTACGGTGAGGTGCAGGCCGTCAAAGGAGGGATATACGCGAAGGGCGGCCCGCGGCCGCTCCAGAAAAAGAACCCCCCTTAAGCCCCTCGCCTCCTCGCGCAGGTCGAAGACGAGGTCCACGGCGGCCTGCAGGTTGGGCTGATGATATATTCGGCTGAATTCGGGCCTCAGTCTGCGCAGGGACGTGGAAGCGCCGCCATCCGCCGCGATCACGAAGGTGGAAGAGAGCTCCAATTCCTCTCCCCGCTCGACGACCTTTAACCGATTGAAGAAGCGCTCCGCGAGGAGGTCGGTGACCTCCGCTCCTTCCTTGACCCGTACGGCGCATAGGGAGGCCAGCCAGCGCCCGAGGATGTGGCGGGGCAATGCCAGTCGAGGAGGGCTGTAGGCGAGATCCACGGCCCCTTCTCGACGTGTGACGATGCGCAGGCCCTCCAGGCGGATCGCTTCCTCGGCGAATTCGCCGGGAAGCGGGCCGAAAAGCCTCTCCAAACAGGACATGCCGCCGGCGGAGACCGCGCCGCCGCATGCTTTTCCTCCGCCCGGCTCCGATCTCTCCAGGACCACCGCTTTGAATCCGCTCTCCGACAGCACGCGCGCCGCCGCCAACCCGGCGGGGCCAGCCCCGATGATCACGCAGTCATAATGCTCCAGAACCCGACACCTCCTCGATGATTCCTGCCTAAAGATTAACAGAATGACCGGCCCCAACGCTGCCGAGCTCCCTGTTAGCGCGGCGGTGGCGCTATAATCCGTTGTATGCCGAAAGAGGAATGGGTCGCTTTCGGCGCTTCCCTCGATCCTTTGGATGCGCCGGAAAAGGTTGAGATGAAGCTGGCTTATTTAGAGGCCCTGGGCAAGGGAGGCCTGCCCCCCCGCCACCCTCGAGACCCCTATGACATCCTCGCGCCGCAGCTCGAGACCTCGGCGGTCGGAAAGGTGAAGGCCGCGGGAAAGGTGCCGATGGAGGAATGGCTGACCCCCCGCCCGAGCGCGCGCTGCCGCACCATGTTGAGCCCCGGGAGATTCAGGGAGTTCATAGACGCTGACGGCTGCCGGGAATACGCGCGGCGGATAGAGGGGTTCGTGAAGGCGGAAGTGCTTCCGAAGCGCCCCCTGATGCTGGGGGTCGACCACTCCCAGAGCGCCGGGGCCATCGGGGCGCTGTCTTCCTTTTACGGCCGTGACGAGCTCCGGGTCATCGTGCTCGACGCCCATTCGGACGTCCTCTCCACCGCGAGGCGGCGCCGACTCTACCGCTTGCTGAAGGAAGGCGGATGCTCAGATGCGCTCAGCGGAGAGGAGGGGGCTTTCCCCGGGGGAGAGGACGCCGATTCCTTTAACTGCGGCTCGTTCCTGCACCACCTGGTGGCCGAGGGCCGGGTGGATCCGCGCCGCCTGCTGCTCTTGGGACCGGCCGACCTCCCTCCCGAGGAGTCTCCGCGGGGGGGATGGAGCGAGGCGGGGCTGGCGGCTCTGGAGGATTTCAGGCGCTTGGGCGCCTTGGGCGTTTCCTTTCTGGGAAGGGGACGGCTGCGGAGAGAGGGCGGGCTGGAAGAGCTGCGGGAGGCCTTGGAGGCTCTGGGCAGAGGCCCCTGTTATGTCTCGCTGGACCTGGACGTGGGCTCGCTGGATGCGGTGAGGGCGTGCCGCTTTATGGACCTGTTCGGCCTTGGAGAGGGGGAGATCGCGGCGGTGGTGGCGGAGCTGGGAAGCTGGCTGCAGAAGGAGGGGAACCAGCTGGTCGGGCTGGACGTAATGGAAATGGACGTGCATTTGGTCGGCATGCGGCACCGCGACGGCTCTCGAGACCGCACCGCCCGCGTGGCCGCACGGGCGGCGGGCCGCCTTCTCGGGGCGGGATAGTCCGGGCTGCGGCCGGTTTCGAGGATGGAGGGAGGCCTCCGTCGAAATACCATGTTGATACGAGGCGTGTGGCAGCGGGAGGATTCGAGGGAGTTGAAGAGAGCCCTGTGCGGGGCGGCGCTGACGGTCCTGCTGTTCGCAGCGGCCCTGGCGGGAGGATGCGGCGGCGGCGGGCCGGACACCTCAGGACCCGAGTACGGGCCGGTGGTCCCGGGGTACTCCCTGGCCTGGGTCAACATAGACTCCACGCCCGCTGAGGTGAGCGAGGTCTTGGGCGGGCCGGATGAGACCCGCTCGGGCGACGGCTACATCCACGCCTTCTACGGCCGAATCGCTGAGGGAGGGGAGCAAGACGCCCCTGGGGCCTGGAACTACGTGGTGGTGTTCCAGGACGACGGGGACGGCGAACCGGGCGAAGGCGACCGCGTGGGCCAGGTCGAGGCCAGTGCCCCCTATCACGGGACCACCGTCAACGGCAATGGTTTGGAGAGCACCCCCCGCGATTTTTTTAACGAGCTGGGAGAATGCGACGGCGTCTCCAGAGCGGAGTACGGGGGCCAGACCTACGTCACCTACGTATTCTCGCGTCGCGGCTTCGCCTTTGTCGCTCGGGGGGAAGGGGAAGACGCCGAGATCGTGACCCTCATGGTCACATCCCGGGGAGGATTGGCCCCCTCCCGCAGAAAGGGCAAGGAGTACCGCGAGGCGGTGGGGGACATATTCCGGGCCACGAAGACGGAGCCGGTACTTCCGGGATCCGCCTGCGCGGGCATCGGCATCGGCGACAACTTCCTGTGGGTAAAAGAGCTTTACGGGCTTCCCAACCTCTCCGGCAGCCTGGGTGAGGGGCTGGTCTTCGCGTCATACACGGGAGGCACCGGCAGCTGGAAGTTGAACCTTTACCTTGAGGACACCGACGGCGATGGGAAGCCGGGCGATTATGACGCGGTAATCTCCGTGGGCGTGCGTTCCCCCTATGCGGGGAAGACCCCCAAGGGCACGGGCATCGGATCGCGCCAGGGCGATGTGATCAAGGAGTTCGGCCCCCCCGAGTTCGAGGATCAGAGAATAATCGGAGGCGAGTCGATAAACATCTGGCAGTACCCCTCTCGCGGCGTCGTCTTCGCCATCACCGCCGCTTCCGGGGAAGTCGTGGAGATAGACGTCAACCGAATCTGAAGATGCGGACGGCTACCGCAGAAGGCGCTCCGCCCTCAGTCCGGTGAGGCGGGAAAGCTCTTCGGCCGCACGCACCGCCGCGGTGCGGTTGCTGGCCGGCGGCGCGGTGAGGCTGGAGCGGAAGGCCCTCACCTTACCCCTGGAGGTGAGCAGCTCCACGAACGCGAAATAGGAGAGATCGCGCTGAGGCGGCTCCCCCCCCTCCCACTGGCTGCTGCGGCGGGATTCCACCAAACGGAGGCCGCGCAACTCCTCCGCAGGCAGCGCCCTGCTCCACGACAGCCAGAAGCGGGTGACCTCGAGGACCAAGCCGCCCCCATCCGCTATCAATCGGCGGGAAGAGGAGGCGATGGCCAGAATGGAAATGAAGACGGCCGCTACGCCCGCCAGCGAGGCGTACCAGGGGACGATCCGGAAGGTGGCCAGCAGGATCACCGCCACGGAAGCGTAGAACGCCGCCACCCACAATGCCTCCCAGCCGCCTGCGCCAACCTCGAATATCACCGGGGCGCCGGGGCTGCTTTCGGGCGGCCGCTCGGCCCCCGATCCCTTTTTATCGAGCGGTGCTTCGAGTTCCGTCATGCCGTGTATGCTATACCCAATTCAGGGGCGCCGCAAGAAATTACCCGTAAAAGCGCCCGAAGCCGCCTCGGAGGATCGTCCGCCCTGCGGAGCCGACGTCTCCCCCGGCACCCGCCGTTCCAGGCGGGCTGCCCGACCCCGGGCGTCACTCCTCGATCCGAAATACCGTATCGTGCTCGCGGGCGTGTTCTTTGACCTTTATGCCCACCACCTGGCCGCGCTCCGCCTGTTGCACGTCCGCTCCGTCAACCTGCATGGATTCCACCGTCTGGACCCAGTCCGAGGTGTGGCCTTTAACGCGGATGCTGTCCCCCACCCGCAGGGTGTCCTCCAGCTCCACCGCGGCCACCCCGATGCGGCCGAAATAATGGGTCACCCTGCCCACCTGCTTTTCCATCTTCTCACCCCGTTTCCGATATACCCCTGAGACTTACTGCCTGCAATCAATAAAGTATAATACCTCTGAGCCGCCCGGCAAAGGAAGGGAGCCTCTCGGGAATGTCAAGGAAGGCCTGAATGATCATACGGCCTAACGGGTGCAAGGCCCTGCTGGCGCTGTCGTTCGCCTTGGTCCTGACCTACGGCACATTCCGCTTCTTCGCGGGCTTCCACAGCGGCGCCGGGATGGCGGGACCGGTGGAGATACGCACCGATCCGGGATTGCGGGTGAACGGGGCTGAGGGGGAGGCGTCGATAGAGGCCGAAACGGAATCTCCTTACCCGGGACTGTCCCCGCTCTGGTCGGTGAAAGCGCAGGGACCCTGCTTTCTCGCTCTTGCCGGCGATATGCTGCTGGCCGCCTCAACCGGCGGAGAGGTGACCGCGCTGAATGCGGAGAAGGGCACCCCCGTTTGGCGCTATGACGCGGGAGGCCGGATAACCTCCAGCCCGGTAAGCGCGGAGGGCAAGATCTTCTTCGGCAGCTCCAACGGGGTAATCCGCTCCATCGATGCCGCCACCGGCGTCGTTGACTGGTCCTTTGATGCCGGAGGGGAAGCTCTGTCCGCGCCGACTTTCTGCGGGGGGAGGTTGTACGTGACCGTGGATATGGGAATGACCTCGGCAATACACTGCCTGGATGCGGGCAGCGGCCGCAGGATATGGAGCCATCATTCCGAAGGTTGGGTGGCCGGCCCCCCTGCGTGCGGGAGCAAGAGCCTGCACTTCGGCACCTACAACCGCGAGGCGGTGGGGCTGAACATGGTCACCGGCAAGCAGGCCTGGGCCATGGACGCCGGCCGGGTGATCTTCGCCTCCCCCCTAGTATACGGGGGTGTCGCCTATTACGTGAGCATTGACGGGAGCGTGCGAGCCCTCAGGGCGGATGAGGGAACGCTGCTGTGGGAGCGTTCGCTGCGGGAGTTCGTTTGGCAGGCCCCCTTATTGGTCGGCGACTCGCTGCTGCTGGCCACTTACGAGAGGAGCGTATATGCGCTGGGACGTCGCGACGGCGAGGTGCTCTGGAGGGTGAGGCTGGAACAGCCGGTGGATCTGCCATTGCGGGCGGATTCGGAGGCGGTATACGCCTTCACCTCAACCGGCAACATCCACCGCATAGGGCTGACGGGCGGCGACAGGCTCGGGAGCTGGCGCCTGGAGGAAGCCCCTTGGACGGCTCCTCTGCTGGCGGGAGGCAGGATCTTCACCAGCTCGCGCGACGGCCGCATCCGGGCGTATCCCAAGCCGCCGGAAGCGGCCGCAAAGACAACGGCGGGGGAGTAGCGCGGCATGCCTCACGCGGTTACGGCAGGGATCGTGATCGGGAGGCATGCCAACGGGCGCCACGGCCGGCCCGATCTCTCCGGGGAGGTCGCCTATGTGGGCATGGTCTGTTTCAACCTCTTTCTCTACGCTGCGCTGGCCGCGCTGTCCTTCTCCTTCATCAACTGCGCCGGCAAGTTCTCGCCGGTGCAGCTGGCCGCCTACCGCAACGATTTTCTGCTGGGGGTCTTCAAGTGCCTGGGACTGGATCGTGCCTCACTGGGACAGCTGCGCATGGCGACCAATGCCGTGCTTGCCCTCATGCTGCTGGGCTACGGCTGGGCGGTGTATATATTCAGGAGAAGGCCGGAGAAGCGCCTGTGGGTCATCATGTCAGTGGCCGCCGGAGCCGCGGCGCTGCTGCTGCTCGCGCCCCCTCTTTTCAGCCGAGACATCTTCTCTAACATCTACTACGGCAAGATGGTGGCGCATTACCGGGCCAACCCCTACGTGACCAGCCCTCAGAGATTCATCAACGACCCCGCCTTCACCACCATCAGCACCTACTGGAAGAACACCCCCATCGTCTACGGCCCGCTCTACACCCTGTTCTCCGCGGGGCTGGCCAAGATCTCCGGGGAGGGCCTCATCAGCGGCATCTATGTCAACAAAGGGGCTATGGCCGCCTTTCACTTGGGTAACGCCCTGCTCGTCTGGAAGCTTTTGGGGCGTTTCTATCCCGGGCGCCGCCTGGCTGGGACGGTTGCCTATGCGTGGAACCCCTTGGTGCTCATACATTCCGTCGGGGGCGGCCACAACGACGTGATGATGGCTTTCTTCGCCGTGCTGGCCCTGTATCTGGCAATGGCCGGGCACGGGCGGTCGGCGGTATTATCGCTCACCTTTTCCGTGCTGATCAAGTACGTGACCGCCATGCTGCTGGTCATATTGCTGCTCTACCTGGTAAGGAGGCACGCGCGATGGCGCGACCGCGTAAAGGAAGCCGTCGTTTGCGCACTCATCGTATTGCTGATCACCGCGGCCCTGTTCGCCCCCTTTTGGGAGGGGGCCTCCACCCTTCAGACCACCCGGGAGAACCTCAAGCTGACCACTCCCGCGAGCAACGGATCCCTTCTCGCCCGCTTCTTCGGCTTCATCTTCTCGCTGTGCCTGCGGATGCCGGCTGACCGCGCCCAATCCCTGGGATGGAGCCTGGCGCGCCCGCTTCTCACTCTGGCATTCCTCGTCGTTTTCGCCGCCGCGGCCCTTCGCTGCAGGTCTAAGGAGGATCTTCTGGGTTCGTGGAACACGGCCTTGTTGGCTTTCCTGTTCACCGCCTCCTATCTCTATCCGTGGTACATGGTCTGGGTGATACCCTTCCTGTGCATGAGGGAATGGGGCCGGAGGACGCGGCTGCTGCTGGCGGTGACCACGGGGTACGCCTTCTTCAACAACGACCTCAGCCCCTGAGGGCCCCGGACGGCAACAGGGCGGAAGTTCCGGCGTTTTTGGCGGCGTGCGGAGGGGATCTGGGCATGAAGGAAGTGCCTCGGCGCATGAAGGCTCGGGCCCCTCAAGCGGAGGCCGCCCTCCGGCGCTCGCGGACCGCCACTGAAGTGCCGCTGCGGCCTCATCCGCGAGATGCCGGGGGATGCCGCGAAGATGGCCCGGAGCCACGGCGACCCCAAATGCGGCCGAGGCGGCATTTCCACTTGTACTGGGAAGAAAAGCCTCAGCCGGCAATGAGCCTCGCCAACGGGGGCCGGCGGAATATTCCCGAAAGGGGCGGCCGCTTTATGAGCACGACCGGGCGATGATCGCCCCGCGGCTTTGCCGCTCTCGGCCGTCCGAAGGGGCTCGGAGGAGGGTATCGAGAAGTCGCGGAAAGACGCCCGCCCCTCGTGACGCGGCTTTAATAGCGGCCGGATCCCTTTCACTGGAGAGGAGTTTGACCGTCTCGGGATTCGGGGCCCGGAGCCTTTCTGACGCGCCTTCTTCTCACGGCCGCCCACGCCAGCATTGCGGCGATGATCAGGAGGGCCAGGTATGGCAGGGCGTAAGCCAGGCCCACCAGCAGCTCTCGGCAGGCCCGCCCGAAGGACCTGAAGGCCTCCCCTATGCGGCCCCAGAAACCCTTTCCGGTCGAGTCCCCGGGAGGGGCCTCCGACATGTTCAGCGTCACCAGGGAATAGCTGATCTGTTTGTCCAGGTAGTTCTTGCGTCCCAGGGCCTGCTCCTTCTGCAGCTGAACGGAATCGAGGCGTTCCCTTATGGAGAGCATCTCCTGGATGGTCTTGGCCTGGGCGATAAGCCCCAGGTAGAATTGTTCCTCCGCCTCCAGGTGGCGGATCCTTCCCTCCAGGTCTATGTATTCCTGGGTGACGTCCTGGGTGGCCACCTCGGTGGACTTGACCTCGCCCAGCCGCGATAAATCGGGAAAGACCCGGTCGAAGCGGTCTGCGGGTATCCTCAAAAGAAAGGTCCCGCGGACGGATCCCCCATCGCCTCCCGTGTTCTCGCTCTGCACATAGCCGCCCGCCGACTCCACCAGGAAGTAGACCTCTCCCCTCTTCTCCTGATAGGTCCCCTTCTCCAGCTCGAGCGACAGCTTGCCCGTCCTTATCACCCGCGGCGAGAGCTCGGGAAGGTCGGCGGAGATCGAGCTTTGCTTTGAGACCGCCCCCGCGACTTCCCCTTTGTCCTGGGCGGATGGGGCATGAGAGGACCTGTCCGCTTCCGTTAAACCCTCTTCGGCCTCCGGCTGCCCCCAGGTCATAGCCCCGCCGCCTCCTCCGTCCCCGGTGAGTGCCAGCGCCGCCGCGGCTATTATCAAGGCCGTAAGGGCGGCGAAGGATGCCGCCGCCCACATCCCCCATTTGCGCTTTCTCCGGCCCCGCGTGCTATTGTTTCCAGGACCCAGCCGGCTTGCATCCACCGTGACCGCCCCCTTTCATAGCGGACTCCCGCGCTTAACATTTAACCGGCTTGCTTTTAAAAAACGAGGCCTTCCGGCATCTATAAGATGGAGGGTCCGCGACCGCGGTTCCCCCTAACCTCGGTCGCGCCCTGCCGCCGGGCCGCGGAGAGGCCGCCGCGGGCCTCATCCGCGTCGTTGATCATCCGCGGGTCGGCAAGATAGAATGCTCCGTCCATAATGTATAATATTGCGGACCCTGCGGGTCCGTCGTTCGAGCATAACCCCATATGGATTTTTAGAGCGAAAGGAGGAGGGGCCGAGCATGGCCAAAGGAGAGCATCGCAGGCCGCGCATGCCCATGGCCGAGCAGCACATGCCCGACCGCATATCCAACTTCAACGAGGTGGCCCTGGGATATTCGCTGGAGCAGGGTCGGGAGGAAGCCGCGCGCTGCCTGCGATGCAAAAAGGCGCCCTGCGTGGGCGGGTGCCCGGTGGGCATAGACATCCCCCGCTTCATAGGAGAGATCGCGAAAGGCGACCTGGGGTCGGCCATCGCCACCCTGAAGGCGGCCAACAGCCTGCCGGCCGTCTGCGGCAGGGTCTGCCCTCAGGAGGACCAGTGCGAGAAGGTTTGCGCGCTGGCCAAGAAGGGCGATCCGGTGGCCATCGGGCGGCTGGAGCGGCTGGCGGCGGACTGGGAGGCCGAGAAGGGCGAACTCCACCTCCCCGAAAAACTGCCGCCCAGCGGGCATCGGGTGGCGGTCATCGGCTCCGGCCCGGCCGGCCTGACCTGCGCCGGCGATCTGGCCCTGGCCGGGCATGAGGTCACCGTGTTCGAGGCACTGCACGCCCCGGGAGGCGTGCTGACCTACGGCATACCCGAATTCCGCCTGCCCAAACGCATCGTCTATCGTGAGGTGGACTACATAACCCGCCTGGGGGTGGAGTTCGTCTATGATCAGGTCATCGGCCGCACCCTCACCCTGCAGCAGCTGTTCTCGGAGGGCTATGAGGCCGCCTTCATCGGCATCGGAGCGGGCCTCCCGTCCTTCATGGGCATACCCGGCGAGAACCTCAACGGGGTGTACTCGGCCAACGAATACCTCACCCGCTCCAATCTCATGAAGGCGTACCTGTTCCCCGAGTACGACACCCCCATCAAGAGAGGGCGCCGGGTGGCGGTGGTGGGAGGCGGCAATGTGGCCCTGGACAGCGCCCGCACCGCCCTGCGCCTGGGGGCGGAGGAGGTCTTCCTGGTCTACAGGCGCTCCCGCGAGGAGATGCCTGCTCGCGCCGAGGAGGTGCAGCATGCCGTGGAGGAGGGCGTGCGCTTCAAGTTCCTCACCCTGCCGGTGGAGATAAACGGCGAGGGCGGGAGGGTGAGCGGCATGACCTGCCTGCGCATGGAGCTGGGGGAGCCGGACGAGAGCGGCAGGCGCCGCCCCGTGAAGGTAGAGGGCTCCGAATTCGAGATAGAATGCGACCTTGTGGTCATGGCCATCGGCACCCGCGCCAACCCCTTGCTCCCCTCCACTCTTCCCGGGCTGGAGCTCAACCGCTGGGGGTATATATTGGTTGATGAGGAAAGCGGCGAGACCTCCATGCCGGGGGTTTTCGCCGGCGGGGACATCGTCACCGGCTCGGCCACGGTGATAGAGGCCATGGGGGCGGGCAAAAGGGCTGCCCGAGGCATCCACCGCAGGCTGACGGGAGAGGAGCTGCCGTCAGCCCGGCTTTAAAGAAGGGGTCAGGAGTGTTCGCGAGGCGGCGGGCGCGGAGAGCGGGGCGCATTCCCGGCGCGCTCCGTAAAAATAGATGCGCTAGATGCGCTGAGGCATGAGGCTGGCGGGGAGGCGGTGAGGACATGGGTTTCTTCGACAAGATCAAGGAGCAGGCCTCGGAGCTGGGGGCCCAGCTGGACGGAGCGCTCAAGGGCACCAAGAGCGCGGCCCAGCTCAGCTCGCTCAGCAAGCAGCGGGAGGAGATGGCCAGGCAGCTGGGCAACTTCCTGCTCGATCAGTTCCGGGCGGGCGGCATCGACGAGGCCGCTCTGCGGGCGGAAGCGGAACGGGTCTTCGAGGTGGAGAGGCAGATAATCGCCTTGCGGCAGCAGATAGAGGCGGAGAAGCAGGCCGCGGCAGCGGCCAGAGCTGCCGCGGCACAGCCTCCCGCGCCTCCTGCAGCCGGTGCGCGGGCAGCGGCTCCTCCTCCCCCCACCGAGGCCCCAGCAGCCTCTCACCCAGCCCCCCCCGGCCCGCAGGCCGCCGCGGCGGAGGGCATGGTTGCCTGCGCCGGCTGCGGGAAGGAAATGCCGGCGGACGCCGCCTTCTGCCCGGAGTGCGGCACGCGCAGGCAGTGATCCGGCTCGCTTTCGACGCGGACCGCCGTCAAAATGCATAGGGAGAGCGCGGCGGATGTAGAATAGAAGCGAAGATGACTTTTCCCGTTATCGCGAGGGATCGCTTGAAGAGCGACCGTGGATGGTATGTGAAAGCGGTGCTGGAGGGAGCAGCTTGATCTGTCCTAATTGTGGTTACGAGAACCCTGAGGGGCGACGCTTCTGTGAGGAATGCGGCGAGAAGATAGCCGAGCTGGTGCACGAGAGGGCCATCAGCAAGAGAAGGACCGCCCGCGAGGCGGCGCGCCTCCGCCGCGAGGCCGAGAAGCGGGGCATTGAAGCCGAGAGGCTGGAGAGGAGGCGCACCGCTCGCAGGACGACGCCCCTGATGGGCCTGGCCCTGCTGGGGGTCTTGGCGCTGCTGGCGGTGGTGCTGGCGGTGGTGCTGAGCGGCGGGGATTCCCTCAGTGCCCCGGAGAAGGCGGTACACGATTTTTTCGGGGCCATGGAGAAGCGCGACATCATGGCCTACTTAAAGCTGACCGACCTTGGTTATTATCGGGCCATCCGTGCCGGCGAGGCGGAGGAGCCGCCTGCCCAGGCCTATATGAACTACGATCTTTACGAGGTTCGCGGCATCCGCACCACGCTCCTGGAGCAGCAGGAGGACACCGCTCGGGTCAGGATCGTTGGGGGTTTCCTGCGCGGCTTCTGGCGGGATGACATCATGCCCCCCTCGCCCGGCATCGACTTCGGGACCAACAACCGCACCGTGGATCTTTTCAGGGCGGAGGGAGAGTGGCAGATAAAAGACCCGGTGAAGACGGGATACCCGGATGTTTACCCCGAGGATGCGGGAGGGGGCAGCGAGTTCCCGGAGGTCGAAGAGGGACTGTGACCGCCGGGACGGCCTCTCCGCCGGTGAGCTGAGGAGAGAGGGAGGAAGCTTGAAGAACAAGAAAAGAAAGGCGCTGCGGGCGATCGCCGCGGCCGCTGCGGGCCTGTTGCTCATGGCGGTAGCCGGATGCGGTCAATATCAGCCGGGGGAGCCTTTCCGGGAGCCGGCGGAGGATCAGCACACGCCGGTGGCGGCCGTCCAGAAGCTGCTCATGTCCATGGAGTGGATCGACCGAAACCCGGAAAACGGCAGGGATTTCGACGCTTTCGTCGAGGTCTCAGCCCCCGCCCTCTTCCCCGACAGCGTCCTCGCCGACCCGCAGGAGATGGAAAAACTCAGGGAGAAATGGAGCTCCCGGGACTGGGAGGTGGAGTTCAAGGACCTGCGGTTCGAGACCTATCCGCAGGAGGCCGAGGATCCCTCCTGGGAGGGGAGAGAGGCCACGGTGAGGATAGTCGACGGACTGGTCCGATACATCGGGAAGGAGATGTTCGACACCACCGAATGGAAGGTGGAGAGCTTCAAGGACAAGCCGGGCGAGTACGTCCTCCGCAAAAGCGACGGCAAGTGGAGGGTGATGCGGGGCCAGGTGGTGGGGGGCAGCGAATACTGGGAAGCGCAGGAATGAACGCATAGCCGCGTGGCGCCTCCCGCGAGATCGATGCCATCGATGCCGTTCGGCGCGGGGGGTCCTGATGGCCGATCCGGCCCCTCCTCGCTGATCCGCCCCCGATCTTTTAGCCGCGCGAGCCGCTCTGCGCCCCCTCAGGCCTTGTACAGACGCGACAGTTCCACGGTGTGGCGGTAGGCCGCCTTCTGTCGCTCCTTCTCTTCCTCGCTCCAGCCCAGGCGGGCCCCCATTATCGCCGCCACCTTGTCCAGCACCTCCAACCCCTGATCGGGGGCCTCATAGTAGATGCGGCTGCGGCGGACCATGAAGTCATCGATGGTGAGAGCCATCTCCGCGTCCACCGCGTACTCCACCATGGCCCGGATGTAGGGGATGTCCTCATGCAATCTCTCCCCTGATGAGAGGTCGTTGCGCACCCTGGCCAGCACTTCCACCGCCCCGGTCCCCAAGGCCGCCAGGTTGCAGACGACCTCGTCGTCAACCCGCCAGTCCCTGCCCAGGGATTGCAGGCGGGCGGGGAAACGGGCGCCGTCCTTGCCGTAGACCCCGGCATAGCGGGTGGTGCAGCGGGGCAGGCCCTGCACGCCGAAACGCTCGGCCAGCCGCCTTGCCGCCAGGTCCACAAGCTCCTCGGCCATGGAGCGGGCGGTGGTCAGCTTTCCGCCGGTTATGGTGATGAGGCCGGAGGGGCTCTCGTAGATGCTGTGCTCGCGGGATACCTGCGATTCCGAGACGCCTTCGCTTCCCTGCTCGCAGATGAGGGGGCGCAGGCCGGCATAAGTGCTGATGATGTCGGAGGTCTCCAGCCCGGCCCGGGGCAGGGCGGCGTTGGCCGCCTCCAGGATGTATTCCACGTCGTCGCGATCGGCGTAGAGCTCATCGTAATCGCCCTCATAGTCGGTGTCGGTGGTGCCGATGAGGGAGAAGTCGCCCCAGGGGACGATGAAGAGGAGCCGCTGATCGCGCGGGGACATGATGGGCAGGGCGTTTCGGGTGTAGGCGCGGCTGCGCGGAACGATGACATGAGCGCCCTTGGTGGGGCGCAGCTTGGCCGAGGCGCCCCGGTCGTCCATCCAGCAGGTGATGTCGGTCCAGGGGCCGGTGGCGTTGACCACCAGCCGCGACTCCGCCTCGCACTCCGCCCCTCCCAGCTCGTCGCGGATACGGGCGCCGCAGAGGGTGCCGTCGCCGCGGCGCAGGAACCCGACGACTCTCGCATAGTTCAGGCAGTCGGCCCCCTCCAGCCAGGCGGATTGCACGTGGGCCAGGGTCAGGCGGGCGTCGTCGGTGGCGCAGTCGTAGAACTCGCCGCCTCCTTTTAGGCGGGAGCTGTCCAGCTCCGGCTCCACCTTAAGGATGCGGCGGGGGCCGTGCAGGCGGTGGTTCTGCACGTTGCGGAAGAGGGCCAGGATATCGTAGAGCCACAGCCCCATGCCGATCATGATGAGGCCGTTTTTGTCCCCCCGGTAGACCGGGAAGGTGAAGGGCTGAGGCCAGACCAGGTGGGGCGCGTTGATGAGCAGCCGCCGCCGCTCCCGGCAGGCCTCGAAGACCAGTTTGAAATCGAACAGCTCCAGGTAGCGCAGGCCCCCGTGCACCAGCTTGGAGGAGCGGGAGGAAGTGCCGAAGGCCCAATCGTTCTTCTCCGCCAGCAGCACCCTCATCCCCCGCCGGGCGGCATCTCGGGCGATGCAGGCACCGGTTATGCCCCCGCCCACCACCAACAGGTCATAGGTCTTTCCAGGGATGGAGTCGAGTAACTCCTCGCGCTTGCGGTAGTTGAAAATCATGACGCGCTCCTTCGGTGTTGCGGGGCGGCCTCAGGTCCGGGGTGAGAGGAGTATGCGGTGGTTGAGCAGGTCTATCACCGAGACCTCCGCCTGCAGGACCCTCTCCTCACCGATGATGCTGACCAGGCGGACCCGGTCTCCTTCCTCGCTCACCTTGACCACGTCCTCCAGCACCAGCTCCTGCCCTTCGCCCTGCACAAGGAACGCATGGGATTCGCACATGGCCCCTCCTTTGGTCCTCAGTCGCTAATTGGATATATGGATGCTCTCAAGGAGATGGTTCCACTGGCAGCTCACGCATACCTCCACCACGTAACACGTGAAGTCGCGGTAACGCTCCCTTAAGCCGTCGAAAACCTGGCGCAGCGGGTAAGCCCGCCCGTTGTTGCAGTCAAGCTCTCGCCCGAAGACGAAATTGACCCGCCGCAGCTTCTCGCGGGAACAGACCGGGCAGTCGCGGCGGGTGAGCTCGCCGATGTTGCGGGCGATGCGGCCCAGCTCGGGATGGGCGTCGCACACGTCCCAGCGCGAGAGGCGGCCGCAGCGGTAGTCCCGCAGCACCGCGTCCCTCTTCAGGCGGTAATCGACGGTTGTTATCCTCATGACTCCTATCTCCCACGGACCTCTTAAATTATATGCCCCTGCCGACCGGTCCGCCAGGAAAAAGACATGCCCGGCCACGTCCGCCTGCCCGCGGCCTGGTGCGGCGTGGCCGCGAATTGCCCCGATGGGCGGAGCCGCCTCTTCAGGTCCGCTGGTCGGGGCTCGCGCAGCCCTCGAGGTGGGAGACGTCATTCATGCGGCGCAGCATCCAGCCGGAGTCGGCTGCGGCGATGACGTTTATCGCCCCGTTGGACTGGTCCAGCCGCCAGATCCCTTCAAGCCCGAGGCCCAGGCAAATGCAGAGGATGATGCGGTTGACCACCTTATGTCCGACCAATAGGACCCTCCCTCCGTGCCGATCTCGCAGCTCCTCCAATCCCCGCGAAAGTCGCTCTCTCACCTCCGCAAGGCGCTCCCCCCCGGGGAAACAAAGGCGACCGGGGTCCTCTTTCCAAAGGGAGAACTCGAGCGGCCAGGCGCTCTCCACCTCATCCACGCTCTTGCCGCTCCATTCTCCGTAATCCACGTCTATGAAAAGAGGATGACTCCGCACCTCCAGCCCGTGGGATCCGGCGATGATGCCGGCGGTCTGCATGGCCCTCTTGAGGGGGCTGGAATATACCGCTTCCATCTCCAGGGCCGCCAGGCGGGCGGCCGCCGCCCTCGCCTGCCGCAGTCCCCTCTCGTTGAGGGGAGGGTCGGCGCGGCCGCGAAAGATGTCGGCGCGGTTGAACTCGGTCTCCCCGTGCCTGATCAGCACCAGCTCCATTCGGACCTCCTCCATGGATCAGCTCACAACATATTACATTTCCGCGGATCAATCCAGCCCAAAGCCCCCGCCCGCTTCTTTCGCTCATCCTCCTCCTGCGGGTATAATATCTTCGTTGTTCGCCTGCCCTGTGGCCGGACCGGTACCCGAGCGGGAGGTAGGAGAGTTGCTCACCAGAAGATTCGTGAAGATGATAGAGACCAGGGCGGACAAGGTCGCCAAGCTGTGGCTCAAAGAGGTCCGGCAATCAAGATACACGCCCACCTACCACCACTTCTCCGAGGAAGAGCTCTTCCGGCGGGCCATGGCCGTATACGAGCGGTTGGGATATTGGCTGTCTCCAGAGACCAAACAGGAGGAGATCCGCTTCTTCTATATGAACCTCGGAAGGCAACGCTATCAGGAGGGCTTCGGCTTGGACGAGGTGGTCATGGCCATCATCCTGCTGAAGAGATACCTGTGGCTGGAGGTGCTTTCCGAGGGCCTTACCCAGACCAACCTGGAACTCTATCAGGCGCTGGAGCTCAACAACCAGGTGGTGCTTTATTTCGACCGGGCCGTTTACTACTCCATCGTCGGCTATATGGAGGCGCTGCAGGGAAAGCCGGTGGGACCCTTCGGCGCTTGACGAGCGGAAGAAGAAGCCATCCCGTTCATCGGGGCGGGGTCTATTGATCATCCTCCCTCATCGACCGCGCTGAAGCCCTTTATCGACCGAATCTCTGCGCTCTTTGCTCGGATGGGGATCGCGCCGCTTGCGATTAAGCGCGGGCGGGAGAGGAGGCCCCCT
>JACVIY010000011.1 GCA_015711755.1 Candidatus Geothermincola secundus | reverse complement strand
GCCCGAGGGAGAAGAGCTCCCGCTCCTCCCTGCCCGTGAACATGTTGATGTGCCCGCGCGTCAGGGCGGCGAGATTGCCCGTGAACCCCGCCTCCTCGGGGTCGAGCCCGTGGAGCCATCCCAAGGGGAGCATGCCGGCGGCCGCCGCGCCGCACAACCCGCCCGAGAGGCCCACGCCCCCGTTCATGGAGATGTAAAGGACCTCGAAGGAGGGGTCGCCCAACCCGGTGGCCTCACGCAAGCGGCGCAGCACCTGCGAGGCGCAGTTGAAAGCCCCGTCGGCCGCCGCGTCACCCCCTCTCTCAAGGGGGCTCTCCCCCAGTTCCGCGAGGAAGAGGGCGGCCTTTCCCGCATGCGCCACGCAGCGGAGGAAGCGCCCTCCCAATGCGTAACGGACAATGCCTCCGGGTGAGGTGAGACCGCAACCGATGCGCTCCCGGCATATGGTGCTGCCGAAGGAGGACGCGAACCAAGAGGTGTATTCCTTCATCAATCCGTGGAAGGAGGCCAACTTTCCCGGATCTCCCTCCTTCAGTTCAGGCAGGTGCCTGAGGGCCAGGGAGAGGCATCCTCCCGTTACCACCCCGCAGGTGCTCCCGTGGCTGAAGCATCCTCCTTCCAGGTGGCTGTTGGCCTTGAGCAGCATGGGCAGACTCACCCCGAGGTGGTCGCGCTGGGTGGAGAGGGTGGCCTGATTGCAGTTGAGGTATTCAAAGATGCGCTTTCTCGCGGTCAGCGAGAGGCGTCTCGCCGCCGCCCCGTCCATCACCGCACCTCCTCTTTCAGGGGATTGTCCACGGTCGCTTTCTCGCCGCCCAAGCGGAAGGAGAGCGAGCCGCCTTCCTCTATCGAGCCGCAGACCTCCGCCTCCAGCCCCTGCAGCCGGAACAGGCCGACCAGCCCCCCGGACCGCCGGGGAGCGGCGGTGAGAATGAAACCGTAGCTGGGAAAAGCGGCCAGCCAATCCTCAAGCGCCACTTGCGGGGGACGGGGCAGCTTGTCCAGGTCCAGCGAAGCCCCCGCTCCGCAGGCCGCCGCGAGAGCGGCCAGGGTGCCCGCAATCCCCGCGTTGCTGACGTCGCGGCAGGAAGTGGCCAGACCTCCCTCGGCCACCTCCAGGAGCACCGCGTAGTTCTCCAGGACCCGCTGGGGGTCACGGCCGCTGGAAGCGTCCCATATCAAAGATTCGGCGTCCCATTCTCCGTGGGGATCGAAGGCCATGATCACCTGATCCCCGGGCGCCGCTCCGAAGGTGGTCAGCAAGCGGGCGGCCCTCCCCAGGCCGGCCACGCTGAGGCCGCGCCGCGAGGAGCAGGGGTCGAGATGCCCCCCCAGCATCTCCAGCTGAAAGAAATCGCAGCCGTCCCGCAGGCCCCCGGCCACCTCCGCCGCCCAGTCCTCGTCACCGGAGGGGAAATGCAGCGAGTCCGCCACCCCCAGAGGGAGGCCGCCGGTGGCATAGATGTCGTTGACCGCCACGTTCACCGCGCAGAACCCCGCGTAGCGCGGGCGCTCCAGCAGGCCCTCGCGGATGGAGTCCACCGTCAGGAGGAGATGGAAGCCGCCGCAATCCAGATATCCGCAGTCGTCCCCCAGCCCGCAGAAGCGCCCTCCGCCCCCTCCTTTAAGTGACCGCATTATGGGCATGACCGCCTGCTTGCGCATCAACTCCGGGCGTTGAGCCAGCTTCTTGACCCAGTCCTCGAGGTTCAATCCGACACTCCCCTCCCGACCACATCATCCCTGCTGACAGCCGCTTTTCGGGACCCGCCGCCCGGTTGCCAAGCCCCAGGTTAGATGATATTCTTTTCCCCGCATCTTGGGAAGAAGGAATGCGGACGGCTTTACGCAACCGGCGCTCCCGGCGCCGGCGGTTTCGGAAAACGGACCGAGAGGGAGGGAGAGCATGTTCGACGTGATAGCCCAGGGAGACGGCCCGCTTTTCATGGATCCCGATCCCGACAAGGCGCGCGAGTTCTTCCGCACAAAGAAACGCGCCATGGCCAACAAGCTGATGACCGTGCGGGAAGCGGTGGAGAAGTTCGTGCACGACGGAGAATACCTGGCCATAGGGGGCTTCGGGGCCAACCGCATCCCCACCGCCATCTGCCATGAGATCGTCCGCCAGCGCAAGAAGAACCTTATCTTCGCCGGCCACACCTCCACCCACGACTTCCAGATACTGGCAGCGGGCGAGGTCTTCGACCGCTGCGACATCGCCTACATCATCGGACTGGAAGCGCGGGGGCTGTCGCCCAACGCCCGCCGCTACATGGAGAGCGGCAAGGTCACCGTGTGCGAATGGACCAACTATGCCATGGCCCTGCGCCTGAAGGCGGCGGCCATGGGGGTCTCCTTCGTGCCGGGGCGCAACATCATGGGCACCGACACCTTCAAGCACAGCGCGGTCAAGGTGGTGCAGTGCCCCTTCACCGGCAAGAAGATGGCCTTGTATCCCGCCCTCTGGCCGGACGTGGCCGCCATCCACGTGCACGAGGCCGACGTCTTCGGAAACTGCCGCATCCGCGGCATCTCCATAGCCGACCTGGAGCTGGCCCGCGCCGCCAAGCACCTCATCATCACCTGCGAGCGCCTCGTCCACAATGAGGAGATACGTTCCGATCCCACCCAGACGGTGATCCCCTACTTCCTGGTGGACGCGGTCTGTGAGGTGCCCTTCGGCAGCTACCCCGGGAACATGCCCTACGAGTATTACTCGGACGAGGAGCACCTGAAGAAGTGGCTGCAGGTGGAGACGGACCCCGAGGAGTTCCGGAAGTTCCTGGACGAGCAGATCTACGGCACCAAGGATTTCAACGAGTACCTGGAGCTCAACGGGGGCATCGAGCGCATCAACCAGCTGAGGGCGCAGGAACACCTCATCGAGCTGGACTGAGGGAGGGACGGAGATGGCAGATTACAACACCATGGAGCTGATGATAGTGGCCGCTTCCCGCGAGCTGGAGGACGGGGCCACCGTGGGGGTGGGCACCGGCGCCCCCTGCGCCGCGGCCATGCTGGCCCAGAAGACCAAAGCCCCCAACCTGGTGATCATGTTCGAGGCCGGGGGCATCTCCCCCCTGCTGCCCACCATGCCCATATCGGTGGGGGACTCCCGCACCTTCTACAAGGCGGTGATGGCCAGCGGCATGTGCGAGATCATGGAGACCTGCCAGCGCGGGATGGTGGACTACACCTTCCTCGGAGGGGCCCAGATAGACATGTACGGCAACCTCAATTCCACCGTCATCGGCGATTGGGCCAACCCCAAGGTGCGCTTCCCCGGCTCAGGCGGTGCCAACGATTTCGCCTCCTTCTGCTGGAGGATAATGGTGATAACCCCCCAGGACGCCAGGCGCTTCGTGGAGAGAGTGAGCTTCATCACCACCCCCGGCTACCTGACCGGGGGCAACGCCCGGGAGGAGGCGGGGCTCCCCGCCAACACCGGCCCCTACAAGGTCATCACCAACATGGCCGTCATGGGCTACGACCCCGACAGCAAGCGCATGCGGGTGGAGTCCATCCACCACGGTTTCACCTTCGAGCAGGTCCAGGAGAACTGCGGCTTCGAGCTGCTGAAGGCGCCGGAGGTGGTGGAGACCCCGCCTCCCACCGAGGAAGAGCTGAGCATCCTGCGCAGCGAGGTGGACCCGCACCGCTACATCATCGGAAGGTGAACGGGCGGCGGGCGTGCCTCGCACCAGCATCCACCGCATAGGAGACCTCCTGGCCAACGCCCACCTGCTGGTGGGGGAAGAGGCGGTGCTGGTGGACACGGGCTGGCCGGGACGCCGGGATGCCGTGGCGAAAGGGCTGCGGAGGGCCGGTTTGCGGCCCTCCGACATCTCCCGCATAGTACTCACCCACCACCACCCCGACCATGCGGGAAACGCGGCCGCGCTGAAAAGCGAGGCCGGGGCGATGATACTCGCGCACCCGGCTGACGCGCCTTTCATCGAGGGGAAGGAGCGGCCGCCCGCCGGCTCGGATTTCTCTCGCGCCGGCCGGATGCTGTCCCGCTTCCCCCGCCCCGTGCTCAAATGCAGCGCATATCCCGCAGCGGCTGTGGACGGGTTTCTCGAAGACGGTTCGGAGGTCGAGGGCCTGCCCGGCACGCTGGTGATGCACGTCCCCGGGCACACCCCCGGGTCCGTCTGCCTCCATAATCCCGGCGAGGGATGGCTGCTGGCCGGAGACGCCGTCTCCCATATGTTGGGGAAACTGTGGCTGCCCACCCTCTCCTTTTCCTGGGACCTGGAGGGCGTATTGGACGGCGTGCGCCGCATCATCTCAACCGAAGTGCGGGAGATCCATTTCGGGCACGGTCCTCCCTTGAGAGGTGACGATGCCTGCGACCGCCTTTCCAGCTTCCTGAAAAAGCGCTCCCGCATGTGCCTTAGCTGAGGGCATCCGCGCCCCTCGTCTCAATCCTCCACCCACTCCTCCCGCACGCTGCGCCAGGTGGTGAGGACGATGCCCGCGCTGGATAGGAGAACAGGAAGCCACAGGGGGCCCGGGCTCTCCCCCAGGACCAGCCAGGCCAGCATCACCGCCAGGGACGGCTTGAGGAAGAAGAGGCTGGCGCCGGAGGAGGCGGGGACCCTGCGCAGCCCGCCGAAATAGAGGAGATACGCTACCCCAACGGTCATGACCCCGATATAAAGGCAGATGAGCCAGGTCTCGGCATGCAGACCGAGAAAGCGGTGGAGTTCGCCGCGCAGGCCGATGGTGGCCAGGAACAGAGCGGCCCCTATGGCAATCCCGACAAAGGATACGGGGGTCTCCCCGTACTTCTCCGAGTATCTCTTGCCCACTATGGTGTAAAGAGACCAGCAGAAGGCCGCCGCCAGCACCGCCGCTCCTCCCAACAGCTCGGAACGTCCAGGCGGGCCGCCGGAGCCGGAACCAAGAACGGCCAGAGCCGCCCCGGCAAGGCCCAGCCCCACCCCCAGCCACCCCCTCCAGCGGAAGGACTCCTTGAGCAGGGGGCGGGCAAGGGCCGCGACGAAAGCGGGGTTGACGCAGAACACCACCGCGGCGGTGGAAGCGCGGGTCCTCTCCAAGCCCCAGTAGTAAAGGGTGAAGGTGAGATATATGCCCAGCACCCCCAGAAAGAGCACGGGCAGAGTGTCGCGTCGCAGGGCGGTAAGGGCCACTCGCAGACGGCCGCTCGCGGCCAGCACCACCGCCAGGAATATCCCGGCGAAGAGAAAACGCAGGAAGGCCAGCTGCCGGTGGTCTATCTCGGAGGGTCCGTAGAGCCGGTGGATGAGCTTGGCCGCCGCCTCCACCGTGCTGAAGAGGAACACGGCCGCGAAAACCGAAAGATAGCCTTTGGCGCGCACTCCTATCACCGCCCCATTATACAGGGGGCAAGGAGAAACCGTTCCCTTGGGGGTGGGGAGGACGTGAGGCCTGCCGGTGGCTGAACTTTATCCCGCGGCTCAATAATAGTCGCGCCCGAGCACCACCACCACCTTGGCCTTATTGGACCCGGTCACGTCCTGGTCCTCGGTTATGGGAGCGCCGCGGTCGCCCCAGAGATCCCTTAGCACCTGGGACGCCGCCTCCAGGTATCCGGGGGCCGCATAAACGGTGGTCCGGTCATATATATTCCGGGCGTTGCCTGTGGCCGGGGAGTACCCCAGGGAACGCAGCTTGTCGGCCGCCCGGCCAGCCAGCCCCTGTTTGCCGGCCCCATTCAGCAACATCAGGGAGAGGCCGCTCTTCTCAATCTGGGCCTCCGCGCCTTTCCCCTCAGCCGCATCCGCAGGAGGCGTTACCATGCAGTATCTCTTGACGTTCTCCATGAGGGCGGCGGTCCCCGCCGGGTCGTGGATGAAATACCAGGGCTGGCCGGCCCTGGGCGTGGGGGCACTTCCGGGGATGGTGGCCATCTGGATGTTTTCCAGGCTTATCCCCCTCATCCACTCGGCCATCTGGATGAGATCGCCTCCCGGGATATCGGTGAGCAGGTAGGGGATGACGGCGTTGAGCACCCTGCGGATATCGTCGTAGCTCCGAACGGTCTCCAGGGTCCTTTTGACCATGGCAGTCAGGAACTTCTGCTGGTTCTTGATGCGGTCGAGGTCGCCATCGGGAAGCGCCCTCGAGCGCACCAGGATGAGCGCGCTGTCTCCGTTGAGGAAGACGTCCCCTTTGGGCAGGCACCCGACCTTGGGGTCCCTTATCTCATGGTCGAGGTGCATGCTGACGCCGCCGATCGCATTGACGATATTGCGGAAGGACTCGAAATCCAGCTCGACGTAGTAATGGATCTTCTCCACCCCTAAAAGGTTCTTCACGGCCGTTATGGCCCCGCTGGGGCCGTAATAGGCATGGGCCGCGTTTATCTTCTCGGTCCCGTAGCCCTCGATGGTTACCTTGGTGTCGCGCGGTATGGACACCAGGGCCGCCCTCTTTTCCTTGAAGTCGGCGGACACGAAGATGAGGACATCTGATCGGCACCAGCCGGTCTCCCCCTTGTTGCTGCCCCGATCGATGCCTATACATATGAAGTTGAGGGGCTCCTGCGGCCCTTTCCATTCGTCCGTGCCCTCGACTGTCTCGACTTCGTAGAAAGATGACCCGTAGTTCCACTTGGCCCAACCGTATATGCTGCGTATCCTGATCAGGCCCGCCAGCGCCCCGCCCACCAGGATCAGCGCCAGACCCGACTTCAGCAGTAAAAAGACTTTGTTCCTTTTTATCCTGCGGTTCCTGGCGGAACGCTTCATCCTGCTCTGCCTCTCGTTCATTTCCACACCCGTGTCTCCCGTCCGCCTTATGACGGCGGGGAACTCCTCGCCGGTTCCCTCCCCAACGCCGCAAACCGGCTTTAAAGGATTATACATCAGCCGATGCGGCGTCCGCCGCAGCGGCTCGCGGCTCCCCCAAATGCTCCCGCCCTCTCAAAAGCTCTTGGAGGATGAGGCCTAACCACGCCGGCATCCGGTCTTTCAGCCCTCTTCCGCCTCTTCCTCCTCGCTTTCCAGCGGCTCCGCCTCGACCCCTTCCTCCAGGGAACCGAGCAGTCTCTCCACCCTCTGGCGCGACTCGCTCAGCTTCTGCTTGCTCGCCTTGAGCAGACCCACGGCTTCCTCGAAAAGGGCGAGGCTCTGCTCCAGTTCCAGATCCTCCCTCTCCAGCATCTCGGCTATCTGTTCCAGCCTGTCCAACATCTGCTTGAAAGTGGCTCCCTCGCTCTCCATCTCCACCTCCTGAAGATCAACGACTCATCGAGTGCCAATCGCCCCCACTCCGCCCGCAAGCCCGGAATCAAAGAGACATCCGGCCCTCTTCCCCCACCGGCCCGCCCCGACTCGCGGACCGGCCCCAGCCGGGCCGGCACCCCTCATTCCCATGAGGGCACCTCCATTATCGCCGCCTCCTTTTCCTCCTCGCCCCCCTCCACCGAACACCTTAGAGTTCCCCGATAGAGCCGTAGCAGGAGCCGCTTTCCCGATGATGCCTCCCGAAAGTCCTTGAGAGGCCTACTCATACCCTCAAGATAGGCGATGGAATACCCGCGGGCCAGGGGGCGCAGGGGGCTGAGCCCTTCCAGCCTCAGCGCCTTCCTCTTCCAGCATTCCACCTTCCTCTCCAGGGCGCGGAGAGCTTGGGCCGCGAGCGAACCCCCGCGTCGGGAGAGATCCAGTTCGAGCCGTTCCAACCGCATCCGTTCGGAGCGACCGACATTCTCCGCTAACATCCGCAAGCGCAGCGGGAGCTCCCGGCGCTCCCTTCCCCGGTTGACAAGCCTGCCCCTCCTCTCCTCCACCCTGCGCTCCCACCGCTCCAGGCAACCCCGCACCGCCCTGAGAAGGGCGGTATGCGCCTCCTCCAGTTCCTGCGAGGCAGGGAAGAGCAAAGCATCCGCACATGAGAGCGACCTCTTCTCCGACAGGCGGGCCAGCTCGCGCTCAACGCGCTCCATGCGCCTGGATAAGGCCCGGTCCAGCCTCCTGCCGGTGTCCGCCAGCCCTTTCAGCAGATCCGCCTGCAGCGGGGCCACCGCCTGGGCCGCGGCGGTGGGGGTGGCGGCCCTGAGGTCAGCCGCGAAGTCGGCTATAGTGTAATCCGGCTCATGACCGACACCGCTGACCACCGGTATCCGTGACGCGCGGATGGCTCGGGCCAACATCTCGGTGTTGAAGGGATGAAGGTCCTCCAGGGAACCGCCTCCCCGGGCCAGGATGATCACATCCACCGGAAAGTAGGGGGAGACATCATTGAAGAAGCGGAGGGCCGCGGCTAAATCCTCCTCGGCCCCCTCGCCCTGCACCCTGGCGCCCCTCAGATAGACGCGGGCCGCGGGAAACCGCCGCCTTAAGGTGGTGAGCACATCGTGCAGAGCCGCCCCCTCGGGTGAGGTGATCAGGCCGATACGGAATGAAAAGGGGGGCAGGGGCTTCTTTAGCTCCTGGGCGAACAGGCCCTCTCGCGACAGCTTCTCGAAAAGCAGCTGGAACTCCCGCCTCAGTTTTCCCTCTCCGCTCTCCTCCGCCTCCGCGACGTTCATGCGGTATTGCCCGCGCTTGACATATATGCCGAGTTCCCCCCGAGCCAGCACGGTGGTGCCTTCTCTGAGCCAGCCCTTCATGCGGTGCCAAGCATCCCCGAAGGCGACGCATTGCAGGGAGGCCTCCTGATCCCGCAGGCTGAAGAAGCCGAAACCCTCATATCCCGTCCGGAGCTCGCAGACTTCCCCCTCCACCCAGATGGCGAGGCCTTTGAGCCTTCCGTCGGCCAGCCGGTTGACCTCGCTGACCGAGAAGACCTTCTGCTGCCCCGAGAAACCGTTCGCGCCATCCATGCCCCTGATTATAGCCCAGATAAAGGCCTATCTAGGCGCTCGGCGGGATCTCTACACCTGAGAGCCCCATAATAAACTCCTGCCTCTTATCGCCGCACATGAACAATCCCTTCGGCGCTCGGCGGGATCTTTTTCCTGAAACAGCGCGCCTCTCCGTCAAAGGATCGCTTCGCCTGAGATTTTTTTGGATATGCGGAAGGTGAATGGCCGAACTGGTGGAAATTTTTAATGAGTTGAAAATTTTTCGGTTAGGGAGCGCGGCCTGAAAAATGTCGTCGGTCGGTGATCTAATTCGATGAAAGCGTTTCCGAGTCCGAGGATGCCGGGTCCGTCGGGGTTATTGGTGAGGGGTTGAGGTGGAGATCCTGGGCTTCCTGGTCCTGGGGCTGATAGCGATGTTGGCGATCGTGCCTCCCCTGGTCCGCGGCAGGATAGAGGAGTCGCCGCTTGATTCGACTAAGCACTTCCGCAAGAGCATGCTGGAGATGGCGGCCTCCGTGAACCCCTCCGAATACGGCAGGGCCCCGTTCACCTCGAAGCGCAAACTCAACGTCCCCCTGCTCTTCTCCGGGATCAACAACACGATGCCCCAACAGACGCCGCAAGGGTCATACGGAAGAAGCCCGCATCATATGCGCAGGGCGGCGGAGCGGAGGATGCGGGTCTACGCGGTGCTGGGGACGCTGGCGGCGGGCACATGCATAGCGGCCGTCATCGCCCGCACCGCGGTGGTGACCGCCATCTTCTTCATCGCCTGCGGGCTGCTACTGCTCTATTTCTTTCTGGTGCAGTTCATGGTCAGGAGAAAGTGAGAGCCAACTCGCCGCAGCGGCGCGGCAAGATGCCCTTAGGGGATAAATGCAGCTGACGTATGTAAATCGGATGTGACGTCGGCACTATTCGGCCTTCTCGCGCTTTAAAGCCCGATGGCGAAGATCAGGCCGCCAACCGCAGCCGCCAGGGACATCCACAGCACCCGGCTCACCCCGCCCATGCCCGCCGCCCTGCCGCAGACAGATCCGGCTTTGAGGACCGAGGCCAGTCCTGCGAGGCAACAAGCCAGACCCCACCTATCCCGCAAAAAAAACATCGAGGGAAGGAAGAGGAGCGGCAGGAGGGCGACGGCCCGGCGGATGCCCGACCATCCGCGGACTCCGCTCAACGCCCCCCTCCCGCTCGGCTGAACAGAAGAAGGGCGGTCAGCAAATGAAGGAACAGGAACCCGAACATCATCAGAGGGGCGCGCCTGCCGTAGCGGCGCCTGAAATAGCACCTGTAGATGAGCGCAAGGAAAGCCAGGACCAGAGCTGCCAGGGAAAGGCCGGCAGCCCATACGGCCGCGGGCCAGGAGCCGATGCTGCCCCACCCCGGATTGAGGGAAGCGAACCTGTGGGCGGACAGGGCCCCGCCTGCGCAGAGCAGAGCGGCCAATCCCAACTCTTTCCACCGGATATCCTTTATACCGCCGTCTTCCACGTCTCCATCACTCCTTTCCCCTATCGGGTTCCCGTTGAATCCGCCAATATCTCCGGACCCCTCGCTCCTTTCCCGCCCCCGGAAAGCAGCTCCTTTCCTCCCTTGGAAAGAGACTTTCTCACGTAGCTCTTCACGAAATCTGAACCCATGGAGCCGCCCCCGCCCACGGCACTCCTGAGCAAGCGGGCGGGTGAGGACGTGGAGGAGAGCAGGCCGATGCCTCCCACGCATGCCCCCGCACCGCAGGAGAGCAGGGCCTCGCCCAGGGTGAACCCCCTGCCCATGGCCAGGTGGAGCGCGAGGTCGGCCAGGCATGTGGCGCTGCCGCAGAAGGCCATATAGGTCAATTTCGCCGCCATTTCCCTGCCCAGCTCCCCGGCAGCGAACTTTAAAAAGCCGGCGATGCCCCCATCTCGCAGCACTCCCAGGGAGACGCCCAGCGCCGAAGAGGAGCCGAGGCCGGACTGGCCTGCGGCGAAGGCCCCCGCGGCCAGACCCCGCATCATGTTCTGGCTGAGGCCGGCCACGAAGAGCTTGCCTCCCGCGCCCATTAGGCCGCCGGCCAGGAACGAAAGGGCAAAGGCCTTCATCGAGAAAGGTCGGCCGGCGATACCATTGATGGCGGAGGTTGCCAGCGCGTCCGCCAGGCCGTGCGCCAGGAAGCTCTTGCCGAAGCCAAGCAGTCCCACTTCCTTCCAGCCGGCGCTGATGAGAGCCCATGACTGCCCCAGGGACAGCGTGGCCACCGCCACGACCCCCCCGACCACCAGGCATCCCGTGAAACAGTTGATAAAGCTGAAGCTCTCCCCAGCCACCGCAGCATAGTAGGCCGCATAAGCCCCGACAGCGGCCGAGGCGAGTCCTATGGCCGCGAAGGCCAGGGAGAGGGACAGCCCGAAGGTGAAGGCCGCCCCCAGTACCGCCAGGGTGATAAGGGCGATGGCGGCCAGGGCGGCCAGGGCGGCCTGCACAAAGCGGTTGAGGAAGACCGCCTTGAGAGCGCCCACCACCGCCCTGCCCAGGCCGACCGCCAGCGGTTTGACGCCTTCGCGATAGAGGGCTTTGCAACCCTCCCAGAACGACCGCGCCCCCTCTCCCAGAAGGCCGACAGCCCTGTCCACCATGCCCCAGGCGGCGTCCCAGGCACGGTCCAGCGCCCCGGTCACCGCCCTTGCGACCGAGCCGACCGCGTCCTTGATCGACTGAAATAAGCCCTGATCGCGGGGGGCGGCGGCCCGCTCCCAGGCCTCGATGGCCCGCTGATCCCTCCACGGGCCGAGGAACAGATCCCTGGAAGGGTCCAGGAGCCTCCCCTCCAGCAGGATCATGGGATCGAAGGGAACACCGTTGAGGCTGGCCCCGAAATGGAGGTGGGGGAGGGCGCTGGAGCGGTCGCGCGATCCGTCGCTGCGCCCCAGGACGGCGCCCTGCGCCACCTCCATGCCCGCCCGAACCGCGGACTCCAGCAGGGCCACGTAGGTGGTGCGCAGGCCGCTGCCGTGGTCGAGGGTGACGCAGAGCCCCACCGGGGTGTTGCCGCTGAAGGTTACCCTCCCCGCGGCCGAGGCCCGCACCTGCGTGCCCAAGGGCACGGAGATGTCCATCCCGGCGTGGCCTCCCTTGCCGTATGCGCCACTGGCCGGCCTGAAAGGAGCGCTCACCGATCCCCGGCACGGCCAGTCGAAAGCTGGGGACCCGGCGCCGGAAGGAGCGGCCGTAGCCGGGCCGTCAAAGAGGGGGATGAGCAGAAAAGCCAGGATGAGGGAAAGCAGGAGGGTGCGTTTGGAGGGAAGGCGGAAAGGGGCCGGCCGCGGGGAGGCGTGACCGTATCCGCGAAAGGCGTTCCGCTTCCGATCAAGAGGTTCAAGCCGCACGGCCGTCCCTCCCCGGGCTTCCCTGCCCATCCGGCTCCGCCTCCGCCTCGCTCCTTCCGGGCCCTCCATCCGCCGTAAAAGCCTTCGCGGTTCCGCCTTCGAAGCGGTCCCGCGCAGGTCGCAGCATGCTCGATGCGCCGTCCCGATCCCCTTCCCCGCCCTCGGGCGAAGGCGCCTCCGGCTGGCCACCCGCACCGCCGGAGGAGCGGCCGGCCTCCACACCGGGCCCGCCTTCGCCGCCAAGCGGGCCCCCGCTCACCAAAAGCCTCACCCGGGTGTCGGGCCGCAGGGCCTCACCCTGCGGGGGTTCCTGTATGATCACCTTTCCTCGCGGCACCGTCCGCGATGGCTCGACGGCCACTTCCACCCGAAGGCCCATGCCCTGAAGCAGCCGAAGGGCCTCCTCCCCGCCGACGCCCCTAAGGTCCGGGACGGTCAGCCAGGGCCCCCGCAGACCTTCGTCCTCAACCGCACGGACAAGGCCTCGGGAAGTTTGCGGGGAAGCCTGCCTCTCCTTATCGACGGGGACCTTCGCCCTCACCGCCGCGAGGAGGAGTAAAGCGGCCAGCGCGCAGGCAGCGGCCGCCAGGGCCGGCTTCCTCAATACCGCCCTCCGCCGCCGCTCTCCCCCCGCGGCCATGTCCGGGTTCAAGCCTCCCGCTAACATCCTCAGCCTGCTGAATGGTTCGCCGAAAGGATCCTCCACCCCGCCTTTCGGATGCGCCGAGGAAGTGGCGGAGTTTCCCTTATCGAGGGAAGATGCGGTGAGCGGAAGTCGAGACCCCTTGGCGCCTGGTCCCGCTGCGGCAGCGGGGGAAAGCTCGCTCACTTCGCGCGCGTCCTCCTTCCGGCACGACACGCCGCCTTCGGGAATGGATCCGGCGGAGCCGCGGGGCAGGGGAGTGGGAACGCGCATCCCGCCTGCCTTCCCATCCAGGGCCTCTTCCAGCCTTTCCATGAACACCCTCGCCGAGGGGGGCCTCTTTTCCGCTTCCTCCGTGACGGCCTCCTTGATGACGCGCCGCACGGCTATGTTCTCCTGCGCCCAGGGCAAAAGAAGCCGACCCGCCATGACTCCAAGGGAATAAACGTCGGAAGAGCGGGTCCCCTCCCTTCCCCCGAGCACCTCGGGCGCCAGGTAGGGGGCGACCTCGCGGGAGATGACGGGGTCCGCCGCCTCCAGCACCCAAGCGTATCCCGGGCGGATCAGGCGGGCCCGCCCCTTAATGTCAACATGAATCTGTCGGGGGTTTATGCCCAGGTAGAAAAGGCCTTTCCCGTGCAGGTAACCCAGGGCGTCGACGAGCCCCTTTAGAACCTCCTTCGCCTGGCGGAGCGGAAGGCCCCCCAATTCCTCCAGCAGCTCCTGCAGCGACCGGCCGTTGTCGAACTGCCGCACGACGAAGAGCTCTCCGCCGTCCATGCCCCAGGCGAGAACGCGGGAGAGGAAGGGGTGGCGCATGCAAGCCAGCCGGTCCAGCAGCGCCGGCAGGCCTTCCGACCCCGCGACACCTGGCGCCGCCCGATAACCCCCGAGCACCTCCTCGCCCAGCAGATCGACCAGCACCTGCGTTCCCAGACGGTGATGATGGGCCAGATGGCAGGAGAAGCCCTTCCCCGCCTCCCTGCGCCCCAGTAGGGTGAACCTGCCGTCTATCGTCCTTTCCATCCGCGCCTACCACGTTCTTTATTATCTATTTTATTAATATTATATAACTTAATAATTTTGTCAATAGGCATTTGCCTGCGCTTTTCACCGGGACAGGGTCTGAACGGATGCGAGGATCTCCGCGAGCCTAAGCCCGCCGATTGCCCGCGGCGGTATCATGCCTGCATGTAGTATTATCTATACGTGCGCGCGGAGGATCTGGTCTTCGGTTTTCTCTGTCTCTTCTGGGGGGCGGCCTCCCTGATCTGGCGCAGGGAACTCCTCTCTCGCGCCCGGGAAGGGGGACGGGGCTTGCGCGATATCCGTTTGCTCAGGCCGGCGCTTCGCGCCGCCTCCGCCCTCTCCCTCGCTGCCGGGGCATGGCTGATAGTGAGGGGCGTCTGGTTTCGCTGAAAAGCGGGCCTTATCCGGCATCCGGCGGAGCGACCGGCCCTGAGCCCATCAGGCCATGTTACTGGAACTCACCCTGCTCCACCGAGCGGGTGTGGTAGGAGCCGGAGAGGAAGCGGCGGTTCCGCATCAGGCGCAGGTGCCAAGGTATCAAGCTGTGAACCCCCTCGATCTCGAACTCCCGCAGGGCCTGCGCCATCGCGCGCACAGCCTCGTCGCGGTCCCTGCCGTGCACGATCAGTTTGGCCAACAGGGAGTCGTAATTGGGGGATACCCGATAGCCCTGGTAGCAATGGGAGTCCACTCGTACCCGCGGGCCTCCCGGCGGGTTCCACTTTTCGATGAGCCCCGGGGTGGGCAGGAAGTCGCGCGAGGCGTCCTCCGCGTTGATGCGGCACTCGATGGCGTGGCCGTTCAGTCGTACCTCCTCCTGGGAGAAGGAAAGGGGTTCTCCCGCAGCCACCCTGATGCCCTCGCTGACGATGTCGATTCCGGTGACCATCTCCGTCACCGGGTGCTCCACCTGGATGCGCGCGTTGAACTCCATGAAGTAGAAACGGCCCTCGCCGTCCAGGAGGAACTCCATGGTGCCGGCCCCGCAATATCCGATGGATGAGGCCCCCCGCACCGCCGCCTCGCCCATGGCCTCCCTTGTCTCCGGGCTGAGGGCGGGTGAGGGCGCCTCCTCCAGCAGCTTTTGGTTTCGCCGCTGAATGGAGCAGTCGCGTTCGAATAGGTGCACCACTCTGCCGTGGGCGTCGCCCAGCACCTGTATCTCCACGTGCCGGGCATCGCGCAGGAACTTCTCCAGATAGACCTCCTCCGAACCGAAGGCGCTGCGCGCCTCCGCCTTGACCAAAGGGAGCGTCTTCACCAGCTCCTGTCGGTTCATGACCACCCGCATGCCCTTGCCCCCTCCGCCCAGCGAGGCCTTCAGCAGCACCGGGAACCCCATCTCGTCCGCGACCCGCAGGGCCACCGAGTCATCGAGGTCGGGGGCGGAATAACCCGGGAGGACGGGCACACCCGCCCGCCGCATGGCCTCCCGGGCGTTGGCCTTGTTGCCGGTGAGCGAGAGGGCTTCCGGCGAGGGCCCGATGAACACGATGCCGTTGTCCGCGCAGGCCCTGGCGAACTCCTCGTTCTCGGCGAGGAAGCCGTAACCGGGATGCACGGCGTCGGCCCCGCTTATCTCCGCGGCTCCTATGATGTTCCGGATGTTCAGGTAAGACTCCCCGGAGGCGGGGGGGCCCACGCAGACCTTATGGTCCACGAAGCGCAGGTGCAAGGCGTCCTCGTCCGCCTTGGAATAAACGCCCACCGTCTCCAAGCCCAGCCGTCGGCATGCCCTCAGGATGCGCAGGGCTATCTCCCCCCGGTTGGCGATGAGGACCCGCTTGAACAACTCACCCTCCTAAGGGCTCTATCTCCATGAGAACCTCGTCGAACTCCACTCCCGCACCGTGCTCCACGCAGATTCGCCTGATGATGCCGGACACGGGCGAGGGTATCTCATTGAAGAGTTTCATCACCTCGATGATGCAGAGGGTTTGCCCCTCCTCGACCTCGTCCCCTTCCTTCACATACGGCTCCGCCCCCGGCGAAGGCGTGCGGTAGAAAGTGCCCACCATGGGCGAGCGCACGTGGATCAGCCGCAGGTCCTCGGACGGTGCGGGGGGTCGGTGGGCGGCCGCTTGAGCGGCGCGGCCGGCGAACCCCCTTTCCGCCTCCCCTCCTCCCAGGCTGAAAGTCACCGTCAATCCCCGGAAGGCCCGGGTGACTTCCTGCGCCACCGCCTGGGCCAGGCTCTCCGTCAGGTTCGTCAGGGAGACCTTGTCCAGCACAGCCGCCCCGTCCTTTTCCGTCTGGGCGACCGGCTCTGCCGCTTCCTCGGCGGTGGGGTTGGCCCGCCACCTGAAGAACTTCAGGGCCACGTCGGGGAAGATGGCGTAGGTGATGTAATCCTCCTCTTTCTCCACCAGCGCGGGGTCCAGCTCCGCCTTGGCCCGCGGGAGCTCCGGCTCCAGCACATCGGCGGGGCGCACATCGATGGGTTCCTCGCCTTTAAGCGCCTTGCGCCTGAGCTCCTCGGAGATGGGAGCGGGGGTGCGGCCGTAATAACCCTTGACGTAATTCTCTATCTCTCTGGGGATTATCTTATAGCGCTCGCCCAAGAGCACGTTGAAGACCGCCTGGGTGCCCACCAGCTGGCTGGTGGGGGTTACCAGGGGCGGATAGCCCATGTCCGCGCGCACCCGGGGTATCTCCTCCAGCACCTCCTCCATGCGGTCGAGGGCGTTCTGCTGCTTGAGCTGGGCGATGAGGTTGGTGGCCATGCCCCCGGGGATCTGATGGGAGATGACGGTGACATCTATGAGCGGCTGTTCCTTCCCCATGAGGCCGCGGTTCTTCGAGACCACCTCGAAATACTCGGAGACGTCCCGGATGGCCTCGAAGTCCAGGTCGAGCTCCCAGGGGGTGCCGCGCAGGCTGGCCACCATGGTCTCCACCGCAGGCTGGCTGGTATAGAGGGACAGCGGCGCGGCGGCGCAGTCGACCACGTCCGCCCCCGCCTCGAACGCCTTGATGTAGGAGCTGGAAGCCATGCCGGTTGACGCGTGGGAATGGAGCTGCACCGGCACCTTGACCTCTTCCTTCAGCGTCTTCACCAACTCGTACGCGGCGTAGGGAGCGAGGATGCCGGACATATCCTTTATGCATATGGAGTGGGAGCCCATCTCCACCAGCTCCCTGGCCACCGCGACGAAGTGGTCGAGGTCGTGGACGGGGCTTATGGTGTAGCATATGGTGCCCTGGGCATGGGCGCCTTCCCGCACCGTCACTTCGATGGCCTTCTGCATGTTGCGGGTGTCGTTGAGAGCGTCGAAGATGCGGATGATGTCCATGCCCTCGGCCACCGTGTGCTTTATGAACTCCTCCAGCACGTCGTCGGGGTAGTTGCGGTAGCCTACGATGTTCTGGCCGCGCAGGAGCATCTGGATCTTGGTGCGCTTGATTCTCTCTCTGATGCGCCTGAGGCGGTCCCAGGGGTTTTCATTGAGGTAGCGCATGCACACGTCGAAGGTGGCGCCGCCCCACACCTCCACCGAGTGATAACCCACCTCATCGATGCGCTCGGCTATCGGCAGGATATCGGTCAGGCGCATGCGGGTGGCCCACAGCGACTGATGGGCGTCCCTCAAGGTCGTATCGGTTATCCCCACGCGGTGTTTCTCTCCCAAGTCGTCCCTCCGTCTCTTGGCTCGTCATCCCAACCTGGGGCTCATCGGCTGGAGACCCGAGCGGTTCCTTTCCCTCATCTGAACTCTCCGGCGGCCGCCGTGCGGCCCGAGGCCTGGCGTTCAGCGGCCGGGCTTTCGCTTTCGGCGCCTCTTAAAAGACTCAGCGGCCGCCACGGCGGTGGCCCCCGCTGCCTTGCACAGGTCCGAGACGATGAAGGGGAGGACGCCTTTCCTGACTGCGGCGGAGAGACTGCCCAGCCATGCCGCCAGCCATGCGGTGCCCGCGAGGTAGACCGCCGCGATCCCCGCAAGGCAGGATAGGAAAACGACGGGGAATACGGCGGCTGCCGAGTACGCAGCGGAAAGCCCGCGCGCCCCGTGCCCCAGTGCCCCAGCCAGATAAGCCCCCGCAACGAAGCCCCATAGATATCCACCGGTGGGGCCGAAGAGGACCGCGGGGCCCGCATGGGGCGGGGCGGCGAAGAAGGGGGCCCCGCATGCCCCCATTGCCAGGTAGGCAAGCTGGCTGGCGGCTCCCCAGCGGGGGCCCAGCAGCAGGCCGGCCAAAAGCACGAAGAATACCTGCATGGTCAGGGGAACGGGGAAGAGGGGGATGCGCATCAGGGCCCCCGCTCCGGTCAGCGCGGCGAACGCCAGAGCCCACGCGGCCATCCTGGCTTCCCGCTTATTCATATGCGATCTAAGCGTGGCCGTTCTTGCCTGGATCATCTACCCTCCGTGAAAGCCGCCGGTAACGTGAATCGAGAGTTATGATATAGGAAAAACGGGGGCTGTCAATGCCGCTTCGGAAATAAGGGCGAAAAACCCCGAATTGCGCATGGAATCTGAATATCCTCGCCCTCATGTGTATGCTTTTCCGCCGCTGGGCATTTCATCAAAACGACCAAAGGGCTGGAACGGCGGCGTCTGCCCCCTCAGCGGTAGCGGCTGCGGTAATCGCCGCATGAGGTGGCATTGGGGCGGGCGGGATTCCTGCAGGCGCTGGGGTAATCGTACATGCAGTCATCGCAGAGGAAGCGCTTCCTCCTGAACAGACCCAGTATCCTGCTCCATATGGACATGGGATGTATTCTACTAACGGCGAACCGTCAAATCAACCCGCCGTCGCTACGGCCGGGGAATCCCTTAAGCCTTCGACAACATCCTGCCCGGCTTCCTCCAGGAGCAGCCTCGGCCGGCGGCACGCGCGAAGAACGACCGAGGGCGGCTTGAGGACGGGAGGGGACGCGGTCGTCGGGCGTTCCTCCACAACCCCAGCCTCACGGTAAAGGCCCTACCCGCGTGGTAAAATAAACATCAGTGGGTACGCGTCACGCCGTGACAATCCGACCCGCATCATCAGGCGGAGGTGCAGGCGCATATGTTCCCTGATTACGATGAGCCTTTGTTCAGGCCGCCCTGCGAGGCGGGTTCGCTGATAATCCAGGCCACTCTGGGCTGCCCGCACAACGCCTGCTCCTTCTGCGCCATGTACAAGACCAAGAGGTTCCGGGCGCGCGACACCGAGGAAGTCAAAGCGGACCTGCGCCGGGCCCGGCTGATGTACTCGCACGTGCCCTCGATCTTTTTGGCCGACGGCAACACCGTGGCCATGAACTCGGAGAAGCTGGCTGAGATAATCTCCTACGCGCGCCGACTCTTCCCCGAGGCGGAGCGCATATCCTCCTACGGCGGCGCACGCTTCCTCAAAGGGAAGTCACCGGAGGCGCTGCGCCGGCTGCGCGAGTCGGGGCTGGACATCATCTACTTCGGCCTGGAATCCGGGGACGACGAGATACTGAAGCGCGTGAACAAGGGGGTGACTTCAGCCGAGATGGTGGAGGCGGCGCGCAAAGTAAAGGAGGCGGGCATCCGCCTGAGCGTCTACGTGCTGCTGGGGCTGGGGGGCATAGAGAGGTGGGAGCAGCACGCCTTGAACACCGCGAGGGCGCTCAACCTCATGCGGCCCCACTTCATAAGGCCGCGCACCCTCTACCCCGTCCCGGGCACGCCGCTATGGGAGGAGATGGAGCGGGGTGAGTTCATCGAGGCGGACGGAATCACGGTGATGCGGGAGCTGCGCCTGCTCCTGGAGAACCTGGATGCGGAGGGGGCCGTCTTCCTCTCCGATCACATCTCCAATTACATACCGGTGCACGGGCTGCTCAACCGCGACCGGGAGAAGATGCTGGCTTCCGTGGACATGGCCCTGTCCCGCCCCGAGGAGTTCCTGGGGCCTCGATACCTGACCCAACTGTAAGGACGCTTCGGGCACTGCCTCCGAGGCCCTCGAAAGGCGATACGCTTTAGCTATAGCCTCCGAGGTTCAGCACCCTTACTCGCCGATGATTTGCGTTTTAAGCTGGGCTTTTATGTGTTCTTCGCTTGCTTCTATTCTTCGCTTTAGAATCGTAGAATCGCGCGCTGTGTCCAAATTGTGCCTATTTTCGTTTAAGAATTAACCTGTAGGGAACGCAATATATTACTAGCGTCTATCCGTGGGAAACGTGACAAGGCAAGCAAATTATTCTACCAATATGCGCCATTTTTTGGGAGAGCCAGCAAAAGGGTTAGTTGTCGCAAATGAGGGGGGCTCCGCCGCCCTTTGCAATGGGGCCATCAATGTGCTTATTGCATCCGTTGGGGCATACGAGCTTGTCTTTTGGGAACCTGTTGGTTCGCGCTTTGATGGTGGCGACCCATATCCTGCCGCACTGTTCAAAGCGAAGGGCGAGGTCAACGTCGCGAGCAAGCTCAAACATCCCGAAGCCGAGAAACCACAAGAAGTGCATTGGTCTACCTCCTTTCTATTGCCCCCAGCTATAACCTTCTTCCCTCACAATCCTTGTGCCTTGCCGCGCCTAGACAAACCATTGCTGTACCGATCCCAGGCGCTTGCCGCGACAAGTCGAGAGTCCAGGGATGGGACGGGGGATTTCATTGCCCTCCTATCCTGCAGGGAATACTCAATCTCCAGCACGCCTTGGGCGAAAGCCGAACCCGCGGATAGACCGATCACCCCGCGGAGGACGCTCGGCATGATGTCTGTGCAATTCCACAGATGGCCGAGCAGGCTTTGAGGGGACAAGCTTCTCCCATCGTGGGGCTTCACGAACTCGGTGGCTTTCTCGTCAAGCGTCGGGGCACGATCATCGTCCATAAAGACCCGCTCGAAGAAGGCATCCCTAAGATGCCCGGGAGCGTGGCACTCCCTCGATAGGTTATAGCGCATGGATCATTTGTCTCCTTTCTCTGGGTCTTCTTTAGTACTGACGGTCTCGTCAGACTGCGTGCGAGCCATAGATATAGCTTCCAGTCGAGCTAGCCTCTCCTCTAGAAGCCTCAGCCTGCCCTCTATAAGCGTAGTTTCTGGGAAGCCTCTTGAAGCCTCGATTAGAACACAGGCAGCCCCGAACCGCAGTCGGTCGTATTCATTTGTCAACATGAACTCGATCAGCGTATCTATGGCATATTCAATGGCAATTCTGATTTTCTCCAAAGGCAATTGCGTCACCCTCGCCTTGGCTATGCCGTACGCCAACTGGAAATCCTCCTGCTTCATCCGACGGTATAAGGTGGCCTCGTAGATGCCCGCCGCCCTTGCGGCTTCAGCAATGGTGGCACCTCGCAGAAGTGCCGCTATCGCAAGTTCGTAATTCCTCTCCTTGCCTGCAAATGCCAGTCAGCTCCTTTCGTAGGCCTCCGCTTTTCGCTCATGACGACGCTTGCCTTGTTCATGACGAAAACGGCGCGTCAGTAACGATACCCGTCCAGCTTCCTCGCCGCCTCCCGCAGATCCCCCTCGCTGACGATGTTGTAGCGGTCGAAGACCTCGCGGGTCTTGTGTCCGGAAATCGACATGGCCACTCTCTCCGGAATGCCCGCGCGCACCATGCGCCTCAGGGCCGACCTCCGCAGGTCGTGGAACAGTAGGTCGGGAACTCCGGCTGCCTGTCGCGCCTTGTCCCAGCTCTTGCGAAAGTCCACGATCTTCTTTCCCTTGCGATGGAACACGAGCTCGCAGCCGGGCACCCTGTTCAGCCACGCGCTCTTTAAGGCGGTTAGCCCTTCCTGGGTGAGGAAGATGAGCCTGGGCTCCGAGGTCTTGGTATGCGCGGCTTCCAGGCGGATACAGCCCTCTTTTAGGTCCACCATCGACCAGGTGAGGGAAAGCAGTTCCCCGCGGCGCATCCCCGTCTCGTAGGCCATGGTAAAAAGATCCCGCAGATAAGGGGGCAGGAGTTCCCGCATGGCCAGGAACTGCTCGTGTTCCAAGAATCCAGTTCTTACGTTGTCCTCTTTGAACCTGGGGATGTGGGGCATGCTCTTCACGAGCCCTTCCCTCTCCGCCAGATTGAAGGCCCTGCGGAGCACCGTGAGCTCCCGGTTCAAGGTCGCGGGGCATACCCCTTCCCCGAACCTCTGCATAACGAAATCGCTTATCATGGCCGCAGTGATGCGGTCCGCCCGCATTCCCCCAAAGTTCCTCAAAAGCCTGGAGGCGACACACTCCAGGCGCCCCAGCGTGCGCCGGTTGTTGAGAATGTAGTCCCGTCGCACGAGCTCTATCAGGTCCTCTAGCTTCGCCTTCTTGTCCCCGAGTTCCGGAAGCTGCCCAAGGTGCGCCTGGGCTAGCCGGACCCTGAGCAGCCTTACGGCATCGGCTCGGTTCACACTCCCGGAAGACTCCCTGAACTTCTTGCCTCCGCGGTAGTACTGAATCCACCAGATTCGACCGCGTAGATAGACGGTTCCCTCCATCACTCCGCTCCATCTTCGCATCCACGCTTCGCAGCCTCCCCCTTATCCCGCAAAGCCCTTCCTTCGCCTCGCTCTTCCCACCGACGCTGACCCCGGAGGGCAAGGCGACTTTCTCGCTCAAGCCGCGAAAAAGCCCTCCGCGCGCAGCGGGCAAGCGAAAGGAATGTCCTGTCAGGCTGGGGCACGCCCCATCGCATGGGGCCTGCGGACGGACGTCGCGACCGCGCCCTCCACCTTGCTTTGCCCTTGCGGCCCATCCCGACACGCCACACTCGCTCGCTGCCGCTTGCATCACCTGTACCTGACTTTGCTCTCCTCGATAAGGGAATCCAGATATTCCCTGTCGAAGAAAATCCTCTTTCCCATGCGCACGTATTCGAGGTAGCCGCAGCTCACGAGGTAACGGATGGAGGCGGGACTCCTGCCCAAGTACACCGCGGCCTCCTCGACGGTGAAGAGCCGCTTGGGCACCGGCGGCTTAACGGCCTTACCCCGTGGGAGGCCCCCGGGGTTTATGGCCAGCGCCAGAATCCTCCCTCCGCTACCTCTGCTCAAAGCCATGGCTTAGACCTAAACCTCCTCGTTCGCTTCTTGTTCGCGCCTTTTCTTTCGGAAGCGCCTTACTTTGGTGATATTGGCGCAAGCGGGGTTACAGAATGTCTGGTGGCGGGCCCACGGTATAAAGACCTTGCTGCAATCGTAACGGCCGCAGACGCAGAAGCTCTTTCCGCGGAGCTTGCGGTCGATCACCCGCAGGTACGCCGCATGAAGGAGAGACGAGGCGCGATGCACGACCACGAGCCTGTTTCCCTCCCACTCGAAACCGGCATTGCTTGCCCTGAGAACCTTTGTGGCACTTTCCAGAAAGTAGTCCGATATCGAGTCCTCGTAGTGGCTCGGCTTGAGCCTGGTGAAAGCGCTCACCCACTCGAAGAAACGCTGGAAGTCGTTCACGATCTCGATGAGCAATTCTCCGTAGTGGTCAAAAACTCCGGCGAGGTTGCCGCTTTCGATCACTTCCTCCGGTATGGGCGAGGTGAGGTTGTTACCCAGCCACTCCTCCAGGGTGCCGAGATGCCTGCCCGAGTTGTCTTTGACCATGATGCGGCCGCCGTTCCTTTTCCTGTATATAAGGCCCGCCTCCGCGAACTTGGCACCCGGAAGGCCATATTCCTTGGCGAAAGCGAGGATTTTGTCCCGGAAATGGTCCTCGACGATGTCGTACAGGCCCAAGGTGCTCTCGCCGGTTTTCTCCGCGCGTTTCTGAAACCTCTCCATCTCCTTAACCGGCAACTTGAACTCGTTGCAGATGATCCGCACGCATTCGTCCATGATGTCGCCGTCCAGGGTGTATGGCTTTGATTTGGCGCCACGCTTGGGCTTGATGCGCAGCATCTCCCTGCGCTCCGGCTCCGTGCTGCCGTCCAGACTGGCGGTGTATTCAACCGGAACGGTGTCGAACTCATACTCGGAGTGGACCACCCACGTCGCGTTTGGGGAGATGTGGATAAGGGGTATCTCCGTTTCCCGTCTCCTAGCTTTGGGAGTTTTCTTAACAGGCTCAGGTAGGGTGAATGCCGTTTCGTCATATCTCGGCAGTATCTCGTTCATCGGCGCACTCTCCTTTCTCCGGTGGCCTCCCCTGGATGCCCCTGACGGTTATGGATGTACTCTGTTTAATATTATAACAGAGTACGCTAGGCTTGTGTAAAGAATTCTTCAACCCATAAGACCTGGGGCACCAATCCATGGGTTTAAGAGGCCTTATGTGCAGGGAATCATTGTCTGGCGGAGGTTCAAAAGCACCCGGAAGCGTTGCATGTCCTCTCACGGGCTCTTATATGCTCTCAACTGTCACCGGCCATCCGGCATTTTGCGAGATATGAACATAGTTGTATATACTAGCCAGCCCCAGTTGCGCCCTAGCTAAGCAACGATGGCGTTGTCAGATAGGCTCGCTACAAGAGGTTACGAGGTGTCGTCAACCCTAGAAAACCGACGAAGCGAACTCTCCCACAGCTCCCGCAGGTTTGCGTCGGCAAGCAGCGGTATCATGCCCTCGTGCTCCGCCACGCGAGCCTCCTGGACCCAGGGGGATGAGCAGCGGGCCATCTCCATGCCGACGCGCAGGGCCACGAGCGCGTCGTACGCATCTCCGATGGCGTCCAGGCGCCTCCCTCCTCACCCCAGCTCCGGTAGAAGCGAGGAATAGTCCCTGGGCAGGAACCGCTCGAGCACCCCTATCAGCCTGGCGGTGTTTTCCCTCCGCTCCGCGAGCGAGCCCCGCTTGTAGCGGGGAGGCCAGGCCTTCCTCCAGGATTCCATGCCATCAAGCGCCCGCAGCTCCCCTTCAAGGCACTCCGGCTCGTCTTTGGCGTGCCACAGGAAGCGGTGTACGGGGTTGGGGTAGCTCTCCACCACCTCGAAGGTGCCGGACATCCCCTCGACGGCCGCGGCAAGCTCCCGCCCGAGGGAGCCGGCGCGGTAGGAAGGGTAGAGGGGGGATGCCGCTGCCGATGAGCACCCGGTCGAGGGGCCTGAAGGGCCTCTCCCTGCCTAAGGCTTCGGTCCCGTGGATGGGGATATCGAGAAGGATTAAGGCGTGCTCCTCCCTGTAAAGGGAAAGGAGGCCGAGGATGTCCACGGTCGAGCCGGGCTCCGTCCACCAGGGGTCCTCCCCCGGGCGCCAGAAGGCGGCGGCGGTGCGGGTGACGCTCCGCGGCGACCAGCCCAGGTCGATGCTCACCACCAGGTCGTAGTTGTACCCGTCTTGCATTGATTCCCCCGCGCGCTTTATGGCAAGGAATGGGAGGCCGATCCTCTACCTGTTCTGCAGCATCTCTAAATGTCAAGCCGTGAAGGCATCCTCCCGATAATTATACCGTAACCTCCTGCTAAGGCAGGCCGGAACCGTGGGGCGTTGGCACAGACGGAGGCTTTGCAGGAAACGAGCTTAGCTGACAAAAGCGAAGACTAGCGCATGGGAGCCACGGAACCTGGCCAAAGGGCAAAAGTGATCGTCGCGGTATGCACGCTAGCGTTGCTGGGCGCGTTCCTCCCCCTCCCCGCGACGGCAGGAGCCTCCGTACCCAAGCGGGAGTAGATACCACTCTACCTGGCCGAGGGCACCACCCGCGAGGGGTTCGAGACCTGGCTCTGCGCCGTGTCCATCTACCCCGACTGCGGCTACATCCTCAAGGTTGACTTCGCCACCCAGTACGGCATCGCGAAGAGCGAGAGCTACTGGGTGGCCCCGGCGAGCCGCTTCACCCTCTACGTCAACGGCGCCCTGGGACCCGGCTACGACGTGTCCTTCCGCATGACCGCCGTAATCGAGGACTACCCCTACTCCGCCAACTTCGGCCGCTACCTCGCGGTGGAGCGTCCCATGTACTTCTCCTACACGGGAACCGGCGGTCATGTGCCCTGGCACGGCGGCCACGTCAACGTCGCCTCCCGTGCCCCCCTCTCCGACCGCTACTACTTCGCCGAGGGTACCACCCGCGAGGGCTTCGACGAGTGGATTTGCGTGCTCAACCCCAACGAGGAGCCCGCCCAACTCACCCTCAACTACATGATTGAGGGCGAGGGTCTCTTCCCCAAGCAGGAGGTCGTCCCGGCGCGCCACCGCGCCACCTTTTTCGTCGCCGACCACGTGGGGCGGGGAAAGGACGTCTCCTTAGAGCTCGTATCCGACCAGCCCGTCCTGGCCGAAAGGCCCATGTACTTCGCCTACCGCAACGTCGAGAACGGCATGGTCTGCGACGGCGGCCACGTCATCACCGGCGCGCGCCAGGCCGACTCCGAGCCGCGCTTCTTCGCCTTCGCCCCCATAACATTCGTCCCCGGCATGGGCTGGGGGAACACCTGGGTATGCCTGCAGAACCCCAACGCCGACATCGCGCCAGTGGACATAGGCTACTCCACCGTTGACGGGGTAGTGGTGAATCGGATGTATCTGCCGCCCCAACAACGACAGACCTACTACTACAAGAGCCTGCTGACCGGGTACACCTCAAAGGAGCCCGGCGCGTTCTGGGTGCGCGCAGCGGAGCCGTCCCTGCCCATCATGGTGGAGCGCGCCGTATACCTGAACTTTGAGTTCGGCGGCATCAGCGACGGTACCGTAAGCGCGGGGCAGGAAGGGCACTACAGCTTGACCGCCAGAGCCTACGTCCCCCACCAATATAAATACGCCGAGGGGCATACTGGGGACGGGTTCACCACCTGGATGGTTTTGACCCGGCTAAGCGACATCAACCCCCAGCCGGAGTACTGGGTGGACTGCTATTTTCCCGGCCAGGATTCCATCACGGTGTGCGTGGGCATGGAGGAGCAGAACCGCCACCCGTGGGAAACCACCGTCTGGCGCGTGAACAACCAGTTCCCCGCCACCGACATATCGTTCTGTGTGCCCGCCTTTTCCGAACGCATCATGGCGTTCACGTACAAGAATACCCACACAGGGATGCACTCCTCCGTGGGCTGCGAGATTTTCAACCCTGGCATCTGACGCAATGGAAGGAATGATTTTGTGAAGGAGCTTGAAGCGAAGAGATAAGGAAAAAGGCGCCATACATGGCTGATAACTAACAGGCGCGTTGTTGCCGAAAAAACAAGCGAAGCGACGCGATTAGGAGGTTTGGCGAGATGATAGGGGCGAAAGAGGCGAAAAGGACGGCAAGGCGTTGGAGGCCTGAGGGGGCGAAGGCCCGGCCGGAAGGATCCGAAAGGCCCGCAAGGGCTAGGGCGGTGGTGGCGGCGTTCCTCGGGCTCGCCCTGGCGGCGGCGTGCCTGGCCGCGCCTTCCGCGCGCGCCTCCGAAGGCGGGGAGGGCGGCGGCTCGGCCGCCTACACCCGGGCGAGCGTTCCCCAGTATTTCGCCGAGGGCTGCACCCGCGAGGGCTTCGAGACCTGGCTTACCGCCGTCAACGGTGCCAACAACATGGGCTACGACGGTCGCAACTCTTACCCCATCACCGACGACCCCTGGTGGAAGCTCCACGTGGACTACGTCACCAACGAGGGGGTGGTGGCCTCCAAGGCCTACGACTTCCCCATGCAGTCCCGTCTGAGCATCTACGTCAACGCTGAGATCGGCCCCGGCTACGACGTGGGCTTCGTCCTCTGGGTGGAGACCAACTCCGATAACGCCTTCCTGGTCGAGCGCCCCATGTATTTCTCCTACGTCGGGCGCGGGGGGCACGAGCCGTGGCAGGGAGGGCACGTGGCCCCGCAGACGAGCGGGGTGTACCGCGGCAACAGCGGCGCCGAATACGTCCCCCGCTTGCCGCTCCGCCAGCTCTTCGCCGAGGGCACCACCCGCGAGGGCTTCGACGAGTGGATTTGCGTGCTCAACCCCAACGACGAGCCCGCCCAACTCACCCTCAACTACATGATTGAGGGCGAGGGGCTCTTCCCCAAGCAGGAGGTCGTCCCGGCGCGCCACCGCGCCACCTTCTACGTCGCCGACCACGTGGGGCGGGGAAAGGACGTCTCCTTAGAGCTCGTATCCGACCAGCCCGTCCTGGCCGAGAGGCCCATGTACTTCAGCTACCGGAGCGTGAACCCCGAGCGCCCAGGCCGGCCGTGGCGGGGCGGCCACACCGCCGTGGCGGTGCGCGAGGAAGCGCTCCGCTTTCGCGGCTTCCACGACTTCGCCTTCTGCCCCGGCCTGCGCGTGCCGGGGATGGGGTGGGCCGACACCTGGGTGTGCCTCCAAAACCCCAACCCCTTCGACCTCCCCATCAAATTCGTCGTCTACGCCCCCGACGGGTACGCGCAAACGGTCAAGACGGTGCCCGCCCGGCAGCGCGCCACCTTCTACTACCCCGACCTCCTGTGCGAGCTCGGCCTGCCTGCGGGGGGCGTGGGCTACCCCCTGCACTTAGTACAGAACGACCCCCCGCGTAAAGAAGGCGGCCAATCAATCTATCACGACTACCTGGTGGAGCGGCCGCTCTACATGGAGTTCGACAGCGTGCGCTCCTCGGCCGAGCAGCCCCCCGCCGACGGCACGGTGGCATACAGACCCCCGGCCTACGGCAGCTATTTCGCCGAGGGCCACACCGGGGACGGCTTCGAGGAATGGGTGGCGTCCTCAACCTTCGTGATGTCTGAGTACTGGCGCGGGTACTACAACGACCCCGCCAATCAGGACGAGGTGTGGTTCACGTATTTCTCCGCCTTCCCCCAGGGGCGCCCCCTTGAGAAGAAAGAGGTGACCATCGCCCAGGCCAGGGCGGCGGGGGTCTCTTACCCCGCCGGGATCTACCTCTGGCGCGTGGGCGCCGACTACCCCAACACCGACATCTCTGTGGGGACGCAGTCACCGTACGCGGAACGCGTCATGATTTTCTCCTACAAGGGGAAGTGGGTGGGTATGCACTCCGGCGTGCCTCAGGAGGCGGAGAGAACCCCGTACTAGCCGCTGGCGGCGGGGGGGCGGCCCCCCGCCGCTTGACACCCGCCCCGCGATGGGTTGCTTGACATCGCCCAGCAGAGCCTAACAGGAGGCTTGGCGGGGGTGGGCGGGAGGGAGGCGCCGATAAGGCGTCGCATAGCGCCATATGCCAGCGTCTCGCCGGGCTTGGCCCGGCCTCGCCGTATTTCGCGGGAAGCCTAAAGGACGCCTTGCCGTCCTATATCGTCATGGCAAGGCGCTCCCCGCGCTTTGCGGGGCATTGCGAGGCGTCCCCCCCGCAAAGCGCCCGGATGGGGCTTTCGCCCCACCGCGCCCGGGGCCTCGCCAAACACATCGGCGAGGCCCGTGCGACGCCGGGCTTCGCGCGCCTTCCCAGGCGAAGCCCGGCCGGCCCGGCATGGCGGATGCAATCCGCGCATCGCCCGGGGGCGATGCCATGCCGGGCGCCTTACCGCGCCGCCGCTCGGGCTCCGAGGGGGGATGGGCAATGCTCGGAGGCGGCGGCGCCCCTGGGCGATGTGGGGCAATGATGGGGCTACCCCACATCGCCCGGGGGCGCGGGATGCCGCGCCCTCACGCTCGGGCCCGCATGCGGGGCCGAGCCCGGCGCCGCTCAAGCGGCGCCGGGTGGCGCCCGCGCGAAGGGCGTCACGCAAGGCCATGCCGGGGAGCGGTTATCCCGGCATGGCCGCACCCCTGCGGGCCCTCTGTGTCGAAGGCTTCGCGGTGTCGGGAGCCTGCGACGCCTACCCGGGCGGGTAGCGGGGCTTGGGATACGGGGCCTCAGGCCACGATCGACCGCTTCCTGGCCTGAAGGAAAGGGCATAGCGCCGAGCGTCAAGCATGTCTTGGCCGTGCTTTGCCGAACGGCGTTTTTACGCGACGAAGGTGCCGTCTTTTCCTTGGCAAGGCCGGTGGTCACGCGCTCTTTCTCTGTTAAAAAAGGGGGTTTAGCAAGGAGATTTACCAGGGAGGTCCCGAACGCAAAATACCAGCTAGATGCCTAATATTTTGAAAATCAAATCAAAAACATGCGTTGTGACATGTCTATGGACGGATTGTCGACATGACAATCGGCCGCACACAACGGCGCTCTTGCGAAGAGAAGTTGTGGCCACAACCACCGTGCGAGCGGCGCTTAGGGCCTGCGGCGACGATTATCCCGGGCAGGTACGCCCCTACATCTACACCACCAACCAGTTGGAGAGGATCAACAAAGAGATAAAGCAGCGGACCAAGACCACCCGCGCCTTCTCCTCGGAGGAGAGCCTCATCTCTGCGCTCTATCTCGTTCTTAAGTTCGAGAACGAGAAGCTCGCTCAGAGACGGCTTCGGGGATTCAACAACTTGGTGTCGTCAGAGGAAGGCTAAATCTATGGACACAAATTCCTTGACGCTATCTGGTATATATAGGGTCTTACTACATGAAAACGATGCCCCTCTAAAAGGGGGTTAGGAAGTGGCTTTATTGAGGCTTCGGGGCGCTTTGACGCCGCCCTGCAAGGAAAGAAATAATGCCCCTGAGCTGGTCGATTAAGTGCATGTTTCTTCGTGTGAAATGTCATAAAACGGCGAATAGGCGGGGTTGGCTACCCCGCCTAAATCTCCACCGGTTTCTCAGCGACTTCTCCCCCTTTTTCTCCGCTTTAGCCGAGAAGCGGTTGGCGGCTTTCGGCACGCGGGTTTTTGCAGCCACGCCCCCTCTTTCGCCACTCAAAGGGTATAAAGCAAATCGATCTATGTTTTTTATCTTTTATGTTTTTATATTTTTATGTTTATAAATGGCACCGGAGCCGCCACCACTATATATAGCGGCTCCGGTGCCCGTGTGGCCTGGGCACTGACCCTCGCGTTATCCGGCATCGCCGGCGCCGGCGATGAGCTCGAGCGCCTTCTTGAGCTCGATGACCGCCGCGGTATGGCCCTCCTCCACCCCTTTGCGGGAGAGAAGGTGCGTTGCCCCGAAGAGCTCCCTTCCTCCCACCACGCCGTCCTCCGTAAGATCCGTGAGGTCGAAGATGCCTTCCCACTTCCATCCCGCCTCCCAGACGATCACAAGGGCCAGGCTCTCGAATCTCTTGGGCGAGCGGCTGTCCGAAAGCTCCTCGACAAGGCTGTCCAGGCAGACCTTGAACTCCATCATGTGGGGAGGATGCTCGACCGCCCCCTGGCGGTTGAAGGCGCTCGGGGGAAGCCCCAACGGATTGCTCTCCCGGTCGTAGAGTGCCCTGGGGTGGCCTTTCTCCAGGCGGTAACCGAAGATCCCGTCGTAGGTGGCGTTGTGGAATACGCCGTAGATGCGGTAGCCGGGAAGCTCCCCTCTTCCGAGAAGCTCGAAGAAGAGCCCGATCACCTCGGACTCGTTCTGGGGCGCCGCGAGCAGGCTGAACCCGTCCGTGAGGGTGCTCTTATCGGCCCTGGCCTCCGCATCCCTTATGCGTTGGTACTGGGCCATGCGGTCAGCCGCCTGGATGGCGTGGAGGCCCGCCGGCCTGAGGTGCCTCCTCCTGTCGACGAAATAGCGGATGACCGCCTCACCCAGCTTCTTTATCTCGCCCTCGAGCTCCGGATCGATGCCCTTGCGTCCGAGGTCGGGGCGCGCGTCCGATAACTGGACCAGCATGAAGAGGCGGTCCTCGTTGCCCGCGGCGTAAGTGAGATTCAGGGGGATGGCATCTCCCAGCACGGCGTTGTGGGCCACCGCCCAGACGCCGGGCTTTATCGCCCTCTTCTGCGACTTATCCCTCATGAAGAGCTCGTTCTGAAGCCTGAACAGGCCGCTGGAATGGGCGAAGAAAGCGTAGACCGCCTCCGGCGTATGGTGCAGGTGGGGGAGTTGGGCATGGGAGAGAATGCCCTTCTGAGGTTGAAAGAGCTGCTTCTTTTTCCACACCCGCCAAAGCCCGTCCTGGTTTTGGTACTTCCTGGCCACGGGGTCGCCCTCGCGGTGGTCTCGGTAATAGGCATTGAGGTCCAGGAAGTTGAAGGTCCCCATGCTATGGGGCAGAGGGTAGGCGAAGGGTATGTCGGTTGCGGTCTCTTTCCCCGACCCGTCTATGAGGACGAGGTGCACCTTGACCTTCTGGCTCCACTTCTCCCTGCCCAGCAGGTCCACGAAGCCTATGGCGGTGTTGGTGCGCAGGATGGCCTCCCACTTCTTCGGGGTGGCTCCGAGGTGGGACAGGGCCGCGGGCCGAGTGCCCTTGCCCAGGCGCAGGGTTACCGCCGTGCCCCGCTTGAGCGCGTTGAACACGGCGCACGTCTCTGCCGCCGGCCGCGCCGCGGGCTGGCTTATCGCTCTTCCCCCTCTGGCCCAGCTGCGGCCTTCAGAGAGCTCGAAGGAGAGAAAGCCGTCCTCGCCCAGGGTGGAGACGCGCATGTAGTCGGTGGCGTAGGCGAGGAAAGTCGCTCCCACCCCCAGGTGCCCGCGTAGCCTCAGGCCCTGGGTGCCGGCAAGCCGGTCCTTGAAGCTCAGGTTGGGGACCAGCATCTGCACGAGCTCGTCTTTGGGGAGCCCGGGCCCGTTGTCCACCACCGTTAGCTCGTTTTTACCGAGGTCCAGGATGACCCAGAGCTCGGGGTGGCCGGCATCGCCCGCGTTCTCGCCCAGTCTGCCCGTCTTCGCCGCCTGCTCCAGGGCGTCGACGGCGTTCTGCACGGATTCCACGAAGATGTCGTAGTTCCGCTGGTAGCTGTCGAGGATGTTGTTGACCGTGGCCCGCTTGAGGGCCTCCTCGTCGGGCGCAAGGTTCCAGTAGCCGAAGGGGTCGAAGGGCTTCCTGATGCCGTTCTTACGCGCCCCTCGCGGCCCCTTGGGCATGGGGGTCACCGACCCCAGCAAGAGAGTGGTGTTGCAAGACATTGCAACTCCTCCTTTCGCTCGTTCCCTTGCCGAGACGGGCGTCGACGAGCGAAGCCCCCCGGCAGGGGATGGTTTACGGACAAACGGATGGCGGCCTCGCGCGAGGCCGCCACCTCCAGACGTGCGTCAAGGCCCGCCTGGTGGCGACCTGCCCCTGCGTGGGACGGCGGCCAGCCCTATCTGCCGGTCTGCCATGTCTTCCCTCCTTTCCGGTTACGGCTAGAGCCGGGGTTATCCCGTTAATGTGCACATATATTGTGCACATACCTATTATAGCCAGTTTTTCGGGGAGATGTGGCTTTTCCGTGCACCTTTTTAATAGAATAGAGAAAAAGGCCTGAGGGGGTCACGTGAAGCCGTTTTCCCAGCTTATACGCGAAAAACGCCTGGAAAAGGGCTATTCCATGGATAAGCTATGTCGCATTGTTCAGGAGGAGGAAGGCTTGAAGATATCCAAATCGCTCCTGAACTTCCTCGAGAAGGGCCAGCGCGTGCCGACCTACGAGGTTGCCTATGGCTTGGCGAAGGCACTGGGTATCGACGTGAATCAGGCGATTTCCGCCGCGTACTTGGCCCGTGTTGAGAGGGATTTGCAGGGGGAGGCGGAAAGCTTAAGGGGATTCCTTGTAAAGGAAAATGTAAAGGGGATTCCGTTGGGGCCAATATTATCGCTTCACCGAAAAGTGAAGATACTCTGAGAGCCTAAGCCCGATGATTGCTCGCTATATCAATATTAGAATCATGAGCAGATCAATCATCGGCGGTTACCGGCTAGGGAAAAAGGCGCCTACCTACGAGAGCGCTCTGATATTCGCCGAGGTCTTGGGACTGGACTAGGCCCGGTTTCTCAAGGCCGGACATGAACTCGAGTGCGCCTTCAAGCAGGACTCGGAAAGGGAACATTTCATTTGATTTTGCAGGCAAAACGCGATAGAAATCGAGTGAAATCCCTCGGTAAAACC
>JACVIY010000010.1 GCA_015711755.1 Candidatus Geothermincola secundus | reverse complement strand
TGTGCAGTGCCACGGAGGTGTTGAGATACGGGCTCGTCACTTCCTCCCCTCCCGACCTTCTCCGCCCAGGCGCAGAGCGGCGATGAAAGCCTCCTGGGGGACCTCCACCCTGCCGATCATCTTCATACGGCGCTTGCCCGCCTTCTGCTTCTCCAACAGCTTGCGCTTGCGTGTGACATCGCCGCCGTAGCACTTGGCCAGGACGTCCTTGCGTTTGGCTTTGATGGTCTCCCGGGCGATGACTCTGCTTCCCACAGCGGCCTGCACCGGCACGTCGAAGAGCTGCCGGGGTATGAGCTCGCGCAGCCTCTTGGTCATCTCCCGCCCGTAGGCATAGGCGCGGTCTTTCTCCACGATGGTGGAGAAGGCGTCCACCACCTCCCCGTGCAGGAGGATGTCCAATTTCACCAGTCTCCCGGGCAGGAAGCCGATGGGCTCATAATCCATCGAGGCGTATCCGCGGGTTCGCGATTTCAGCTGGTCATAAAAGTCGAGGACCATCTCCGCTAGCGGTATGCGGTAGCGCAACTCCACCCGGTCCCCCACCCGATAATGCATATCAATGAAGGTGCCCCGCCGCTCCTGAGCAAGCTCCATCACCGCCCCCACATGGGTGGAGGGGACGATGATGGTGGCCTGTATGTAGGGTTCGCGGATCTCCTTGATGCGGGAAGCATCGGGCATCTCCGAGGGGTTGCGCACCGCCACCGTCTCTCCGCTGGTGAGCACCACCTCATAGACCACATTGGGAGCGGTGGAGATGAGGTCCAAGCCGTACTCGCGCTCCAGCCTCTCCTGTACTATCTCCAGGTGCAGAAGCCCCAGGAATCCGCAGCGGAATCCGAAACCCAGCGCCTTGCTGGTCTCGGGCTCGTAGCTGAGCGAGGCGTCGTTGAGTTTCAGACGCTCCAGTGCTTCCCTCAGATCATCGTAGTCATCCGCGTCCACCGGGTAGATGCCCGCGAAGACCATGGGCTTGGGCTCCCGGTAACCCGGCAGAGGTGAGGCGGCGGGACGACGCGCATCAGCGACCGTATCTCCCACCTTGGTCAGGGAGACGTTCTTGATGCCCGTTATTATGTACCCCACCTGCCCGGCCGTAAGTTCCTCCACCGGGACCATGTCCGGTGAGAATATGCCCACTTCCTCAACCTCGGAGACCGCCCCCGTGGCCATCATCAACGCGCGCATCCCTCGCCTTATCTTTCCGTGCATCAACCGGACGAAGACCACAACCCCCCTGTATTGGTCGTAGGACGAATCGAAGATGAGCGCCTGCAGGGGCGCGTCCTCCTCCCCCCGCGGCGGCGGCACCCTATCCACCACCGCCTCCAGCAATTCCCTCACCCCTTGGCCGGTCTTGGCGGATACCCGCAGCACTTCCTGGGGCAGGCATCCCATTAGCTCGCACAGCTCCTCCGCAGCTTTCTCCGGCTCGGCCGCCGGAAGGTCGATCTTATTGACCACTGGGATAACCCGCAGCCCCGCCTCTATGGCCAGATAGGCGTTGCCAACCGTCTGCGCCTCCACCCCTTGAGCCGCGTCCACCAGCAGTATGGCCCCCTCACAGGCATTGAGGGAACGGGACACCTCGTAGGAGAAGTCCACGTGCCCAGGGGTGTCTATGAGGTTGAGCATGTACTCTGACCCTTCCTGCGCCCGATAGAACATCCGGACCGCCTGAGCTTTTATGGTTATACCTCGCTCTCTCTCCAGCTCCATGCGGTCGAGGTACTGCTCGGCCATCTTCTGGGCCGGAATCGTGCCGGTCACCTCGAGGAAGCGGTCGGCCAGGGTGGATTTGCCGTGGTCTATGTGGGCGATGATGCAGAAGTTCCTGATGGCTTCCCTGGCGACTTTGCTCATGATCAATCGATTATAACAGAAGGCCATCAAGCCCTTGTCGACATCCGCGAGCCCATGTATCCATGTATGTCTCCTCATCGTCAAGCCTGAGATCGTTGAGAGGCAAAAGTCCCTCGACACTTTTTCCAACGGGTGAAGACAAAGCTTTTCGCCCCCTTGCGCCAATAAGTATCAGCCCGGGTTCATAAACATAGTGGACACCCCCCATACTTGCTTTGCGGTAAAAGAAGCGAAGCAAAGATGTGCCCAAATGAAAGGATCGGTTGGAACGTCCACCGCTGTCTATCATACGAGACTTCCTCACCGAAGGAAAATATATATAGGATGGCCGGGGTGGCGGATCTCTCCAAAGAGGCCGGGGTGAGGCTTAGCTGGACAGACCATCACAAGAAGCACCAAAATGCCGGCGTGACCCGCCGCCGCTTCGGTATATCAAAAGCACCCTCTACAAGCGGGTGAAGAGGTACGTCGAGAAAGGCCCCAGAGGCCTGGAAAGCCTCCCGCACCCCTAAAAGGCGCAGGACGACCACCGTCCCCCGGCAGACGGCTGAGCTCATCTGCGACCTGAGGAGGGAGCACCCCGCCTGGTCGAGGCACAAGATAGCGGTCATCCCGGCCCGCGATTACGGCATCACCCTCTCTCCCTCCACCGCGGGCAGGATGATGAAGAGAAAGGGCCTCCGCGACGAGCGGGTCTCGCCCAAGCGCGGCAGGGCCGCCAAGAGGAAAAAGAGGCGCCTGCGGGCAGAGAAACGGATGAAGAAGGCCTTCCCCGGCTGCCTCATCCAGATAGACACCAAGCGCCCGCGCTTCGGGGGCAGGAAGCACTGCCAGTTCACGGCCATAGACCGCTTTTCCCGCGCGGCCTTCTCCCGCGCCCACTCCTCCGCGAGCTCCGCCTGCGCCCGGGCCTTCCTCGAGGAGGTCAAGGCCTACCTGCCCTTCTCGGTCCCGGCACTGCAGACGGACAATGGTGCCGAGTTTCCGCGTCACTTCGACCAGGCCACAGAGGAGGAGCTCATCACCCACTGCTTCTCCCATCCCTACTGCCCCAAGGACAACGCCTTCGTGGAGCGCAGGATCCAGACCGACTACTGCGAGCTCTGGGCCTTTCGGGAGGGATATACGGCGGAGGAGCTCAACCGGATCCTCGACGAGTGGAATTTCCTATACAATCACGTGAGGCCCCCTCAGGGTCTGGGCTATCTCGCCCCCATGGAGTTCCTGGCGCAATGGATGGAGGAGAGCGAGCATAGGGAGCTACTGTTCACGATGTAGTGAACCAGGACAACGCCTTTTCACGGCCGGGAGTTTGTGGTAGAATTGGCGATCGTGGATCGAAGGAGGTAGATAATTGCCGAACATCAAGCAGCAGGAGAAGCGCATGCGGCAGGCGGAGCGGCGCCGGCTGCGCAACAAGTCACGCAAGAGCGAGATAAAGACCTACATAAAGAAATTCCACGCTGCCCTGGAGGAGGGAGATCGGGAGAGCTGCGAGGCATATTTCCGCAAAGCGACCAAGGCCCTGGATAAAGCCGCCTCCGACGGGATCATCCACAAGAACAACGCCGCCAATCGCAAATCGCGCATGGCCCGGCGCTATAACCGGGCCTATCCCAGGTCGGTCTGAGAGTACGGGAGGAGACATGGGCAAGACCATCTACGTCGGCAACCTTCCCTACCAGTCCACCTCGCAGGACCTGGAAGACCTCTTCCGGCCCTACGGAACGGTGGAGCGGGCGGACGTCATCAGCGACCGCCAGACTGGTAGGTCCCGTGGATTCGGGTTCGTGGAGATGTCCACGGAGGAGGAAGCACAGGCAGCCATCCAGGGCCTGCAGAACGTGCGGCTCCAGGAGAGGACACTGGTCATCAACGAGGCCAGGCCGCGCGAGAGCCGCTACTGATAGGCCGTAAGCGACTCGACTTCCCGAACCGATCCGCTCTCCGACCGGGATATCCGAAGCGCCTGGAATTGTCGCGCACGGGCGCAGATCAGTCGAGAGGCAGAGAAGTCGTTCCATCCGCGAAAGGCATCTTTCGCCTTGACTATTTCCGAGCGTACCCGCCTCTCGGCTTGGCGCCGCACTCTCTATATTCGCGGCAACGACGACTTCCCCGGAATGACCGCTAAAGCTGCGGCCAGTCATTGGCCAACAGGCATGAAGTGAGTATTCCCGAGGTCATCACCAGGGGCACTCCTCCGCCCGGGTTGGTGCACTGACCGGTGAGATACAGGTTGCGTATAAGGCGGGAACGATAATTGGGCCGGAAAGGACCCATGTTGTATCCGTTCATCTCCAAACCGAAGAAAGCCCCCTCCGCCACCCTCAAAGTCCTTTCAAGGTCCTTGGGAGTCACCGATTCCAACCTCTCCACCCTGGAGGTGAGGCCGGGGAAGGCCCTTCTCTCCAGGGATTCGGTCAATTCCCGCGCCCAGGACGTGCGGATATCGTCCCAGTCGTAATACTTGAGCCGATAGGGCGCTATATATATCACCGAGAGGGCGTCCTTTCCCTGCGGCGCGAGATCCGGGTCGTCGAAGTTAGGATTGCTCACCAGCATGGGGCCGTCATCCGGCCGGTAAAGCAGCCCGGTGTCGTAGAACTCTTTCCACAGGTCGTCGAACTTACGCCTGCGGGTCAGAAGGACCGTGAAATGAGAACGGATGCCCACTTTTTCCGAGGTGTTCAAGTAAAAAGTGGGGGCAGGGATGGAGCAGGGCTGCCGACGTATGGTCTTCGCCGCCCACTTGGGCAGGAGTTCCTCCCCCACCAGATCCAGGTAGGTGATGCGGGAATGGGCGTTGGAGATGACCGCCTTGCCCCTCAGCCGCTCCCCGCTCTCCAGCTCAACACCCACCGCCTTGCCGTTCTCCACCATTATGCGCTTGACCGCAGTGCCCAACCTGAGCTTCGCCCCGTACTCCTCGGCTATCTTCCACATGGCCTTGGGGATGGAAATCATGCCCCCGCGCGGATAGTAATAACCGTCATGCCCCATGTAGGTCATGGAGGTGAAAAAACCGTTGCAGCGATGAGCGGGAAGAGCGGCGTAAAGGTTCTCCCAACCGAATATGAGCTGCAGGCGCTCGTCCTGGAAGTATCCCCTTATGCAGCGGTCCATGTTGCGGACGCCCAGTCTCGCCATCACCGGAAGGGCCGCCAGCAGCTCTTTCTTCGCCCCCATCCTGGCCAGCGATGAGGGCTTGAGGAAGTCCCGCAGAGCAGGCATCTTGCTGGCTCCCACCGCCTTCATGTAGTCTACTATCTTCTTCATGTCCCGATTGTATCGGCGGTAATTGGGCACATCTTCAGGATTGATGCGCCGCACCACTTCCTCCATGTCGTCGAAGTCGCGGGGCAGGACATAGCGCTCCCCTCCCTCGATAATGAGGTCGTAAACGGGGTCGATGAGCCGCAGCTCCAGATAGTCCTCCATGCGCCTTTCCACCAGCTGGAAATACTGGGAGTACATGAAGTGGGCGATGATGAATATGGCCCCCACCTCCGGCTTGAAGCCGCCGAAATCATAATTGGAGCAGCATCCTCCGATGCGGTCCAGGGCCTCCAGCACCAGCACGTCGAGCCCCTCTTTGGCCAGCAGGCTGGCGCAGGTGAGCCCGCCCACTCCGGCTCCGATTATGATCACGTCATGGCGTTCCTCGCTCATCCCAGAATCCTCCTCCCATGCTCCCTGACCCTTCCCATGCCGGTGGTCGGATCCCCGATCTTAAGGGTCCGCCACGGGTTCGAGCCATGCGGCGGCTTACTCCTACTCAGATGAGGACCCGGCGCGGCAACTCCCTCAACTCGAAGAAGAACTTGCGGACGCGGCGCCGCTCCTCCTCATCCATCCTCACCGCCCAAGCGAAGCCGGCAAGCGCTCCCGTCATCAGGAGTAAAAGCGAAACCGTCATCCTGCAGCCAACGGTACTCACGATCTCTCGCCTCCTCCCTGCTGCCTTCTGCGGTCTCGAACCGGTTACCGTCTCGGGTCTTCTGGTCATCCTCACGGAAAGACCGCAGTTCATTGTCAATAGTGAACGATAACTAACCAGATTGCGCGCGTCAACCTGCCGCCTTGATAACCTCCTGGAAGACGCGCAGGAAATTTAAACCGCGTATCCTGTCCAGATCCTCCTCGGAGTATCCCCTCCTCCTCATCAATTGGAACAGCCGAGGCAGGCCGGAGGCATCCCCCATGGGCCCCGGGACCATGATGAAGCCGTCCCAGTCGGAGCCTAGAGCAAGATGTTCCACTCCCACCAGGTCCCGCACGTGGTCGAAATGATCTACCACTTCCCCCAGTCCGCAGAAGGGGTTGCGGCTTATCCAGTTGGTCGCGTAGATGATGCCGATAACGCCTCCGGTGTTCGCGACCCTGCGGATGTCGTCATCGGTCACGTTGCGGGAAGCCTTTCGCACCGCAGATATCCCCGTGTGGGAGACGATCACCGGCGCTCGGGTGATCTCGCAGACCTCGCGGAGGCAGTCGGGGTGGGTATGGGCCAGATCGATGACCATGCCCGCGGAGTTCATCCAGCGCACCGCCTTTCTTCCCAGCTCCGTCAAGGGAGCCGGGCGATCCCTGCGAAAATTGGTGGAGGCGAAATGGTTGTCGGTGAAGTGCGCCAGGCCTGCGTAACGGGCTCCCGCCCCGTAGATTTCCTTGAGCCCCTCGAGGGAGGATCCCGCGGCGTGCAGCCCCTCGACCCCGAGCATCACCGCTATCCTGCCATCGCCGATAATCCTCATCATCTCCTCCGGACCTTGGGCCATCTCCGCCTGATGGGGGTTTGCGGCCACGACGCGGCGGGCAAATTCGATGTTGCGCAGGGCTCGTCTCAGACAGGCCGAACGGGGGTAGGGAGAGGTCACGATGCCCAACCACACCCCGTTCACCCCGCCCTCCCTCAAACGGGGAAAGTCCGCGTGCAGCCTCCAGGGCTGAAATCCAAGGGGCGGAATGTGTTTCTTCCCCAAGTCATAACCGAAGAAACGAGCCGCAATGAGGGAATCGGTGTGCAGGTCCACCACCGGCTTCACCGGGTCCCGCATAACACCATAATCCATTCTTCCTCCTTCCGAAAGAAATCATGCAACTCGTCTGCTCACCGAGGGCAGAGCTTCCGGGAGCAGTGGCGTTCACATGCCGGATCACGTGGCGAAGCTGAGACGCTCCGCCGCCGCCGGCTTCTCCCCCCGCAAGGTCTTTCTCCAATGCAGAACCGGCCATCCCCTGCGATCCGCCAACTTGCGCAGGCCCCTCGAGGGGTTCACCGCAACCGGGTATCCCACCGCCTCCAGCAAGGGCAGGTCCGCCAGGCTGTCGGAATAGAACCAGCATCCCTCGAGGGGTACGCCTCGTTTATCGGCATAATCGCGGGCCCGCCACAGTTTTCCTTCCCCGAAGGGGATGGGCTCTTCCAGCTCATCGGTGAGACGACCGTCCCTGACCGGCGCGGTTGCGGCTATGCGGTCGTCCGCCCCCAGCTGAACCCTGACCTTCTCAGAGATATACTCTCCCGCGGCGGTGGCGATGACCGTCAGGTGCCCGAGGGACTTATGCTCCGCGATCTTCTCCCGTCCCTCCTGAAACAGACAAGGCAGGATGTATCTCTCGTAGGCCTCGTCCAGCAGGGCAAGTAGCTGATTCAACGGGTACTTGCCGCATTCGCGGAAGGTCCACTTGTATACCTCCATGTAGGGTATGCGGTTGAGCCGGTAGAGCAGCGTATAGCGGGCGGCTCTCCATGCGGCCCCGGGCCTCATCAGGCGCCTCCGGACCATGTAGCGCACCACCATGTTGCCGTTGGCCCCTTTCAACAGGGTATGGTCGAGATCGAAGAAAACTATGGTCATGTCGCTGCGGCCCGCGGGCCCTCCGTCAGCTCCCGGTGAACTCGGGCGGGCGTTTCTGCAGGAAGGACATGATCCCTTCACGTACGTCATTGGTGCTAACGGCGACGCCCTGCAGGGCCGCCTCTCTCTCCAGGGCCTCCTCCAGAGTGCTCTCGAAAGAACGGTTGAGCATGCTCTTGATCATACCTATGGCGCGGGTTGGTCCCGCCGCCAGCCTCCGCGCCGTCTCCATCGCCGCCGGCATCAGGTCTTCGTGAGGCACCACCTTATTGACCAGGCCCAGCTCCAAAGCCCTCTTCGCGTCCACCTCGTCGGCAGTGAACATCAGCTCTTTGGCCCGGGCCAACCCCACCAGCCGCGGCAGGAAAAAGGTGCCGCCCATGTCGGCGATGAGCCCGCGGCGCACGAAGACCTGGATGAAGCGGGCGTTCTCCGAAGCCACGAGGATGTCGCAGGCAAGGGCGAAATTGCACCCAGCTCCCGCAGCCACCCCGTTAATGGCACCGATGACCGGCTTCTCCAGGCCGAGGATGCCCCCCACAACCCTTCCGTACCACTGGGTGGTCAGGCGCATGCCCACCGGCAGGGTTATGTCGGGACGGTTGTCTGGACCGGTGAGGTCGGCTCCGGTACAGAAACCCGAGCCGCTCCCGGTGATGACCACCGCCCTGATTTCGTCGTCCAGACTCAGTTGCTGGAAATGGTCGCCCAGTTCGCGGATCATGGCGAAGGTGAAGGAGTTCTTGGTCTCCGGCCTGTTGAGGGTGATGACCTCCACCGCTCCCTCTCTATCGTATAGGATCTGCTTCTGCTCCATGGCGTCCTCCTTCCCCGACGATCAAATCGCCCCTATCGCTAGGCGGACCCGTTCTTCTTGCTGCACGGCCGCTCAACCTCCGCGGCCCCCGTGTCGGTAGGCGCCTTCGAACCCGTTCCTTCCCGTGAGCAGCGAATATAAAGCGAGAACGCTCTCCTCGATCTCCTCAGCGCATCGCCTCAGGAACGCTGGAGACTGCCCCACGGGATCATCGATGCTCAGATCATGGTCGTAAAGATGGAAATAATGGAGGAAGAACGACTGCAGGGGCGCTTTCAGCGACTCCCCTTCCTCCGCCGGCGCCTCCAGACCCTCCAACCGACGCACCCTCGACCTCAACGACTTTAACCTGTCGCGTAAACCCACACACTCTACCGGACCGTTTTTGGAGGCGCCGCGCACGAACTCCTTCAAGGTGAAGGCCTTATGCGCGGCCCGGGGATCCAAGGTCAGCAGCCGTTGGCTGTTGTGAAGAGTCATGGTCAACAGAAGATCGCATTCCTCGATGAGTTCCTCGTCCACCCTCCTGGCCCGGTGACCCGACACCTCCAACCCCTTCTCCCGCATCAGCTCAACGACCTCAGGAAGAGGCGCCGCGCCATCCTCCGCCATCAGGCCCGCGGATAAGACCGCCACCTCTCCCCTCTTCAGCTCGCCATGCGCCGCCTTACGGAAGAAGGCCTCGGCCATGACGCTGCGGCAGATGTTACCGGTGCATATAAAAGCGACCTTGACCATGCGAAGATTATACAACAGGCTTCCTCCGCCTCCGACGGAGGCCGCCTCCAGGGACGCCGTCCTAGATGACGGCCGCTTGAGGGCCGCTGCACCGGGGTCTCTCCATTGCCGATGCTTAGACCGAGGTTGATATAATAGCCGCGTGAAGCATCGAAGGAGGTGTATGACATGCCTTTATATCTTGGCGGAAGGGTGGAGATAATCGAGGGCGACATCACCAAGCTCGCGGTGGACGCCATAGTGAACGCTGCGAACAAGAGCCTGCTGGGCGGAGGAGGGGTCGACGGCGCCATTCACCGCGCGGCAGGACCACAGCTCCTGGAGGAGACCAGGACGCTTGGCGGATGCGAGACGGGTGAGGCCAAGATCAGCGGCGGATATCGACTTCCCGCCGCTCACGTTATCCACACGGTTGGCCCGGTCTGGGGCGGGGGCAGCCGGGGTGAGCCCGAGCTGCTGGCCAACTGCTACCGCAACAGTTTGGCCCTCGCGGTTAAGCATGGCCTGCGCACGGTGGCCTTCCCCTCCATCTCCACCGGCGTTTACGGTTATCCCATCGAGCTGGCGGCTCCCGTCGCCTTGAGCACAGTCAGGGATTTCCTGGAGAAAGAGCCGTCCATCCAGAAGGTCATCTTCTGCACCTTTGGGGAAAGCGACTTCAACATATATAAGGAAAAGGCCGCGGAGATATTGGGCGAAGCCCTGTGAGCGCGCGCAGCGTTTCATGTCTTGGGTATCCGGAAAAAGGGATTAGGCTGTAACGGAGCAAATTATGCGAACATCGCCCAATGACGGTGCCGATGAACTTGTCATCGTAAGGCAGGGGCGGTTAGAGACCCAACGGGAGGAGAGATGATCAAGGAAAGATTCGATTTAACCGGCAAAGTGGCCGTGGTCACCGGGGCCAGCCGCGGGATCGGAGAGGCCATCGCCAAGGGGCTGTCGGAGTTCGGAGCTAAAGTCGTGCTGGCCAGCCGCAAGCAGGAGGTGCTCGATCAGGTCAAAGCGGAGATCGAATCGGCGGGGGGGGAGGCCCTGGCCGTGGCCGCCCACGTCGGGAACTTGGAGGCCATCGATAACCTCATAAGGACCGCTCTGGATGCATGGGGAAAGATAGACATCCTGGTGAACAACGCCGCCACCAACCCCTATTTCGGGCTCACCGCCGATGCAGCCATGTCCTATTGGGACAAGATCTTCGAGGTAAACGCGCGGGGTCTTTTTTATCTGACCCAGCAGGTGGGCAAGATCATGGTGGAACAGGGAGGCGGCTCCATCATCAACATCTCCAGCGAGGCCGGCTTCAAGCCGACCCCCCTCCTGGGCATTTACTCCGTTTCCAAGGCGGCGGTCAACATGATAACCAAGGTCTTCGCCATGGAATGGGGAGACAAGGGGGTGAGGGTCAACTGCGTAGCCCCCGGGCTGGTGAAGACCCATTTCAGTCAGGCCCTCTGGGGAAATGAGGCCATCCTGCAGGCGGCGGTGTCCTCCATACCCATGCACCGCATCGCCGAGCCCGAGGAGATAGTGGGCATCGTCATCTTCCTCGCCTCCGAAGCTTCTTCCTTCGTAACCGGGCAGGTCTATCTGGTCGACGGAGGTCGCGATCTCTCCTGATCCGGGGTTATGGCCTCTAAGGCCGATCGCGCCGCGCGGGCCGGCATCCCTGCGGTGAAGTCCCTTTTGTGCGGCCGGGGTTTTAACCGTCCAGGTTCGCGCCGGTGAGCCTGCGGTAGATATCCCTATATATTTCCTTGGTTCTGGTGACCACGTCCTGTGGCAGCGAAGGAGGGCCGTCCCCCTCCTTCCATCCGGATCCCCGCAACCAGTCTCGCACGAACTGCTTGTCCAGGCTGGGCTGAGGCGAGCCGGGGGAGTAGCCCGCAGACGGCCAGAAGCGGGAGGAATCGGGGGTGAGCAATTCGTCTACCAGCACCAGATCCCCATCCAGGAGCCCGAACTCCATCTTGGTGTCGGCGATGATGATGCCCCTCTCTGCGGCGTACTCCCGCGCATCCAAATATATCTGCAGGCAGGCCTCCCGCGCTCGTTCCGCCAGATCCTCTCCCACCTGCTCCCGCAGCTGCTCATGGGTCATGGCCAGGTCGTGCTCTCCCTCTTCCCCCTTGGTGGTCGGGGTGAACAGCGGCTCGGGCAGCTTCTCGGACTCCCGCAGGCCCGGGGGCAAGGGAATCCCCCCCACCGTACCCCTTTCCCGATACTCGGCCCAGGCCGAGCCGGCAAGGTAACCCCGCACTATGGCCTCGAAGCGAAGGGGCTCGGCCTTGCGCACCACCATGCTGCGGGGTTCCAGCAAGGCGACCAGTTCGGGATCGTCCAGAAAATCGCCCACTTTTTTCCCCGAGAGATGATTGGGGAAAGTCCTCCGGGTCCTCTCGAACCAGAACAGTGAGAGGCGGTTCAGTACCTCTCCCTTTCCGGGAATGCCGCTTCGCAGGACCACGTCGAAGGCTGAGATCCGGTCGGTGGCCACCATCAAAAGGTCCTCGCCCAGATCGAACATCTCCCTGACCTTGCCCCGCGCGTAAAGGGGAAAAGGCAGCTCGGGAGCTTCCATCATCAACGCCTCATCCATCTTCCCTGCCTTTCTCCGCGTGTCGACTTTCGATCCGCTCAGAGTCATCCTTTCGGAGGCTCAAGCTCCGTACTTACCCAGGCGTCCCGCGTTGGCCAGCATCAGGGGCATTAGGTCGACGGCCGAGAAGATCCCCAACCCTCCTCTCGCGCAGCGTCTTTCGCTGAAGGCGTCCACCTCGTCGGGCATCTCGCGATCGGATGCCAGCAGAAGAGGGCAGGGGTGCCAGGAATGGGCGCGTAGCAGGGCCGGCGTGGAATGGTCACCTGTCACCACCAGCACCTCGGGACGCAGCGCCGTTATTCGCGGCATAAAGGAATCAACCTCCTCGATGCATCGGACCTTCCTCCGGTAATCGCCGTCCTCCCCCGCGCTGTCGGTCTTCTTGTAGTGGAGAAAGAAGAAGTCGTAGTCTTCCCAGCTTCCCTCCAGGGTATCAAGCTGATCCTCGAAAGCGTCCCCCGTCTCAAGCACCCGCATGCCCACCAGTCTGGCCAATCCCCTGTACATGGGATAGGTGGCTATGGCCGCCGCCCTCAGGCCGTATCGTTCCTCCATGGTGGGTATGCTGGGGTGCCCGGAAAACCCCCTAAGCAATATCATGTTCGCCTGGCGTCGGTCCTTCAGCGTCTCGCCCACCGCATCCAGGAAGGCATTGACCAGTTCGGCGCTGCGGACCGCTCTCTCATCGCCGGGATCACGCGGAAGCACTCTCAGGGGAGGAAAGCCGGTCCTCTCGGGATCGCTGTCGGTGAGGTTCTCCGAAAGGCCCTCACCCCTTAGTATAAGGGCGGCTCGATGCTCCTTCTCCGGCTTCAGGGTGAAGGTCAATCCGGGCACCTCGACTCTCTCGGAGATAAGCGCGCAGAGCTCAGCGTTGACCTCCGTGGGGATGCGCCCGGCTCGGCGGTCGGCCACCAAACCGCCCTCGACCGTGCAGAAATTGACCCTCGCGGCCACCTCCCCCGGGCCAACTTCCAGCCCCAGCCCCAGAGCTGAAAGTATCCCCCGCCCTATCTCGTACTTCAATGGGTCGTAGCCGAAGAGGGCGAGGTGCCCGGGTCCGCTGCCCGGGGTTATGCCGGGGGATACGGGATGAATGAGCCCACAGGTGTGCCGGGATGCCAGCGCGTCCAGGTTCGGAGTGGATGCGGCCTCCAGCTCGGTAAGGCCGCTGTCCGGCCAGGGCAACCCCCCCAGCCCGTCCAGGACCAAAAGCACGATCTTCGACTCGCCCCCGACCGCCAGTCCCGGCATGATCCTCTCGATTCCCATGCCCGCTCTCCTTTTCGCATCGTCATCCCGCAACGCTCCCGCACGGCTTTTAACCGTACCCGCAAATCGGTATTATATTCTACATGAAGCGCTTCGAACGCCTTTCGCTCTGGATCGCCCTCACGGCGGTTTTCCTATCCGTCGCGGTCATCTCCCAGTGGTATCTTCATACCCACCTGGTGGTCTCGGCCGAGGGGCACGAACACGCCCACGCTGAGGGGGAAGATGAGCATCATGCCGCCGAGGGAAGCCACGCTCACCATGAGGAAGAGGGCGAGACGGGTGGCGGCGAACCGCTGACCGGCGTCAACCTGATCACCAATCACAGCTTCGAGGTGGGCTCCCTTCTGGATATATATGCCTGGACCCCCAAAGGGACGGGCCCGGGAAGATCAGCCTGGTGGGAGCAAGGGATGAGCGCCGCAGGTTACGCCTGCGCCGCCCTCGAGGCCGTTCCGTCCTCAGGCGGCTCCGACCTGGTCTGGGAGCAAGCCATCACCTCCTTTCCCCGAGGGATGGACCTGGAGATAGGGGCCAAAGTTAAGACCGCCGGGCTCAAGGGGAACGCCTTCGTCAGATTATCCGGCTTCCGGGCCGTCGGTGAGGGGGAAGGGACCATACTGGCACGCCTCTACCTGAGCGGGCTGAAGGGGGATAATGATTGGAGCGAGATGCGGGGAGTGGTGTACGTACCTCGGGGAACGGAGCTGCTCGTGCTGGAAGCGGGCCTCTTCGGCACCGGCAAGGTGTGGTTGGACTCCGTCAGCGCGGTTGCTCGAGAACACCTCCCATCGCCGCCTCCCGCCGGGGTGAACCTCCTTGAAAACCCGGACTTCAGCCGGGGTCTCCAAGGATGGAGCCTCATGTTCGACCCCCCCGATTCAGCGGCCACCTGGGCGTTGGAAGGGGCCTCCCCGGCCGGCAGTCCGGCGGTCCGTCTGTGGCCGCCCTCTTCGGCCGACGGAAACAACCGCATCTTCCTGTACCAGTCGGTGAGCGGCCTGGAAGGGGTCGGCGGCATCGCCTCCCTGAGCGGCATGGCCGATGCGCGCGGCCTTGAAGGGCAGGCCTTCCTGGTGCTGGTTTTCTACACCGATGAAGGGATGGAGAGCTCGGGACCCGTGGCCCTCCCCGGCGGAAACGGCTGGAGCCCTTTATCGGTCGATATGCGCGTCCCCGAATGCGCTCGAACCGCCTTCGCCTATCTGGTGGCCGAGGGCAGAGGCAGCGCTCTCTTCAGCGACGTTGAGCTGTTGTTCCTCCCCGCTCCCTGAGAGAGCGTAATCGAACATTCCCGACTGAGACCCGTTGACCCCTGCGGGGCTTATTCATGCGCGCCCAAATCCGCGGCCTCGCCCAGAAAGGAAAGAGGGCTTCTGTCCTCCGCCGATATTCCAGGTTCGTAGCCGAAATGCTCCTTGAACAGCCCCCGAACCTCGCGGTAGAGCTCTCTTAAGGGTATGTCCGCCGGGCAGGACAGTTCGCATATTCCGCAGTCGATGCATCTGTCGGCCATGTCCAGGGCTCTGATTATGTGGAAAACGGGGATGTCCGGAGGGAAGCAATCCTTTCCCGCCAACTCCTCCCTCTCCAGGGCGCAATCCTTGCAAACGCACAGAGGGCAGGAATTGCGGCATCCATAGCATCTTATGCAGCGGCTGAAGTGATCCATCCAATATGCCAGCCGCTCGGGTATATCCATGCTCCGGGAGGGGGCATCCAATGCCTCCGCCGGCCTTACCTCCGCTTCGGCCACCGGCTCCGGTGGCACGGGATGATCGCATCCGCAGGCATCGGCAAGCTCCTGCGAACAGGGTATCCCCAGCAGCAGCACCCGCTCCAGGTCCAGGTGGTTCAGCTTGGCCAGTTCGTTCATCATTCGGCGGTCGCACTCTCGCCCCACCACCGCCAGCACCCCATCCACCGCGGGCAGCGAGATGGCCGCGAAGGCGGATGCGGGGAAGCGCTTATCACCCACATAGGCCCTCTCTATAGCGGGGTCGCCTGCATCGCGGACCAGCCGGGGGATGAGCTTGCCCTCCTCCTCGGCCAAGAAAAGCACCGCTCCTGCCCTGCCGCTCTCAAGAGCCTGCCTTATGGCTCCGGCGACTTTCTCCTTCATCGGCTCATTCACCTCCCCCCGGCCGGCCTTCCCCGGACCCGTTTCCCGAACCGTTGCCGCCTGCCGACTTCCTCACCAGGCTCACCGCAGCCGCCGCCACTTTGAACTCGGGTATCTTGGAAACCGGGTCGATCCTGCCCACCGTGAGCCTGTTCGCCGGCGACTCGCTGTAGTGGAAGGGGATGAAGATGAGACCGCCGGGCATCTTGCGGGTAACCCTCGCTTCCGCCTCGATATCCCCCCGCCGCGTGGACACCCTGACCAGATCCCCGTCCGATATGCCCATTGCCTCGGCATCCTCCCGGCTTATCCAGACGCGGTTGGCGGGGTCTATCTCGTTTATGCCGGGCACCCTCCGAGTCATGGTCCCGGTGTGGTATTGCTCGAGAACGCGCCCGGTGGTCATGACCAGGGGGTACCGATCATCCGGCTCCTCGGCCGGCGGCTTGTATTCCACGGGGATGAAGGCGCCCTTGCCGCGGGTGAACTTCTCTTTATGAAGTATGGGCGTCCCCGGATGCCCCTCCTCGGGGCAGGGCCAGTGGATGGTCTCTCCGGCATCCAGGCGCTCGTAGGTTATCCCCGCATACGAAGGGGTCAGTGAGGCCATCTCCCGGAAGACCTCCTCCGCCTCCCGGGCCGGCATGCTGTATCCCAGCGCTTCAGCGATATCGGCGATGATGCGGAGGTCGCTGCGCGCGTCTCCCGGCGGCTCCACTGCCTTACGCACCCGCTGCACGCGCCGATCGGTGTTGGTGAAGGTCCCTTCTTTCTCGGCATAGGAAGCCGCAGGAAGGACCACGTCCGCCAGGCGGGCCGTCTCCGTCATGAAGATGTCCTGAACGACCAGCAGATCGAGGGAGCGAAGGGCCTCTTCCACATGGCGGATGTCGGGATCGCTCATCATCGGATTCTCCCCGACGATATACATGCCCTTGACCTCGCCTCTCAGGGCAGCATCCATCATCTCGGTCACCGTCAGGCCCACCTGCTGGGGCAGGCTTTCCACGCCCCATGCTCGCGCGAACTTCCGGGAGGCCTCGGGATCGGTGACGCTCTGGTAACCGCTGAAGACGTTGGGCAGGGCCCCCATGTCGCATGCCCCCTGCACGTTGTTCTGGCCGCGCAGGGGATTGACGCCCGTTCCCTCCCGTCCGATATTGCCTGTGAGCATGGCCAGGTCCGCAAGGGCTATCACATTGTCGGTTCCTGTGGTGTGCTGGGTGATCCCCATGGCATAGACGATGGCCGCCCTCTCCGCGGTGGCGAAGGTGCGGGCCGCCTCGCGTATGAGGTCGGCGTCAACCCCGGTTATCTCCGCGGCCCTCTCCGGGGTGTACTCGGCCACCGCTTTCTTCAGGTCCTCGAAGCCCTCGGTGCGGCTCTCTATGAATTCCCGGTCGAACAACCCCTCTTCGATGATGACGTTCATCATGCCGTTGATCAGGGCCACATCGGTACCGGGCCTTTGGCGCAACCACTTGTCGGCGAAGTAGCACATGCGGATGCGCCTTGCGTCCGCCACGATGATCTTGCAATCGTGCTCCATCACCGCCTTCTTCAGGCGCAGGGCGATGATGGGATGGGTCTCGGTGGTATTGGAGCCGATGATGAGGACCGCGTCCGCCTCCTCCAGATCATCTATGGAATTGGTCATGGCTCCCGATCCGAAAGTCTGAGCCAGCCCGGCCACGCTGGGAGCGTGGCAGAGACGTGCGCAGTGATCGATGTTCCTGGTGCCCAGCACCGCCCGCGCGAACTTCTGCAGCATGTAGTTCTCTTCGTTGGTTATGCGGGCGGAGGCCAGCACCGCCAGCGCGTCCGGCCCCGATCTATCCCTGATCTCGCGCAGGCGCGTAGTCACGTGTTCTATGGCCTCCTCCCAACTCGCCTCCACGAACTCGCCGTCCCTGCGTATCAGCGGGGTGGTGAGCCGGTCGGAGCTGGCTATGAAGTCCTGGCCGAAACGACCTTTGATGCACAGGTTCCCCTGCCCCGGCCCCACCATCACCGGGGAGGACACCTCCACCACGCGGTTGTCCAACACGCTCAGGTCCAGCTGGCACCCGCACCCGCAATAGGGGCAGGTGGTGCGAACCTTCCACCCCTCAACCCCCAGAGCCTCCATCATCTCGTCCAGGCTCACCCCGAAGTGGGCGCAAGCGCTGCGGGCCATCTCCCTTTTCCAGACCCTCTCCCTCTCCTCGAAGGGACGGGCGGTGAGGGCGCCGGTGGGACAGGTGGATATGCACTGTCCGCAGAACTCGCAGGGCGTCTCGACCATGGGCCGATCGTAGGGAGTGCCGGGCACGGCGGCAAAGCCGCGGTTGACGAAATCATAGACGCCCACCCCTTGGACTTCCCGACATATGCGGATGCAGCGCGCGCATAGTATGCATTTGTTGTAATCGCGCAAGATGAAGGGGTTGTCGCGGAGCACCGGGTACTCGTGTTTCTCCCCCTTATACCGGCTCTCCTCTATGCCGTAACGCTTGGCCAGCCGTTGCAGCTCGCAGTTGCCCGATTTGCTGCAACCCGTGCAGGCCATGGGATGGTCGGAGACCAGCAGCTCCAGGGAGGTGCGGCGGGCGCTCTCCACCTGCTCGGTGGAGGTCCTGACCACCATGCCTTCCTCCGCCTCGGTGGTGCAGGCGGGAAGCAGTCCCCTGGCTCCCTCCACCTCCACCAGACAAAGCCGGCAGCCCCCGTAAGGCGCCAGCCTCTCATCGTAGCAGAGCGTGGGCACGTCTATGCCGTGGGCCCGACAGACCTCCAGGATGGTGGATCCGCGGGGAGCGCGACACTCGCGGTCGTCTATTATCAGATCGATCATCCCGTCACCCTTATCCGACTTGCCGCTCATCGAACCGCCACCTCCTTCCTGCCTTGACGCAGGGGAGAGGGGCCCAGCTCGCTGATGGTGCGGGTGAAATCGCGGATCAGGTTGGCGAACTTCTCGCCTTCGGCAGCCGATACCCACTCCAAGCGAAGCCTCTCCTTCTCGATGCCGAACACCTCCAGCGCTCTCTGCAGGAACTGAAAGCGCTTGGCGGTCATGTAATTGCCCTTGAGGTAATGGCAGTCCCCGATATGGCATCCGGCCACGATGACCCCGTCCATCCCCTCCTGGAAGGCCTTGATAACGAAATAGGGGCTGATGGTGCCGGTGCACATCACCCGCACGTCCAGCACCTGCGCGGGGTATTGAAGCCTGCTCACCCCCGCCAGATCCGCCCCGGCGTAAGAGCACCAGTTGCAGAGGAAGGCGAGGATCCTTATATCCTCGTCCGCTGTATTCCGCCTGCCGTTTGCCTCGGCCATGTCTCCTGCCTCCTTCTCTCAATCATTCCAGGCCTTGGAGGCCGCCACGATCTGGCTGATTATCTGGTCGAAGCGGAACCCCTGAATGCGGTTGGCCCCTGCGGTGCAGGCGGCCGTGCAGGTCCCGCATCCCTTGCACAGCGAGGTGTTCACCCGGGCGACCCCCTTGGTCTCGTCGAAGGTTATGGCCTCGAAGGGGCACAGGGCCACGCAGGTGCGACAACCCGAGCAGGACGACTCGTCGACCTGGGCCACCACGCCTTCGGTGATGATGCGGTCCTTCGCCAGCACCGTCTCCGCCCTAGCGGCGGCCGCCACCGCCTGGGCCACCGACTCCTCGATCGACTTGGGAGCGTGGGCCAAGCCGCAAAGGAACACGCCGTCAGTGGAAAAATCCACGGGCCGCAGCTTCATATGGGCTTCCAGGAAGAAGCCGTCCGCATTGAGCGGCACCTTGAGCATGGGAGCGAGCTCGCCGTTGTCCGGGTTGGGCTCCACGCCTACCGACAGAACCAGAAGGTCGGCATCGAGATAGACTGTCTCCCCTCCCAAAGCGGCGTCTTTAACCGCCACCTGGAGCTTCACCCCGAGGTTGTTGACGGTAGGGCTGACGTCATCCGCGAACCTTATGAAGGTGACCCCCTTCTCTCGGGCCCGGCGGTAGAGGTCTTCCCGGAAACCGTAGGTGCGGATGTCGCGATACAGCACGTAAACCTGCGCTTGCGGCCACCGCTCTTTTACCGCAAGGGCATTCTTGACCGCCTCGGTGCAACATACCTTGGAGCACCAGGGGCGCCGGTCATCGCGGGACCCCACGCACTGGATCATGACCACGCTTCGCGGCGCCTCCGCCCCCTCTTCCTCCAGCCGTTCCTCCAGTTCCCACTGGGTGATGACCCTCTCATCCTTTCCATACAGATAATCCTCCGCGGGCCGATGCTGCCTTCCGCCGGTGGCCAAGATGATGGCGCCGTGCTCCAGCAGGCTCTCCCTGCCTTCGCTGTCCCTGACCAGAGTCCGGAACTTGCCCACGTACCCGCCTATGTCCACAACCCGGTGACCGAGGAAAACGCTGATTAGCTCCTCCTTCTCTACCTGTCCTATCAGATCCCGGAGGTAGGCCTGCACGTCCTCGCCCTTTTGGGATATGCGGATGCTGCGGGCCAGCCCCCCCAGCTCCTCCTCCTTCTCCACCAGATATACGGGGAAACCGGAGCGGGCCAGGGACAGGGCCGCGTTCATGCCCGCCACGCCTCCCCCGAGAACCAGGGCGCGAGGGATCACCTCGCTCTCCCCTTCCTGCAAGGGTTCCAGCAGGCGGGCCTTCTCCACCGCCATCCTCACCAGGTAGCGGGCCTTGCGGGTGGCCTTCTCCGGCTCCTGCATGTGCACCCAGGAGCAATGCTCGCGGATATTGGCCATCTCGTACAGATACTTGTTGAGCCCCGCGGTGCGCAGCGTTTCCTGAAAAAGCGGCTGATGGGTGCGGGGGGTGCAGGAGGCCACCACCAGCCGGTTGAGCCCGTGCTCCCTCACTTTTTGGCGTATCCACTCCTGAGCGTCCTGAGAACAGGCGTAGATGCGCTCCTCCGCCCATGCCACCCCCGGCAGGGTGCGCGCGTACTCCACTACCTTAGGCACGTCCACGAAGCCCCCGATGTTGGAGCCGCAGCGGCAGATGATTACCCCCACCCGCGGTTCCTCTCCCTTCACGTCTCGCTCAGGCGGATACTCCGTTCGGGTCAGCAGAGTGTTCCTGCCGGCGTGGATGATCTGCGAGGCCCGCGCAGCCGCCGCCGAGGCCAAGGTGACGGTATCGGGTATGTCCCGGGGCTCCTGGGCCGCCCCGCATACCATCACCCCTTCCCTGGTGCTCTGGAATATCTGGAACTTATCGCTCTGAAGAAAGCCGTGCTCGTTCAGGCCGACGCCGAGGCCACTGGTGAGACCGCGCGGCGGCTCCAGCCCGATGGAGAGCACCACCATGTCGAATTCCTCCTCCTGCATGCACCCGGAATCATCCAGGTAGCGCAGAAGGAGGTCCTTGGTCCTCTGCCTCTCCCTGATGCCGGAGACCAGCCCCCGCACGTAGCGCACCCCGTGCCGCGCCGCGGCGTTCTGGTAATAGCGTTCGAAGTCCTTGCCGTAAGCTCGGATGTCAATGTAGAAGATGGTTGGCTCCACCGTGGCCAGATGCTCCTTGGCGATGAGCGACTGCTTGGTGGCGTACATGCAGCATACGCTGGAACAGTACCCCCGATTCACCAGGCAGTCCCGCGAGCCCACGCACTGCACGAAAGCCAGCTTGCGCACCTCTTTTCCGTCGGAAGGCCGGATGACATGCCCAGAGGTGGGTCCGTTGGCACCGAGGATCCTCTCGAATTCCAGGGAGGTGATGACGTTGGGGAAGACCCCGTAACCATACTCGGGTTTGAGCCGAGGGTCGAAGGGCGTGAAGCCCTGTGCCAAGATCACGGCCCCCACCTTCAGCTGCCGCATCTCCTCCTTCTGCTCGAAATCGATGGCCTTGGCCTGGCATACCTTGACGCAGTTGCCGCATTTTCCCTTGGTGAAGTAACGACAGGTGGCGGGGTCGATGAAAGCCGCTCCGGGGACCGCTTGGGGGAAAGGAACGCGGATGTTGCGGGTGATGCCCAGACCGGCGTCATAGGGATTGGGGACCTTCACCGGGCACTTGGCGGTGCAGTCACCGCAGCCCGTGCACTTCTCCACGTCAACGTAGCGCGGCCTCACCCGCAGGGTCACGGTGAAATCACCGGCCTCTCCGGCGATCTCCTCCACGTCTGCCAGGGTTATGACCTCTATATTGTCATTGGAAGCCACCTCCACCATCTTGGGCGAGAGTATGCACATAGAGCATTCGTTGGTGGGAAAAGTCTTGTCCAGCATACCCATGACCCCGCCTATGGAAGGTCCGGAATCCGTGAGATAAACGCGGTAACCCAAGCTCACCAGATCAAGGGAGGCCTGTATGCCGCCGACCCCGCCTCCTACCACCAGCGCCGCCCCAATGGGGGAGCCGCTGTCGGGCGCCGGTTGTTCCTTTTTTCTCGCTTTCTTCGCTGACATGCCCACCTCCTAAAGAAGGCCCGCGCCCCTGAGAAGGGGCTGGGGGTCGATCAGGTGCTTGGGGAACCATTTCCTGGCTCCATCCAGACCCAAGGCTAAGGCGATGAGTTCGGTGAAGAAAAAGACCGGCAGTTGATGCGGCGCCTTATAGCTCAGGGTTCCCTCGGCCTGCCGCATCTCCAGGTTGGCTAAACACATGGGACAGGCGGTCACGATGCAGTCGGCCCCGGCTTCCTCGGCGGCCTCGAAAAGCCGGTTGACCAGCTTCACCACGATATCCGTGCGGGTCAAGGAGAGGGAGCCGCCGCAGCAGTCGGTCTTGTACGACCATCCACGCACCTCGGCCCCCAGCGCCTCCAACAAACGATCCATGCGTTGAGGGTTCTCGTAGTCGTCCTCGGTCATCAGCCCGCGGGGACGGGCCATGAGACAGCCGTAGTAGGAGACCGGCTTCAATTCCTTCAAGGGACGGGAGACCCGCTCCTTCAGCTCTTCCAGACCGACCTCGCGAAAGATTATGTCCAGGAGGTGAAGCACTTCCCCGCGGAAGCGCGGGTCTTTCCCGAGCATCCCCTCAACCTTCGAGGCCAAACCCTCATCCTCCAGCAGTTCCCGCTGGGCTCCCCGCAAGCGGTTGTAGCAGGCGGCGCAGACCACCGCAACGTCCAGCCCCATCTCCGAAGCTATAGCCAGGTTCCGCGCGGGCAAGGCCACCGACAGGAGGTGGTTGGTCATATGCCCGGAGGAAGCGCCGCAGCAGCTCCAATCGGGTATCTCCCGCAGCCCTATACCCAGAGCTTCCGCCGCAGCAACAGCCGATTCGCCGTATTCATGAGCCGAGGATCCCTGGGAGCAACCCGGGAAGTACGCGAATTCCCTCATCTTGCAGCCTCCTTGAAGATGCGCCGAACTTCCCGGCGGCCCTTTACCATCTGGGGGATGAGCTTAATCTTCCCTTTGGCCAGCATGTTCACGGCCAGGCCGATGTCTGAGAAGAGGTCGCCCGAGAGGGTTTTGTAGGATCCCATGAGCACCGGCTCGCTTATGCGCCCGGTGGCAGCTATGTTCCCCAGAAAGCATTTGTGGAAGATGGGAATCTTCCTGTCGGCGGGAACCGCTCCTTCCTCCAGGGCCATCTGGCGCAGGGTGTCTATGACCCTGGCCACCTCGATCTCATTGGGGCACCTCACCGTGCAGGTCTCGCAAGAGGCGCATATCCATATGGTTCCGCTCGAGAGCAGCCTTTCTTTCTGTCCGTACTGAACGAGTTTGATGACTTGATGGGGGAGTATGTCCATGGCGAAGTTGAAGAGGCATCCGGTGCTGCACTTGCCGCATTGGAAGCAGTTCCTGGCCTTTTGCCCGCTCCGCCTCTCCACTTCCCTTTCCAGATCGGGCGTGAGGGTGTGTATCATCTCCCTACCTCCTGTTCCGCCTCTTGCGCGAATCAGCCGGCTTTCTTAAAAGATACCATAATTGACTTATCGGTTCTATGCGGTTGCTATTCTATAACCGCGGACCACTCCGGGCAACCCGATCCGTCAATATCAGATAAGCAGCGTCCCGCGCCGCGGTCATTGTTATACATCATCCCGCTCTTTTACGCCATACCGCACCCCTCGTCATGCGCCGCCCTTCCAGTCCTCCCTTGAATCAGACGACCCACTCGCCGCTCTTTCGCGTGAACATCGGTAGCGCCAAACGGTTATCGCCATCGGACATCGCCTCGGCAGAAGTTCCCTTTTAGCTAGAAGGAGAACTGTCGTTTATATTGAATACTATTGTAAAAAAGATAGAATGTATGTTGAAAGATAAAAGGAGTGATGCTTAAGGTGATGAAGCAGATCGAGCCGGATTTCTGGGCGTTCAAGGGCCGTTATTCCCGAAGCGCCTGCCGCTCGTCCCGAACCGATCGAAGCCCCATCACCACGGGTGAAGAAAAGGCGGGGGACAGCGAGGGCACCGCATCGAAGTGAGCGCCCCCTTCGGTGAAGCGGATGACAGGCGGAGTGAAGCTTGGGATAAAGCGGTTCGCGAAGCGGCCTCTGTTGATCCGGAGAGTGCAGCTTCCCTGAGCGGCTTCGATTTGGAAAGGCGGGAGGGGGGTATCGTTCTCTTATCCGAATGCTTCGGATATCCGCTTCGCGTGGAATTTCCCGGACCACGGATCATACTCCCGCCTCCCGTGGATCTTTTCTCTCTGAGGATGCTCGCTCTCCGCTACCTGAAAAAAGCGGACGGCTCCCCGATCACAGGAGAATGGGTGGCATACCGCGACCTTCCCGGAGGGCTTTTCTATGCCGCCACCATCCCCCCGACCGTGGAACGTCCGCTGGCGGAGGCCTTCGGTTGGGCGCCGGGCTCCCTTGCCTCAGTGGCTCCGATGCTCGGAGGGCAGCTCGAGGATTTCGGCGATGAGTCCTTCTCCTTCAAAGCATTTCCCCGCGTCCCCCTCCTGATGGTCCTGCACGGCGGCGATGAGGAGTTCCCGCCGGAGGCCAAGGTGCTTTTCGACCGATGCTGCTCGCATTACCTCAACACCGATGATCTAAAGGTGCTGGCCGTTCAGCTGTCCGTGCTCCTGTTAAGGCTCTCGGGAAAAGATTACCGAGCAAAGGACTCCTCTCTCTGGATGGTCGATTGAGGATTCCCGTCTCCCGCGCGGGCAATGGGACCTCCGTGCGTTTTACGGCGAAAATAGAGCGTCGGACCGAAACAACCAAGCGGCTACCGCGATAGTTTTACTGCCATTCTCGTTCTTTCTCCAGAACGGAGGAGACCAATCCCATGGGCCCGGTCATCATCATATCCCCGCCCGGCGAAGGGAAATAGACCTCGAGGCCGCTCTTCAGCATCATCTCGCGGTTGGGTCCGGTCACCGCGACCATGTCAATGTTCCTCATGCCCGGCGGCTCGTCCAGGTAGAAGAGGCCGTGCCCGTCTCGCATGAAATCATCTTCATCCGCGGCCTTTCCCGAGCAGAAGGCCTCCAGGTATGACCCGAATGACGAGGGTTCGAGGCGGGCGGTGTGATGCTCCAGGAGTCCCAGCACCCTGCCCCCTCCCAGCAGGCAGGCCATGGTATGGCCGTTTCCCGCGTTCACCAGCAGCAGATTTCCCGAGGCCCTTTCCTGCACCATGGGATCGGCCATGCATCCGATCACCGCCGCGGGAGCGGTGTCCATGACCAGCAGCGCCTCACAGGAGAGCTGCTGCCTCAACCTCTCCAGGGCCGACCGCATGCGGGGAAAGCGAGGGGGCAGCGTGGAAACGGTGTAGGCGAGCCGGGACGGCCGGGGATCCTCCAGCAGGGTCGCCCGCATCCACTCCATCCGTGTCTTACGGTTGCTCTGCCCTTTGCCGTAGGTGCCGTGGTCCTGCACCGCCACCGCCGCGGCGTCAACTTCCTGGAGACTCTCCCCCACGGACAGCAACAAACTCTCCAAGGGCTGCAGGTCGAGCTCGTCCAGTCTGAGGACGGCGCCCCGGAAACCCTCCGGCCGCCCCTCCACCAACTCCACTCCCATCTCCAGCACGTCCTCTAGGTTGTTCCTCAAGCAGAAGGCGGCTTCCCGTTCCGCATACACCCTGAGGCCCGATTGCACATGCCTCTTCACCGCCCGGGTCAACGGCCCCCCGCCGACTACGCAACCTTCGAGTAATAGATCGCTGGACCTGGCCGTCTCCTCAGCCACCCTGTTCGCATAGAGGGGGCCTGGCGAGGGAAGCACCATCTTGATGCAGTTCTCGAGGCGTTTGGAGGAATCATAGAAAAGGATGTCGCGGGTCCCTGCTCCGATGTCCACCGCCAGTATCTTCATCGGCCCTGCCTCCCTCGGTACCCCCCCGCCGGCCTTGTAACGCAAGGGCTCTCCCCTCCTCCGTGCCCGCACTTCCCTTCTTCGGCGAGCATCCCGCCCTCCTCGCAGAGATCAGGGCACGGCGGCCCGTATTCCTCAACTGCCATGCCTTTGAGGAGGCAGAGGGCCCCCGCGCACCCTACGGAAGACGGACGCCAGCGGCAGTCCGCGCAGCGTTTTCCCTCCATACATCAACCTAATATTATCCCTGGGATCTCCGCCTTAACCGCCTGATCATCCCAGATGATATCATCCAATTCCTCCGACGCCATGATCGGTCTCACCGCCGTTGACGAAGGATCCATGCCCCTGTAGACTATGGATGGTTGATTGGTCCAACCTTTTGAGAGAGGGGCGATCATGGCCTTCGAGCCCATCAAACGGACTAGCGCATCGCAGCAGGTCATGCAGCAAATACAATCGCTCATCTTCAGCGGCGCCTATCGGCCGGGGGACCGTCTGCCTCCCGAACGGGAACTCGCGGCCGAGCTGGGAGTAAACCGCACCACCTTACGCGAGGCGCTGAAAAGATTGGAGCAGCTGGGGCTGCTGTCCATCAGGCACGGAGACGGAACGCGAGTCCTGGACATCTACTCCAACGCTCGCATCGAACTCCTGGGAGGGCTGCTGCTCTCCCAGGCCGCCGCCAATCCCCGCCTCATCGTGGACCTCTTCGAAGCCCGAGAAGTGGTGGGCTTGGAGCTTGCCCGCAGGGCGGCCCTGCGCCGCTCAAACGAGGACCTGGAGAAACTGCGCCTGCTCCTGGCCCAGCTGAATGAGGCTCGCGAGGTGCCGGAGGTGCAGATGCTGGAATTGGAGTTCTTCTATGCCCTCGCCCAGGCCAGTTCCAACATCTTCTATCTCTTCCTCATCAACTCCATCAGGCCCGTTTACGTGGAGTTCAGGGATCTGTATGCCGCCACCGCCCAGGACTCCCGGAAGGTCAGAAGATTGCAGGAAGAGGTGGTCGATGCGGTGGAGAGGGGGGATGAAGGGGCCGCAGCTAGGAAGATGAAGCGCTATCTGGAATACGGCAAAAAGCAGGTCTTCAAGGTTTTCGGACTGGATAAAAGGAAGACGGCAACCCCGGCGACGGGGCGGGCGCGTAAGTAGTCGAACGAGAGCGGGAGGTGTCGAGCATGTTGCCCTATGACAGCTTTCTCATCGATGGCCCGTGGCTGGTCTCCATCGGCTGGACCCTGGGAAAGATAACCAGGCGCTTGTTCTCCGACGAGGCCAAAAGGAAGAAGGCCAACCGGGCTCTTTCCCTGGCCACTCTGGGCATCTTCTACGTGACCAGTATATCCCTTTACTTCAACCTGGAATGGACCCGCTGGATCTGGGAGATGTGCGGGGCGGAATCTGGGCGCGACTGGATGATAAACTCTGGCGTCTTTCATTTCGACCACGAGAACGTCACTCCCCGCGGCCATGCCATAGCCGCCGCCCTCTTCGCCACCTACCCCCTTTGGTTGAAGGCGGGATTCATCCTGGAGGAAAGGCGGGCCGGACTTCCCTACGAGGAACAGGTCTGAGGAAATCAGGGGGGACGAGTCTTCGCGGCGGGGCGATAAGAGGAGGGGGCGGCCCCGCTCTTTGGAGGATCGATCCCCTGGGCTCATGCGCGTTGGTCAGTCTTAGCCGCCCCTTTTCCGATCCGCTGTGCTCGACGGCCCCGAGGTACCCGAAACGGGAAAGAGCTGTTCCTCGGTTAGAGTAGGCCGAAAAATCCTCGCGCTGCTGGCGGTTATGGCCATGCTCGGCTCAGCGGCGAAGGTGATGCCTGCCTTCGGCCGATCAGGAAAGCGGACGGCGTCCGCCTCGATTCGGACCTCTTATTTGGGCCGGCCAGGTTCCATCTAGAAGGTTTTCGGCATCGAGCTCGATAAGGATAGGAACGCTCGGGGCACCATCACGATCCTCAACGATTCGGAGGCCTCCTCCCCCGATGCTCCCGCATTCGAGGAGCAACCCGAGCTGCCGTCCCGTCGCTTCCGCAGTTCCGCCCGTTGGGGAGAGATCGAGGGCATAAAGGACAGCGTTAACGAGCGCCTGTATGAGGTCGCTATAAGCTTCGTCGCGCCCGGTCGCTTTTAAAACACAGGGGGCCACATTGTCCCTTTTCGGCTTCACTTACGAGCACTCCCGCTCTTCAGAAAACGGGTCGTGTTCGCCGGAGAAGGCGCCATGGAGAGCGAGTTCACCCAGCTCGAAGAGATGCCATTTAGGGCCAACGAAAGGGTGGGTCTCCGGCGCGGCTCCATAGAGCAGCGCTGAGGCTGTTTCGAGGGGGATATCGTCTATGGGTTGCCCTACTGCGCCCAAGAGGCCTGCAGCGCGCTCCCGAGAAACCGTTTCGCCTTCCTGTTCGCACCGTTTCTGCCGTCTGGCCGTTGTTCAGCGCCAGACGCTGCTCGAAGGCAGCTGCTTACAACGGCGCACCTTCACGGCAGGCATCACCCCTGTTTCAAGGAAAGTCGCGAGGTCCAGGGGTTCTGCGAGTACTTCACGAACCCCCTGCCGAGAGAGAGCTTATCCTTCTGCCCGGGCTGCGACAAACCCCCGTCCTGAGCGGCGGACCGACGCAACTCCGCCCTCCAGGGGCTCTCACCCCCTGGTATCGGAGCGCCGTGCGCCCAGGTGGCAGGTATCGTTAATGAAGGCCACCGCGGCATCATCCAGGGAATCGCCGAAATATTTAATGGCGGAGATGGAGGCAAGGTCCACCTCCACCCGAAAAATACGGTTGGCCTCCAGCCCCATGACCTCGAAAAGCAGCAGCCGCAGCGGGCCGCCATGACTGAAGACAGCCAGATCCTCCTCCGTCGAATGGGCGGCCATAATGCCGTTGACCGCCCCGATCACCCGCTCTCTCACTTCCTCCAGGAGTTCTCCGCCGGGTATTCGCACCTCCGCCGGCGATCTCAACCAGCGGGCGAAGACCTCTCCCCCTTCCTCGTAGATCCGGCTGAAGGGCATCCCGTCCCATTCGCCCAGGTCTATCTCCTGGAGGCCCTCCCTCACCCCCACCTCCAATCCCAGCGCCTCCGCCAAGGGACGGGCCGTCTGCAGGCAGCGGGCCAGGGGGCTGGAATAAACCGCCTTTATGCCCTTACCCCGCAGCGCCTCCGCCACCAGTCCCGCCTGCCTCATCCCCAGCTCGTTCAAACCTATGTCCAGCCTGCCGAGGGCCTTTTTCTGCACGTGGAAGTCGGTCTCTCCGTGCCTGATCAGGTAGAGCATACTCATGACGCGTATTGTAGCACAGTGAATGGGCCTCCTTTCTTCACCGCCGGCATCCGCTCCGAAAATGCGGAACCGCGGTCATGCGGAAAGTCTCCATCCCCTTCCGCCGACATTATTTGATCCCGTGACTTTCTTGAAGGGCCAGGCCGGTCGTCAATGGGAAAATATCCGCCCTCTCCTACGATCATCCGCCGCGTAAGCCCGTTCCCCGGCGCCGGTACTTATATCCTTTTAACGTCCCGTGGTTTAAGATAATACCGTGGGAAAAGATTACGACGTTATCATCGTGGGAGCGGGGCCGGCGGGGATATTCGCCGCCCTGGAGCTGGTCAGGCGAGACGGCCTCAACGTCTTGATGCTGGAGAAAGGGCCTCCGGTGGAGAATCGCGAATGCCCGGGCCGCGTCTCCAGCTGCCGCAGGTGCGATCCCTGCTCCATAACCTGCGGATGGGGCGGCGCCGGCGCCTTCAGCGACGGCAAGCTGACCCTCTCGCCCGAAGTGGGTGGATGGCTTGAGGAATACGTGGGCAGGGAGCGGCTTTCCGACCTCATCGAGGAAGCCGATCGTATCTGGATGGAATTCGGCGCGCCGTCCGTCCACTTCGGCGACGAAGAGAAGGCCGCGGCATGGGCCAGGAAGGCCGTGCTCGCCGAGCTTCAACTTGTGCCGATGCGCCTGCGTCATATGGGAACCGACCGCTGCCGTGACGTGCTGGTCCGCATCGGCGACAGCCTGCGGGGGAAAGTGGAGGTTCGCACCGGAACGGAGGCAGCCGGCGTCCTGGTGGAGGAGGGCAAAGCAAGGGGGGTGCGGACAACCTCCGGTGAGGAGATCACCGCGGACGCGGTCATACTCGCTCCCGGAAGAGAAGGGGCGGAATGGCTGGCGGGGCTGCTCAAGTCGCTGGGCGGTGAGATCAGGGCCAATGACGTGGATATCGGAGTGCGGGTGGAGGTGCCCGCTCCGGTCCTGGAGGATCTCACCCGGGATCTCTACGAGCCCAAGCTCATCTATCATTCCCGGGCCTTCGAGGATCGGGTGCGCACCTTCTGCGTCAATCCCCACGGGGTGGTCTGCGCGGAGCGTTACGGTGACGTACTCACCGTCAACGGGCACAGCTACTCCGATCGTCGAAGCGACCTGACCAATTTCGCCGTTTTGGTGAACACGCGCTTCACCGATCCGTTCCGCCAGCCCATCTCCTACGGAAAGTACATCGCCCGCTTGGCCAACCTTTTAGGCGAGGGCATACTGGTCCAAAGGCTCGGCGACCTGGAGAAGGGGCGCCGCTCCACCGCGCAGCGGTTGGCCCGCTCTACCATCGCTCCCAGCCTGCGCGACGCCACTCCGGGCGACCTTAGCTTCGTCCTGCCCTACCGTTATCTGCAGGACATAATGGAGATGCTGCGGGCCCTGGACCGACTGGCTCCCGGCGTGGGCTCCAGAAACACCCTGCTTTACGGGGTCGAGGTGAAGTTCTACTCGGCCCGCCATCAGCTGGATGGAGGGCTCATGACGGTTATCCGCGACCTGTACGCCATAGGCGATGGCGCCGGTGTGACCCGAGGTCTCATGCAGGCCTCCGTATCCGGGTTGGTGGCAGCCCGTTCCATCCTATCTAGAGGGCTTTCCTCCTGAGCCGCCTCCTCATCCCCCTGTGCTCAACCACCCTGTCCCGGCCTTTTCTTTCGCCCAAATCTCCTTCTTTGCAAGCCCCTCCATGCCCGCAGCAGACGGGGCGAAGAAGCGATGCGGGCCATGGCCATAACATACAAGATGGCTCCCGCAGGCTTGTAGCCCTTGTATACATCCCAGGCGAAGCGGTTCAAACGCCGCTTGACCTGTCGACGCCGGAAGCCGGGCTGGTCGAGGACAGGGCGGCGCCTCTCCAATCGGGTGTCGGGCTCGTCCTCGAGAATGCCCTCCCTCCTCACCTTCTCGTGAAGGTCGCTTCCGGGATAGGGGAAGAAGACGCTTAAAAGGAAATGGTCGGGCTGGCACAGGCGGTTGACCTCTACGGTGCTGCGGAAATCCTCCAGCGTCTCCCCCGGTATGCCGATGAGATTGTACAGACCCACTTTCAACCCGCAGGACCGCGCGGCCCGAACCGCACTGATGATGTCCTGATTGGAATATCGCCGGTTGAGAACCTCCCGCCGCAGGCGCTCGCTCCCCGATTCCAGCCCGATGTTCACGAAAGTGAAATTGGCCCGGCTCATGGCCCCGAAGAGCTCGCGGTAATCGCGGCGCGGCGTCACCCGGAGGTTGGTCCCGAACTCCAAGGGGGTTTTCCGCCTGCGATTAACCTCCTCCAGGGCCTCGCACATCCGCAGCGCCCACTGGAGGTCGGTGCCCATGGTCTCCACCTCCAGATAAAATTGCACGGCCTCGGGGTAGCGCTCGGTGAAATCCTCTATCTCCGCCACCACTGAGCCGGGAGAGCGCAGCCTTACGTAACGCCCCGGTGCAAGCCGCCTCATTGCATGATTGCAGCAGTAAGTGCACTGGAAAGGGCAGCCTCTACCCAGCAGCACCGAGGGCCGATATGCGGGATAAGCGATCCAACGGTCCCACATCTCCCGGTCGGGAAAGGGAAGCGAATCGAGGTCCTGGAGGAAGGGGCGAGCCGGATTCCTCTCCACCGTTCCGTTTCTCTTGAACCAGAGGTTGGGGATGCCCGAGGGAGCCCTACCTTCCCGGAGCTGATCGAGCAGCTCAAGGGTGGGGAACTCACCCTCACCAACGCAGACCGCGTCGAACCCTCCCCTTAGGCACTCGATGGGATTGAGTGATGGATGGGGGCCGCCCAGCAGGGTGAACACGCGGGGGTGTCTGGCCTTTATATGGCGCGCCGCTTTGGCCATGATGGGGTACTCGCTGTATACGGCGGTGAAGCAAGTTATGTCCGGGCGAAACTCCTCGATCCACTCGTCCAGTCGGTGAAAATTGCTGCGGGTCAGGACAACCAGGTCAGTGAGGTGGCCTGCGCGCTTGAGCACCGCCGAGATGTAGGAGATGCCGAACTGCACCCTCTCCTGCACCTCCAGGGGCTTTTCGGGCATGAAGGGATCCTGTTCCGAGTAGAGGAATAGGGCGCGCATGATCAGAAGAACTTATACCCCAGACCTGTCACCGTGCGGATGAACTCGGGTTTGGAGGGATCGCGCTCGATCTTCTTGCGCAGCCTGGCCACATGGGTGTCGATACTGCGGGAGAATCCCGGATCGTCGTATCCCCAGAGATGCTTGACGATATCCTTGCGGGTGAAGACAACCCCGCGGTTGCTCACCAGAAGCCACAGCAAGTCGAATTCGGTGGGCGTCAGCTCCACCGGGTTGCCATCCACCGCCACCTCCCTTCGCTTGCGGTCTATCTCCAGGCCTTCCACGGAGATGTAGTCCTCCTCTTCGGGTCGGTAGCGCATGGCCTCGGATCGGCGCAGCGCCGCTTTGGCCCTGGCCACCAGTTCGGCTCCCTTGAAAGGCTTGGTAATGTAATCGTCTCCCCCTATGGCCAGACCGCTGACCAGGTCGGTGATGTCGTCTTTGGCCGTCAGGAAGATTATGGGCACGCTGGTGACGTTGCGGAGGCGCTTGCAGACCTCCATCCCGTCGACATTGGGCATGATGATGTCCAGGATTATCAGGTCTGGCTGCAGCTGCTGGGCGAATTCCAGGGCCTCCCGTCCGTCCCTCGCCTGGATGACCTCGTACCCCTCATTCTCCAGCAGCTCGGAGATGAGCCTGCGGATGTGCATGTCATCGTCCGCAACCAAGATGAGCTTCTTGCTCAAAGCGCCTCCCCGCCTCATCCGTCCTTCCCAAAAGAATTATAAAGGAACGAATGTCATCACTTCCATTGGGGGTCTTGTCGAGAAGCGGGGCCTTGGGGATGATTCCGCGCCGACCTTCCCGGGCGGACCCGTTCATGCGCGTTTCCCCCAGAACAGCAGGCGACGCCCACAAGCTCTTCCGCTCCCTTTGGGGCGCGGACCTCCCATGGCCCGGGTCACCCGCGCTATAATCCTGCCATGACCGCATTTCTGCATCTGCGACCCTCGGGCCCCGCTTTACCGCTGGAAGGAGGGGCGGAGTTCCTCATCGGGCGGCGCGACGAGTCCAGCGGCATGATACCCGACATCGACCTCGCGCCCCATGGGGGCAAGGAGGCGGGGGTATCCCGCCGTCACGCCCGCTTGATCGTCATGGGTCCTTCCCTCGCTTACCTTGCCGACCTGGGCAGCACCAACGGGACCATGCTCAACGGCGATGCCCTTCCGCCCCTGCGCTACGCAAGGATAAGCGATGGCGACCGCCTTTCGCTGGGAGAGCTGGAGATGGTCTTCCGTTGGCAAATGGCCCAGGAGCCCGGGACAAGCGTCTAATGAAGTCGGCTTCAAGGTCCGATACAGTAACGGCGGCCGGCGTTCTTTCGGGAGAGGGTGGGGCTTGGCGGCACGTTATCGGATAATCAGACAGATCGGCAGCGGCGGCATGGGCCGGGTCTACCTGGCCCGCGACAACCTGCTGGAGCGCGACGTCGCTTTGAAAGAACTTCGCGTTCCCGAGAGCTTCTCCGATAAGGAAAAAAGCGAGATGCGGGAGAGGTTCCAGCTGGAGGCGCGTGCGGCCGCCCGCCTATCCCATCCGCACATAGTGACCGTCCACGACATCATCGCCAGCGGAGACCGCCACTTCATCGTCATGGAGTACTTAAACGGAAAGACCCTCGGCGACATCCTCTCCGAGAGGGTCTTCTCCCAGGACGAGTTGTTGAGCATCGCCCCCCTGCTCTGCGACGCTCTGGGTTACGCCCACTCCCAGGGGGTGATCCATCGGGACATAAAGCCGGACAACATCTTCGCGCTGGAGAACGGGAACGTCAAGATCACGGATTTCGGCATCGCCAAACTGGTAATGATGAGGGGAGTGACCCAGACCGGAATGATCACCGGCACCCCTCAGTACGTGGCCCCGGAGATAGTGCGGGACCGCCCTTATGACCACCGAGTGGACATATTCTCTTTGGGAGTCACTTTTTATGAGTTGCTTTGCGGGCGCCCTCCCTTCGAGGCCGATAGCGATTATGCGATCATATACAAGATCGCCTCGGAGGAGCCCGTTCCTCTCCGGGAGAAGGCGCCGCAGGTCCATGCGGGGTTGGCCGCCGTGATCCACCGCATGCTCGAAAAGGAGCCATCCCTGCGCTATGCGGATATGAGGGAGCTGAAAGGCGAGTTTATGGCCCTGCGCCAGGCGATGACCGATCTCGGAGAGGCCGTCGAGAACAAAGAGTTCGACCTGGAAAGATCCCGCCGGGACCAGCTGGCAGAGAGCGCCGCCTCATCCCTGGAGGGACCGGTTGAATACGAGCCCTCTGGCCAGTTCTATTTCCACCGGGATCGGCATTGGCGGGAACGCATCGCCGAGGTCTACCGCCGCAAGGAGGAAGAAAAACAGTCCGTGGACGCAAGGCTTTTCCCGATCGAGGAATCCTCAAAGGCGTCTCCGGGAAGACCGCTAGCATTTCAGTCGGTTTTGGAAGAGGCCTCGATGAGCATGGGCATCGGCGCAGCGCCGGCCGCCCCGCCGCAATCAGGGGCCCCCGAGATCCCGTCCTCGCCTTCTCGAAGCCACCCTTCTCCCCCATACGCACGCCTCGGCAAGCCCGCGACCCCCAGCAAACCAAGTGCCCCTCTGGCTGCTCCGGAGAAGTACCGGGGACTTATCGCCTGGAGCATGGCCGGCATACTGTTCTGCCTGCTGGCGATACTCTCGGTGGAACTCACCTGGATCAGCCGCTTCGGAGGAGCGCCCCCGCGATACGGGATCAACTACCCGGAAGGCATTGTTGTCCTTATCCTGATGGTGATCAATCTCGCCCTCTCCATCGCCCTCCTAGTCAGCCGGAAAGACCTCGTCGCCTTATCCCGCGTCATCAACGCATCGGCAGCATCGGCCCTGGCGGCAGTGCTTCTCTTCCTGCTTGTCCGGCTGATATGGGGCAGGGGAATTGAGACCACAGTGCCTCACGGCGCAGGACATCTGGGTGAGACAGCCGGCTTGGGGCTGTGGTTGGCCCTGCTGAGCTGCCTGCTATTCCTGATCTCCTCCGTGCAGGCATCGCGCCGTCTGCCCGATAAAAGTTAAAGCGGCGGGGGTTGCCCGCCGCCACCTTCTTCAGACCTTTTTGCCGGTCGGCAATAACCTGAAGAAGCTCAGTCCCTTCCCAGATACTTGAAGGACAGCTTGACCCGGGCCCTATAAGCCACAACCTTCCCGTTGTCGACCCTCATGTCCA
>JACVIY010000009.1 GCA_015711755.1 Candidatus Geothermincola secundus | reverse complement strand
ACCCCCTAATATAATGTATGCGCCTGTGCCGAGAACGGCCCGGCAGGCGCCGGGAGAACGCGCATCTGCGGAGACAAGGATACAGGCTCAGCAATGCCGGATCACGAGACACAGCGGGGTAAGGGACATGAGCGATGAAGAACTGACCTTCGTGGAACGGTACGACCTCATGGGATGCATACAATGCGGCAGGTGCACGGGCGGTTGCCCTGTATCCCTGAGGACGCCCCTCAACGTGAGGCGCTTCATGTACGATACCGTCAACGAGGACCTGCTGGAGGAGCTATCCTCGCGGCCCGAGATCTGGGACTGCACCACCTGCTGGACCTGCGCCGCCCGCTGCCCCAAGGGGCTGGAGCCCATGGAGGTGCTGGTGGGGCTGCGCAGCATACAGGTGGAGGCGGGTAAGGGGAAGAGCACCGTGCGCGACGCGCTGCAGACAGTCTTCCAGTACGGGAACCCGTGCGCAGTGTCCCGGGCCAAGCGTTACGACTGGGCGTCCGAGCTGGACGTTAAGATCCTGGAGCCGGAGGCGGAGGAGAAGACCGATGTCCTCGTCTTCGTGTGCTGCACCGACGCTTACGACACCCGCGTGGTCAAGGTTACCCAGGCGCTGGTGAGGGTGTTCCGGGCCGCGGGGGTGGATTTCGGTTTCATCGGAGAGGACGAGAGCTGCTGCGGCAGCGAGGTGCGCCGGCTCGGGGAGGAGGGGCTCTTCGAGATGTGCGACGAGGAGAACGTGGAGATGCTCAACTCCTACAACGTGGAGCGCATCGTGACCATCTCCCCCCACTGCTACAACGCCATGAAAAAGGAATATCACGGGCTAAAGCACCCCGTCCTCCACTACACCCAGCTGCTGGCTCAGCTCATCGAGGAAGGCAAGCTTGAATTGAGGGGGGAGTTCCCCAAGGTGGTCACCTACCACGACCCCTGTTATCTGGGGAAGCAGAACGACATCTACGAGGAGCCGCGCCACATCCTCACCCGCATACCCGGCGTTGATTTCAGGGAGTTCGACCGCTGCCGGGAGCGCTCCCTCTGCTGCGAGGGTGGAGGCGGCAAGATGTGGGTGGAGAGCGAGTCGACGGAGGAGCGCCTGGCCGAGGTGCGAGTGCGGGATGCCAAGGAGATGGGAGCGCAGGTCATCGCGGTGGCCTGCCCCTTCTGCCTGCTCACCCTGGAGGACGCCACCAAGGTGCAGGGGCTGGAGGAGGAGATGCAGGTCATGGACATCCTGGAGATCCTCTCCGAGGTCGTATAGGTAATGCGTGAAGACGAGCGAAGCGGGTAGAGCCGGGAAAAAGAGAGGTGAAGACGGTATGAACATGGTGGTATGCGTGAAGCGCGTGCCCGACACCGCCGAGTCCGAGGTGCATATCGACTCATCGGGCAAAGGCATCGAGACGGGCAAACTCTCCTTCCGGATGAACGACGCCGACAATTACGCCGTGGAGGAGGCCATCCTCATCAAGGAGAAGATCGGCGGCACCGTCAACGTCATCAGCATAGGGGATGAGAAGAGCGACGAGCAGATCCGCATGGCCCTGGCCAAGGGGGGAGATGAGGCCGTCCGCATAACCGACCCCGCCCTGGAGGGCTCGGACGGCTTCGCTCTGGCCAAAGCGCTGGCGGCGGCGGTCAAGGGCATGGAATACGACCTGGTCCTCACCGGAGCCCTGGCCGACGACGACGGCTGCGCGGTTGTGGGGGTGGCCCTGGCCGAGCTGCTGGGAGTGCCCCACGCCGCCTACGTGAAGAAGGTGGAGGTGCTGGAGGACGGCAAGAGGATAAAGGTGGGGCGGGAGCTGGAAGGCGGCCTAATGGAGTTCCTGGAGATGGACCTCCCGGCCGTCCTCACCATACAGACGGGCATCAACGAGCCCCGCTACGCTTCCTTCAAGGGCATCAAGGCCGCGGCCAAGAAGGAGATCGCCGTGAAGAGCGTGGCCGACCTGGGGCTCGACCCATCCGAGGTGGGAGAGGCCGGTTCCTGGGCGGTGCTGGAGAGCTTCTCCTATCCGGTGGTGGGGGAGAAAGCCGAGATCTTGGAGGGTGATCCTGCCGAGACCGCCGCCAAACTCGCGGCCATCCTGAAGGAGAAGGGGTTGGTGTAGATGAAGGACATATTCGTCTTGATGGAGCACCGTCGCGGTGAGCTGCGGGAAGTGTCGCTGGAGCTGCTGAGCGGAGCCGCCGGGCTGGGAGGCACGGTGGTGGCCGTGCTCCTCGGCTCGGGAGCGGATGATTTCGCCGCCAAGGCGGCCGGGCTTGCCGACAAGGTCCTCTACGTGGACGATCCCATGTTCGAGAACTATAACGCCGAGGCCTATCAGAAAGCGCTCTCCGCCCTGATCAAGGAGCACGGGCCCGGTCTGGTGCTGATGGGCCACACCGGGCACGGTGTGGACCTCGCTCCCGCTCTGGCCGTGGAGCTGGGCGCGCCGCTGGTAACCGACATAACCGGCCTGGAGATGGACGGCGACAAGCCCAAGCCCGTCCGTCAGTACTACGGGGGCAAGCTGGATGCCCACATGGTCCTGAAAGACGCCGACCTCTACATCCTGACCGTGCGCGAGGCCACCTTCCAGGCGGCGGAGCCCTCCAAGTCGGGCGAGGTGGTCAAGGTGGCCAACCCGGTCAGCGAGGACATCTCCTACCGCAAGTTCGTGGAGTATGTGGAGCCCGAGGTGGGCGAGGTGGACATCACCCAGTCCGCCCTGCTGGTGGGCGTGGGGCGCGGGATCCGCGAGGACAAGAACCTCCCCTTGCTGGAGGAACTGGCGTCCGCGCTGGGGGCGGATCTGGCCGCCTCGCGTGCGGTGGTGGACGCCGGGTGGCTTCCTGCGGACCGTCAGGTGGGCATCTCCGGGAAGACGGTCAAGCCCAAGCTCTACCTGGCGGTGGGCATCTCCGGCGCCTTCCAGCACGTGACCGGCATGAAAGGATCGGAGTTCATCGTGGCCATCAACAAGGATCCCGATGCTCCCATCTTCGGCATCGCCCAGGTGGGCATCGTGGACGACCTTCTGAAGGTGGTCCCTGCCCTCACCGAGAAAATAAAGGAGCTCAAGGGCTAGGAACGGCGGTGCGCCGGGCTCGTGCGGCTCGACGGCCCACGGAGACCCTGCACTACAAAACGGCGCTCTCCTCCGGGGGAGCATGAGGAGGAGTCGAGGTAAATGAACGCAAGGCCGAAGATAGGAGTTTATATCTGCCACTGCGGCATCAACATCGCGGCCACCGTGGATGTGGAGGAGGTGGTGCGGTTCGCCTCCACCCTTCCCGACGTGGTGGTGGCCAGGAACTACAGCTACATGTGTTCCGACCCCGGTCAGGCCCTGATCACCGAGGACATCCAGAACATGGGCTTGAACCGGGTGGTGGTGGCTTCGTGTTCCCCCCGCATGCACGAGCCCACCTTCCGCAAGACGCTGATGAGCGTCGGCCTCAACCCCTACTTCCTGGAGATGGCCAATATCCGCGAGCAGTGCTCCTGGGTGCACGAAGACCGCATTGCCGCCACCGAGAAGGCCAAGCGGCTGGTGGAGAGCGCCGTGGTCAAGGTGAGGCGCCTGGAGCCGCTGGAGGTAAAGGAGGTTGAGGTCGAGCCCTCCTGCCTCATCATCGGGGCGGGCATCGCCGGCATCCAGGCCGCCCTGGATATAGCCGACGCCGGCTTCAAGGTCTACCTGGTGGAGAAGACGCCCTCGGTGGGAGGGCACATGGCCCAGCTGGACAAGACCTTCCCCACGCTGGACTGCTCCGCCTGCATCCTAACCCCCAAGATGGTGGACGTGGCCAACCACCCCAACATAGAGCTGCTCACCTACTCCCAGGTGGAGGAGATAAGCGGTTACGTGGGCAACTTCGACGTGAAGGTGCGCAAGAAGTCCCGCTTCGTCGATGTCTCCAAATGCACCGGCTGCGGGGCCTGCGCCGAGGCCTGCCGGCAGGCCGGCCGCATCCCCAGCGAGTTCGATGAGGGGCTGGGCATGCGCTCCTGCATCTACCTGCCCTTTCCCCAGGCGGTTCCGGCCAAATACACCATCGACAAAGAGACTTGCCTCTTCCTCACCAGGGGGAAGTGCGGGGACTCGCCCAAGTGCGTGGAGGCCTGCGAGGCCGGGGCCATCGACTTCGAGATGAAGGACGAGATGTTGGAGTTCAAGGTGGGCACCATCATCGTGGCCACCGGATTCGACGTCTTCGATGCCCGCAACAAGCCGGAATACGGCTACGGAACCTATCCCGAGGTGGTGACGGCCCTGGAGTTCGAGCGGCTGGTATCCGCTTCCGGGCCCTACGGGGGCAAGGTGGTCATACCCCAGCGGGGGAAGAAGAAAAAGAAGAAGGAGGGCGAGGAGGAGGAGGCTCCCCGAGTCCCCAAGAACATCACCTTCATCCAGTGCGTGGGATCGCGCGACAAGAGCGTGGGCAACGAGTACTGCTCCCGGGTGTGCTGCATGTACACCGCCAAGCAGGCCCACCTGGCCAAGGACAAGATACCCGATGCCGAGATCACCATTTTCTACATGGACGTGCGCGCCTTCGGCAAGGGCTATGAGGAGTTCTATGACCGGGTGCGCCGCGAGGGCATCCGCTACATCCGCGGCAACCCCTCGGAGATCTTCCGGAGGGGAGACAAGTTGGTGGTACGGGCGGAGGACACCCTCACCGCCACCCCCATGGAGCATGAGACGGACATGGTGGTGCTCTCGGTGGGGCTGATGCCCCGTTCCGACCGCCGGGAGATTATCGACCTGCTCAAGCTGTCGAGCTCTCCCGACCAGTTCTACCTGGAGGCCCATCCCAAGCTGCGCCCGGTGGATACCGCCACCGACGGGATCTTCCTCGCCGGCGCCTGTCAGGGTCCCAAGGACATCCCCGATGCGGTGGGTCAGGCCAAGGGAGCGGCATCGGCGGCCATGATCCTCATGGCCTCGGGCAAAGTCAAGGTGGAGGCCCAGACATCCGTGGTGGACGAGGCGACCTGTCGCGGTTGCGGATTCTGCGTGGAGATCTGCCCTTATTCCGCCATCGAACTGGTGGAGGTCAACCGCATGGGATGGCCGGTGAAGGTGGCCCGGGTGAACGAGGCCCTCTGCAAGGGATGCGGGGCCTGCGCGGCGGCCTGCCTGTCGGGCTCCATACAGCAGCGCTCCTTCCGCGACCTGCAGATACTGCCTCAGATCGAGGTCCTGGGGGTGAGTGACTGATGGCCGAAAACACCAGGGAGACATTCGAGCCCAATATCGTGGCCTTTCTCTGCAACTGGTGCTCCTACGCCGGGGCCGACCTGGCGGGCACCTCGCGCATCCATTATCCTTCCAACGTCAAAGTGGTCAGGGTGATGTGCACCGGGCGGGTCAACCCCCTCTTCGTCATGAACGCCCTGCAGCAGGGGGCGGACGGGGTGTTGGTATCCGGATGCCATCCCGGCGACTGCCATTACATGCAGGGCAACTACTACGCGCGGCGCCGCTTCACCTTGATGCGCCGTTTCCTGGAGTACCTGGGGGTCGAGCCCGCCCGCGTGCGCATGAGCTGGGTCTCGGCTTCCGAGGGCTCCAAGTGGAAGGAGGTCGTCGAGGAGGTAGTCGAAGGGGTCAAGGCCGTGGGGCCCATGGACCAGTTCAAACGGAGGCAGTTAAATTGGTAGATCAGGCAAAACTCAGAGAAGTCGCCAGAGAGGTGATATCCCGCGAGGACGTGCGCCTGCTCATCGGCTACCGGCCCGGCACCTACGGCTTCCGCGCCCGTCCGGCCTTCGTGGAGTCGGCGGAGCAGGTCGAGGAGCTCGTCTTCACGCCGGCCTGCGTGAGCAACCTGGCCAGTTATCTGGTCCTGGAGGAGAAGCCCCCCCTCCCCCGGGGGGCGGAGCCGGATAACCGCAAGGTCGCGGTGATGGTCAAGGGATGCGATTCCCGGGCCCTGGTGCAGCAGATGGTGGAGAAGGCCTACGAGCGGGACCACCTGGTGGTGCTGGGCATACCCTGCAGCGGGGTGGTGGACATGGCCAGAGTGGAGGCGAGGTTCCCCGGGGTCCTCTCGGCCGGGAGCATCATCCGGGAGGGAGATGACTTCGTCCTGAGCTTCGACGGGAAGACCGAGAAGGTCCCCGCCGCCGAGCTGCTGGCGGATAAATGCAAGCGCTGCCGCTACCCCACTCCGTTGGTCAGCGACATCATGCTGGACGACGAGGTGGAGCGCTTCGCCGAGGACGATTTCTCGGACATAGCGGAACTGGAGGGAAAGAGCGTCGAGGAGAAATGGGCCTACTGGGCGGAGAAGTTCTCCCGCTGCATCCGCTGCTATTCCTGCCGCAACGTCTGCCCCATGTGCTACTGCGAGGACTGCATCCTCGACCGTCTCAAGCCGGTTTGGATGCGGCGCTCCGTTGACATCAGCGAGAACACCGCCTTCCATATCTCCCGCGCCTACCATCTGGCCGGCAGATGCATACAGTGCGGTGAATGCGCCCGCGTCTGCCCGGTGGACATCCCCCTCATGGAACTGAACCGCAAGTTTTATAAGGACGTGGAAGAGCTCTACGACTACGAGCCGGGGCTCTCCACCGAGGCGACTCCCCTGCTGTCCACTTTCAGCGTGGAAGACAGGGAAGACTTCATACTGTGAGGTGGGAGCCATGGCGGATAAGATCCTGAAGAAAGACAAGGCGGCCGAGGCCCTCAAGGAGCTCTCCAAGTTCCGCTTGTTCGCCCCGGCCAAATCGGATGACGTGGTCCTCTTCCGGCAGATCGAGGACCCCGCAGAGGCGTGCCTGGACTATGCCAATTCCACGGTGCCCCCTAAGAAGGTGGTCTTCCCCCAGACGGAGACGCTCTTCCGTTTCAAGCTGGGCAACCCGGAGCTCAGGGAGAAGAACGTGGAGGAGGAGGGGACCACGGTCATCTTCGGCCTTCGCCCCTGCGACGCCCGGGCCATGTCCATCGTGGACAATCTCTTCTCCTGGGATTACGAGGACCCCTACTATTTGAAGAGGCGCGAGCTGACCACGCTGGTGGGCATGGCTTGCGTCACTCCCCCCAGCGTCAACTGCTTCTGCGCCTCGGTGGGAGGGGAGCCCTTCGGCACCGAGAACCTGGACCTGCTGCTGGTGGACATGGGGGAGGAGTACCTGGTGAAGGTGCTCACGGACAAGGGCGGTAAGCTGGCGGAGACTATCGGCTCCTTTATGGAGAACGCCCCCGAGGGGGCGGCGGCCAAAGCCGAGGAGCTGGCCGGGGCCGCCAGGGAGGCGTTAAGCCGCTCCATCGACACCTCCGGCATCGAAGCCAAGCTGCCCGCCCTCTGGGATAGCCCCCTGTGGAAAGAAGTGTCCGCCGCCTGCCTGGGCTGCGGCATCTGCACCTATCTCTGCCCCACCTGCCACTGCTTCGACATCCAGGACGAGGTGGAGGACGCTGAGGGCAGGCGCTGCCGCATGTGGGACTCCTGCATGTTCCGGGAATACACCCTGCACGCCTCCGGCCACAACCCCCGGCCCACCCGCAAGGAGCGCACCCGCAACCGCATCAGCCACAAGTACTCCTACTTCCCGGGCAAGTTCGGGGTCATCGCCTGTGTGGGCTGCGGCCGCTGCGTCAACCTCTGCCCGGTGAACATCGACATACTGGAGATCCTGGGGAAGGTGGTGGAAGCCTGATGAAGAACCCGTACATCCCCTATCTCGTCGAAATACTCGATGCCTGGTACGAGGCGCCGGGCGACCGCTGCATCAAGACCTTCAAGGTCACTTTCGCCGACCCCGCGGTGTGGGACGTATGGTCGCATAGGCCGGGGCAGTGCGCCATGGTGGGCATACCCGGAGTGGGGGAGAGCATGTTCTGCGTCTCCTCCAGCCCCACCGAACAGGGCTACCTGCGCTTCAGCATCATGAAGACGGGCAGGAACACCTCCGCCCTGCACGAGCTGGAGGCGGGCGACCGGTTCTACGTCCGCGGGCCTTACGGCAACACCTTCCCTCTGGACGAATGGAAGGGGAAGAACATCGTCACCATCGGCGGCGGCATCGGGCAGGCCCCGCTGCGGCCGGTCATCCAGTACATCCGGGACAACCGCGACGACTACGGTGAGCTTACCGTCATCTACGGGGCGCGCACCAGCGCCGACCACTGCTTCAAGCAGGAGTTCGAGGAGATGAACGCCTGCGGCGACGTCTGCTGCCATCTCTCCATCGACGTGGAGGAAGAGGGATGGCCGCATTTCGTGGGCTTCGTGCCCCAGCTTCTCCTGGAGGCGGAGCCCAAGCCGGACAACGCCATCGCGGTCACCTGCGGCCCCCCCATCATGATAAAGTTCGTTTTACAGAACCTGGAGAAACTGGGCTTCCAGCCGGAACAGGTCTATACCACCCTGGAGAACCGCATGAAATGCGGCATCGGCAAGTGCGGGCGGTGCAACGCAGGCCCCCTTTACGTGTGCAAGGACGGACCGGTGTTCTCCTACGCGCAGCTCAAGCAGGTGCCGGAGGCCTTCGCTTGAGGTATTTGAAAACGCTACGGGGGCGGGGTCGAAGCCCCGCCTCTTTTTATTTGGCGACAGTCCCGCTTTGACGAAGATGGTCGGGGTTTTCCGCCGAGGTCATTGTAAAAAGGAGGTCGCGTGCTTAAAATACGGAACAATAAGAAGGGTCGTACGGTGACCGCGTCTCATGATGAGAAGGGGTAGCAGAGGGTGATAGCGCGATTGAGCTTCTGGAGGATAGCGCGCCCCCTTTTCGCGGTGGCGGCGCTCTCGCTGTTCCTCATCCTCGGAGTCTTCTCCGGGACCCTCTTCGGACTGGACCTGGCTTTTCGCGATCACGTTCTCAAGGGGATGAGCGTGGCCGGAATCGATATCGGGGGCCTCTCCCGCCGAGAAGCGATGGAAAAGCTGCGCGGCGAGCTGGACCTGGAGGCCCTCAACAGCGATCTCTCCCTGCGCTTCGAGGACCGCTGCTGGGACCTCCCCCTCTACCGCATCGGCGCGTACGTGGACATAGAGGGCACGGTGGACCTGGCGGTTAGGGCGGGCCGGGGCATGCCTTTCTACAGACGGTGGCTGAAGCGCGTCACTTTCGGGAGCGTGCAGGCGGAGAGCGGCTTGCTGATACGTTACGACCCCGCGGAACTGGAGGGGTTTCTTGATGAGCTGCGGCGATCCATAGACTGCGATCCGGTCAATGCCTCCATCCGACTGGAGGGCGGGAAGCTGGCCTTCACCTACTCGCGCGACGGTTGGAAGCTCGATGTGGAAGCGGCGCGCCGGGCCATCCTGGAGGGGCTGTCGTCGCGGGAGCGGATGGTGACCCTGGAGATAGCGGTGAACCCGCCTGAGGTGCGGGACGATCAGGTGGGCAAGGTCATAGCCGTGGACCTGGCGCGGCATCAGCTAACCCTGTATTCCAATATGCAGGTGGAGAAACAGTACCCCATCGCCTGCGGCATGCCCGCCTGGCCCACGCCCAAGGGCACCTGGAAGGTGACCGCGAAACTGGCCAACCCCACCTGGGTGAACCCGGGTACATCGTGGGCCGCCACCATGCCCCCCTTCATCCCGCCCGGACCGGGGAACCCCCTGGGCACGCGGGCCCTGGCCACCAGCGCCCCAGGCGTGCTCATCCACGGCACCTATTCCAGTTGGTCCATCGGCACCTCGGCCTCGCACGGCTGTATCCGCATGTATATCAAGGACAGCGAGGACATCTTCAAGCGGGTGGAAGTGGGCACACCCGTCCTCATCTACTGACGGAAATCATCACCCTCAGAGTCACTTTCGGTGTCAGACACCATTATCACAAATTATCACAAACTGACGGTCAGCAAAATGAGTTTACGCTGGTCGTAGCCCTGCTGCCCTCCCCGTCCCTTCTCTCAGCGTCACCCTCGGTGTCTGACACCATTATCACAAAAATTCACAAACCGATGGTCGGGAAATCACCGATCGCGTTTAAAGTCCCAAGGAAGCGTAGTGAAGGGCTAGCCCCGAGGGTTAGAGCTGGTCGAGCTCCCCGGCGACCACGTGCCCCAGGTTGTTGGCCAGGTCCCCCACCCTCTCCAGGTTGGACAGGGTGTCCAGGAAGATGACCCCGGCCTGCCCGTCGCATTCCCCGCGGTTGAGCCGTCCAAGGTGGTTGCGGCGGAAGCGACTGGCCATGTCGTCTATCTCACCTTCCAGCGGCTTGAAACGGCGGGCCTTATCCACATCCTCTTCCTCGAAGGCCTCGATCATGCCCTCGTACATCCTCATGACCGCCTGCCTTATCTCATTGAGCTCGGCCTCGCCCTCCTCGGTGAACCTGAAGCTGCCGTCGTTCTTGTTCTCCGCCAGATACATGATGTTCTCGGCGTGGTCGCCGATGCGCTCGATATCGTTGACCGCGTGCATCATCCCCGTAAGCAGTTCGGACTGCTCATCGGAAAGGGGCTCCTGTGATAGCTTGGAGAGGTACTCGGTGATGTTGTGGGCCAGCCCGTCCACGATGCTCTCTTCCTCCAGCAGGGCGCGTTTGCCCGCCCGATCCATCTTCCATAAGAAGCCCATGCTCCTGGAGAGCATCTCCAGGGTCAGGCGGGCCATGCGGGCTATCTCCTTGCGGGCCATCTCCAGCGCTACCGCCGGGCTGTGGAAGATGCGCGGGTCCAGGAAGAGGGGATCGCGCTGCGGCATCTTCTCGTCCCCCTTGCGGATCCACTTGACCACCTTCACGAACTGCCCGATGAAGGGCAGCCAGAGCAGGGTCATCACCGTGTTGAAGATGGTGTGGGAGAAGGCTATCTGCCTGGCGACATCCTCTGGCCCAGCCCCGAAAGCCCCCGCCACCCAGCGGGTAAGATGGGGCATCCAGGCGGTGAACGGCAGGAAGAGCATAGCTCCGGTTATGTTAAAGAGATAATGGGCGACGGCCACGCGCTGTGCGGGAAGGCTGGTCCCCAGGGAGGCGATGAAGGCGGTTATGCAGGTGCCGATATTGCATCCCAGGATGATGGGAAAAGCGATGCGCACCGCGTGGTAAGCGGGGTCCACTCCCTCCGGGACGCCTAGGGTCAGCACGCCCGATACCGCCATGGCTATGACCATGCTGGTTGTGGCCGAGGAGCTCTGCAGGATGCTGGTGATCAGTATGCCCAGAAGAAAACCGATGAACCAGTTGGAGCCGTAGCTACCGATCCAGTTCTCGAAGGTCTGGGATTTCGCCAGGGGGGACATGGCCCCGGTCATCATGGCCATGCCCAGGAAAAGGACGCCGAAGCCCAGCAGGACCTCGCCCGAGTACTTCACTGATTTCTTGCTTCCCACCATGTAGAGGAGGAGCCCTGCGCCGATGCAGGGGAAGGCCAGGGTCTTCACGTTGAAGGCCACGATCTGCGCGGTCACCGTGGTGCCGATGTTGGCACCGAAGATCACCGCCACCGACTGGGTGAAGGTCATAAGCCCCGCGTTGACGAAGCCCACCAGCATCACCGTGGTGGCGGAGGAGCTCTGGATGAGGGCGGTAACTCCCGCCCCGGTAAGGACCCCGCGGACGCGCCCGCGCGTAAGGGTCTCCAGCATCCTGCGCAATCTCTCTCCCGCGGCCAGCTGCAGCCCCTCGCCCATCAGGATCATGCCGTAAAGGAAGAGCCCCAGCCCGCCCACGAGCATGAGCAGGCCCATCCAGATGTTGTCGGCCTTTATGGTCAACGCGGTCCCTCCGCTCCCGCTCTCACGGGTCCCTCCTTGCCAAATGCAAATGATAGCGGCAAAACACCGCCTTTACAACGGATCTTGAAAGATCACGGGGCGCGGTGCGTTCCCCGCACCCGCCATATGGCGCAATAAGTCGAACTCTTGCGACGGATCTTGAGAAATCGAATGGCCCGGCCGGCTGGAAAAACCCGCTTCCGAGTAAAGGCGGAAGAGCTGGATGCCTGCGGAGGAAGCCTCCTGTTGAGAACGCCATCCCCCACTTTTTCACTACTACCTGGGGTTTATTGACGGCATCCCGCCCCGGTGATAATCTTTTTTCGCGTTGCGTCCGAGGGGAGAAGGAGCGTCATTTCCGAAAGCCGGGAAATCAGTGTATATCAGCAGAGGAGGACGGCATGGCCTACGATTACGAACTGGTTAAGGTGGAAGTCTCCGACGGCGTGGCCCTCTTCCAGCTCAACCGACCCCCGCTCAATCCGCTCAACACCCAACTCTTCAGGGAGATCGGCCTCTGCGCCCTTGAGCTCACCTATGACGACGAAGTGCGGGCGGTGGTGCTGACGGGCGGGGAGCAGAATTTCGCGGCGGGGGCCGACATCAAGGAGATGGTGGACATGACCCCGGTGATGGTATCCCGCTTCATCCGGGGAGCGCAGGACGCCTTCACCGCCGTGGAGAATATCCCCAAACCGGTCATCGCCGCCATCAACGGCTTCGCCTTGGGCGGGGGGTGCGAGCTGGCCATCTGCGCCGACTTCCGCTTCGCCCACGAGAACGCGCGGATCGGGCAGCCGGAGATACTGCTGGGCATCATCCCGGGAGCGGGGGGGACCCAGCGCCTGCCCCGCCTCATAGGGCCGACCCGAGCCAAGGAGATGATCTATTCCGGCAAGTTCTACAGCGCTGAGGAATGCTGCGAGATGGGGCTGGTCCAGAAAGTGGTAAAGGGCGATGATTCCGTCATCGAGCTGGCCGTGAAGATAGCGGGCCGCTATGCCAAGGGCCCGGCGGTGGCCCTGGCCGCCGCCAAGTGGGCGGTCAACAAGGGGATGGAGTGCTCCATAGAGGAGGGCCTGCTCATCGAGGCGCAGGGGATCTCCCTCTGCTTCGCCAGCGAGGACCGCACCATCGGCATGCGGACCTTCCTGGAGAAGGGACCGGGTAAGGCGGAGTTCATCGGCAGGTGAGAAGGGCGTTTTCAGTTAAGGAGTAAGGCCAGGTTGGTTTGAGAAAAGGAGGTTGCGCATGGTCGACTTTGAACCAACCGAGGAACAGAAGGCGATATGCAAGATGGCGCACGAGTTCGCCCTGAACGAGATGCGCCCCATCGCCCTGGAATGCGACAAGGAAGGGAAGATCCCCGACGAGCTGGTGAAGAAGGCGGCGGCCGCCGGTCTCACCGCCATGGCCATCCCCGAGGAATACGGCGGCGGAGGCCTCGATCAGCTCACCGCGGCCATGGTCAGCGAGGAGCTGTTCTGGGGCTGCGCGGGCATCGCCACCACCCTGGGGGCCAACAGCTTGGCCACCACCCCCATGCTCATCGCCGCCAACGACGAGCAGCGCAAGGAGTATTTCCCCCGGCTCTGCGACCCGGACGACCCCAAGTTCGCGGCGTTCTGCCTGACTGAGCCGGGCGCCGGCTCCGACGCCGCATCCATATCCACCACCATCGAGGACAAGGGCGACCACTTCCTGGTCAACGGCACCAAGTGCTTCATCACCAACGGCGGGCTGGCCAACTTCTACACAGTCTTCGGCACTTTCGACAAATCCAAGAAATACGGCGGCATCGGCGCGGTGATCGTGGAGCGTTCCTACGAGGGGGTATCCATCGGCAAGAAGGAAGACAAGATGGGCATCCGCGCCTCCAACACCACCGAGGTCATCTTCGACAACGTCAAGGTGCCCAAGGAGAACCTGCTGGTGCCCATGGGTCAGGGCTTCTACAACGTGATGACCACCTTGGACCTGACCAGGGCCAGCGTGGCCGCCGCCGGCGTGGGCGTGGCCCGCGCCGCCTTCGAGGAGGCCCTGCGCTATGCCAAGGAGAGAGTGCAGTTCGGCAAGCCCATCATCGCCCAGCAGTCCATCAATTTCATGCTGGCGGAGATGGCCATGAAGATAGAGGCGGGCCGCCGCCTCTATCAGTTGGCCGCCTGGAAGGCCGGCAAGGGGCTGCCCTGCTCGCTGGAGTCCTCCTACGCCAAGGCCTTCGGAGGCGACCTGGCCATGGAGGTGACCACCAACGCGGTGCAGATCCACGGCGGCTACGGTTACATGAAGGAGTACCTGGTGGAGAAGCTGATGCGCGACGCCAAGATCATGCAGATCTACGAGGGCACCGCGCAGATACAGCGTCTGGTCATCGGGGCCAACCTCATGGGGGTGACCGACGCCTACCCCTGGAACTGAGAGGACCTGATCGCATCGGGGCGCCCTTGGGGGCGCCCCTTTTTCTTGCGCCTGCGGCGAGCCCGGGGGAGCAGCGGCAACGTGGCTTATAATCGTCACATGAGGATCGGCATAACCACCACCGTGCCCGTGGAGATAATCTACGCGGCGGGACATGTCCCCGTGGACCTCAACAACCTCTTTCTGGCCCATCCCTGCCCTGCGAGCCTTATCGAGGAAGCGGAGCTGGCCGGCTTTCCGCGCAACTTCTGCGCCTGGGTGAAGGGCATCTACGGGGCGGTGCGTCTCTGCGGCGGCATCGACGCGGTGCTGGCGGTGACCCAGGGCGACTGCTCCAACACCAGGGCACTGATGGAAGTGCTGGAGGCGGATGGGGTGGAGGTCATCTCTTTCGCCTATCCCTGCGTCCCCGAACGCTCCTTCCTGCGGGCGGAGATGGAGAAGCTGATGCGGTACCTGGGAGCCGACTGGGAGGCGGTGAAGGAGGCCGAGAAGAGGCTGGACGGCGCGAGGAGCCGGATATGGGAACTGGACCGCCTCTGTTGGGAGGAGGGCCGGGTGAGCGGCCCGGAAGCCCACCTCTTCCAGGTATCCTGCAGCGATATGGAGGGCGATCCCGAGGCCTTCTCTTCGCGGGCGGACCTGGCATTGGAACGTGCAAGATCCGCCCGCCCCTGGATCTCGGATTCCGGCCGGCCCATCTCCCTGCGGCTGGGATACGTGGGTGTCCCCCCCATCGCCCCGGAGTTGTTCGGGTTCCTGGAGGACCAGGGAGCCCGGGTGGTGTTCCATGAGGTGCAGCGGCAGTTCACCCTGCCCGACACATCGAACGACCTTATCGGCCGCTACCTCTCCTTCACCTACCCCTATTCGCTGCGTGCGCGCCTGCGGGACATCGAAGAGGAGGCGGGACGCCGCCGCTTGCAGGGCATCATCCACTACGTGCAGAGCTTCTGCTTTCGTCAGGTGGAGGATATCCTGCTGCGCCGCCGCCTTTCACTTCCCGTCCTCACATTGGAGATGGACCGCTCCCACCGCATGGATTCCCGCACCCGCATGCGCCTGGAGAGCTTCCTGGAGATGGTCACCTGGAACGAGGGGAAACGACCCCCCTGAGCCGCTCTCAAGCCCCGCGTGGTCGGGAAGAGAGGCGACGCCGCGGTAGGGGCGCTTAAGGGCATGATGCCTCGCCCGAAGGCTCCGGGGTGCTATAGAATTAAACGCATGTACGAGATCAGCGTCTCCGAGAGCTTCGATGCCGCCCACTTCCTGCCCGGTTACCGGGGGAGATGCGCCCGCATGCACGGCCATACCTGGGAAGTGGAGATGGTGGTATCGGGCAGCGAGCTGAACGACTCTCAGCTGCTGATCGACTTCCACGACCTGCGGGAGATGCTGAGCCGGGCGCTGTCGGCCTTCGATCATGCCTGCCTCAACGAGATCAGCCCTTTCGACCGCGTCTCTCCCACCTCCGAGAACCTGGCGCGCTATCTCTTCGCGGAGCTCAAGCGGGAACTGGAGGAAGCGGGAGCCCCGGGGCGGCTCCGCAGGGTGCGGGTGAGCGAATCCCCCCGCGCATCAGTGACCTATACCGAGGAGACATGAGGCAGCTGGTCCTCCTCTCCGCGGGCCTCGACTCCACGGTCAACCTCTACCTGGCTCGCGAGGCCGGCGAGGTCTCGCTGGCCCTCACCTTCGACTACGGGCAGAGGGCGGCGGCACGGGAGCGGGAGAGGTCGACGGCATTGTGCGCGAGGGCAGGGGTGGAGCACATGGTCCTGGAACTGCCCTGGCTCGGAGAATGGTCGGAATGCTCCCTCACTCGTCCCAACCTGCCCTTGCCGACCCGCCACGAGGTGGACTGGGGCGTAGCCGGTGGAGGCATGGACAGCGAGGCGGAGGCGGTATGGGTGCCCAACCGCAACGGCGTCTTCGTAAACGTGGCCGCTGCCCTGGCGGAGGCGAGAGGCATTGACCTGGTGGTCGCGGGGTTCAATGCCGAGGAGGCGGCCGCTTTCCCCGACAATTCCGCCTCTTTTATGGAATCGGCCTGGCAGTCGCTGAAGTACTCCACCCGGGGAAGGGTGCGGCTGGTATCCTATACCCTGCGCATGGATAAAACGGAGATAGCGCGGGAAGGCGGGCGGCTGGGCATCCCTTGGGAGTTGTTGTGGTCATGCTATAATGGGGGCGACCTGATGTGCGGCAGTTGCGAGTCATGCGCCCGCCTCAAGCGGGCCTTGCGGGCCGCGGGGTTGGAGGACTGTCTGGAAAGCATCTTTCCGGAATAAGGCGCGACCACCGTCATCTCCGGGACCGGGAAAGGCAGGGAGACATTGAAGGGTAAGTATCTCAAAGGCCGCGCGATCACCTATGACGGCTCCCAGCTGCGCTCCCTCTGGGCCCTGAGGGAGCATGGACTGCAGGGGAACTCCATCATCGCTTTCCGCGGGCCCTGCAGCGTGTCCGGGGAGGCGCTGGTCGATCAGCTGGACGCCAAGGCGGGCAAGGAGATACGCAGCGACGACATGGTCCATTTCATCGTAGAGCTCTTCGATTCCGACCTGCCGCGGGCCGTAGTTCTCCGGAGGCTGCTGGTCTTCATCATCAAGGAGGTCATCGAGGAGATCAAGCCGGAGATCTTCGTGGAGCGCAAGGGCAACGACCTCTTCATCGAGGTGGAGGAGCCGGGCATCGATTACCGCAAGCTCTCCGTTTCCATCGCCACGGTAAGCCCTGTCTCCACCCTCATCCATGTGGGTGTCAACGTGAGCAGCGAGAACACCCCCGTGCCCACCTTCGGCCTGGCGGACCTGGATGTCCCCGTGGAGGAGTTCGTCCTCAAGGCGCTGCAGAAGTTCATCACCGAGATCAAGGAGATGGACCTGGAGAGGGCCAAGGTGCGGGGGGTCCCCTGATAGGGCCTTTCCGCCCGGGCGGGATGCCGGATCACCCCTTGAGCCGGCATTCGTGGACTTGAGGAATAAGCGGGAGCGGAGATGGATCTTCTTCATGTATGCGAGTGCTTTTCCTCCTTCCAGGGCGAGGGGTTGCGCGTGGGGCGGCCCCAGGCCTTCCTGCGTTTGGCCGGCTGCAATCTCGACTGCCGTTACTGCGACACCCCGGGAGCCCGCGCGGCGCCCCTCCGTTCTCGGCTGCAAGAGGAGCCCTTTTCCCCCTCGTTTAAAGAGGCAGATAACCCCCTGCCCGTTGAACTGCTGGCCCGCGAGCTGCGGCGGCACCTGGTGCCAGGCATCACCTCCCTCGCCCTGACCGGCGGGGAACCTCTGATGCAGGCCGAGGGCGTCGCGGCCCTTCTGGAAGAGCTGGGGGACGCCTGTCCGCCCGTGTATCTGGAAAGCAACGCCACCCTACCCGAGAGGTTGGAGGGGCTGGTTGGCGATATCGACTCGGCCTGCCTGGATGTGAAGCTGGAGAGCGTGGCCGGATGCGGTCGGCAGCTGGAGAACCATCTGGCCTGCCTGGCCCTCTTCCCGCCCGCCCGGGCCTTTTTGAAAATCGTGTTGACAAGGGGTTTCGATGCGGAGGAGCTGGAGGAGGCGGCGCTGGAATTGGGCGCGCTGGGCAGGGCGCGCGGCCTGGTCCTGCAACCGGTGACGCCGCTCCGAGAAGGCGTGGAGAGGCCCTCCCTGTCCGAGTTATGGGAGGCCTTCCGCATCTGCTCCCGCTACTTCGAGGACGTCAGGGTCATACCTCAGACGCATCAATTGATGGGTATCCCCTGAATCGCCCTCAGGAGTCCTGGGGACATGGGGAGCGGTTTGCGGCGGCATGATCTCATCGGTCTTTAATGTCGCCGGGTAAAGCCCTGCAGTCGGGAGAGGGGCTTCTCGGGGTATAACCGGTTTGAGGAAAAGGGATGATGCCGGAAGACCTCACGGACGAAAGAAGCTCGAGGAGGGTCTCCGATGGAGGAATACGCCGAGGCGACTAACAGGGCGCGCCGGGAGCTGGCCCGGCTTGACCCTTCCTGGCTGGCCGTCCGGGCCGGCGCCGTTTACAGCTATCCGGAAAGGTGCTTCCGCCTCTCCTTTTTAGGGATGGAAACCCGAGTGTCTTACCCACAGGGCGAGGTGTCGCTGGAAGGGGAACCCGCGGGGGCTCTGGAGAAGCTGGTGATACTGCACTATCTGGTCAACGCCAAAGGGGACCTTCCCTCGGGGGAGTGGGTGGCCTACCGCGATCTTCCCGGAGCCCGTTATCACGAGAGCGCCTTCCGAGCGGAGGTGGAGGCGCCCCTAGCCGCGGCTCTGCAGGTCGGCGAGGAGAGCATCCGCCGCAGGGTGGAGGAGCTGGGTCTGGAACGCCGCGGTTACGGGGGGCTCTCCTTCATCTGGGAGGCCCTTCCCCGGGTGCCCCTTCTCTTCATACTCAATCCCGCGGATGAGGAGTTTCCGGCGGAGGCTCGCGTCCTCTTCGATGCCGCCGCGCCTTCCTACCTCCCCACGGAGGATCTGGAGGCATTGGCGGGGATGGCGGTGCGCGCACTCACGGGGGAACGGGAGGGAGCATGACCCGCCTGCCCCCTTCGCCGGGCGCAGGGGGGATGGGAGCCTCGGGTTCGCGTGCTTCTCGCGAGTATCCGGATCTCGCCTGTCCGCGGCCCTCACGTGCCGATCCCGCGCGGACCAAGAGGCGGCGGCGTTTGCCCGCCCTATCGCCGCGTGCTACACTATGCCCATGAACCGGGTCCTGGTGCTGAATGCCTCCTTCCAGCCACTCAACGTGGTCAGCATCAAGCGGGCGGTGGTGCTGGTGCTCAAGCGTAAGGCGGAGATCCTGGAGCAGGATGGGGGGAGCCTTCATTCCGAGAAGCTGGTAATGCCCATCCCGGCGGTAATACGTCTTTCCTATTATGTCAGGGTGCCCCACCGCGACGGCATACCCCTGACCCGCCGTACCGTCTTCGTCCGCGACAATCACTCCTGCCAGTACTGCGGGGCGAGGGCGGAGAACATCGACCACGTCATCCCGCGCAGCCGCGGCGGACTGCATACCTGGGAGAACGTGGTCGCGGCTTGCCGCCGCTGCAACAGCCGTAAGGAGAACCGCTTGCCGGAAGAAGCTGGACTGAGGCTGCTGCGAAAACCGGTAAAGCCGCATCAGCATCTGCGCATCATCGGAGCTGCTGCGGAAGTGCACCCCTCCTGGGCCAATTACCTCGATCACGCGGTGGTTTGATTATGGATATGGAACCCTTGAGCCCTCCGGGATTCCCCGCTCCCCGCGGCCCCTATACGCCGGCGGTAAGGGTGGGGGACCTGGTCTTCACCTCGGGTCTGCTCCCCACGCTTCTCGGGGACGAGGACAAGAGGGTGGCGGATGACGTGCGCGAGCAGGCGCTGGTGGTGCTGAGGAACTTGAAGGCTTTGCTGGAGGAAGCCGGCTCCTCCCTGGACAGGGTGGTGAAGGTGACGGTGTTTCTCTCTTACCTCGGAGATCTCCCGGCCTTCAACGAGGTCTACGAGGAGTTCTTCAAGCCGCCACGGCCGGCCCGATCAGCCGTGCAGGCGGTGATCCCGGCCGGCTATCTGGTGGAACTGGAAGCAGTGGCCATCGCGGAAAGATAGCCCCCGGCAGGGCGAGGTCATGTCACCCGGTAGAGGCGGGCACGGAAAAGACGGCGGGGAGAGAGGGCAAGCAGCCCTTCATTTCTGGGAGATAGTCACCATGTTCCCCCGCATCACCGATCCCGCGCTGGAGGAACGCATCAGCGACTTCATAATGCGCGCCTCAGCGGAGGAGCTGCTGTCCATGTCCCAGCAGCTCTTTGACCATGTCACACCCCTGCTTCTTGAGGACGAGAGGCTGCGGTCGATGATGCGGGACCTCTCCGGAAAGAGGGTAGCCCTGAATATCGAGGGGGAGTATTATTCGGTGGTGACGCTCTCGGACATGCGCTTCCGGGTGGAGCTGGAGAGAGATGACCGCATCCCCGCCGTTTCCGTGGTGGACAGGCCGCACTACCGGGATGCCCTGCTCAAGAAGGCTGACCCCCTCCGACTGATACTCGAGCGCAAAATACGCGTTCGGGGGATGGTGACGCTGGCCCGCTGGGCCTGGCCGCACCGCCGGTTCATCCGCGACCGCTCGCTCTATGAGAAGTACCTGGGGTATCAGGGCGACATAGAAAAACGCGTGGCCGAGATACTCGAGGAGATGGGCTACTGATGGGCGGCTGGGGCCGCCGTACACGCTGTCGGCGGCGGCCCGGGGTTTTTCCAAGGTAATATAGTGCCCGATGGGGAGATGGCCAGGAGGAAAGGGGGTAGCGGGAGTTTCCGGGAAAGAATGGCCGAGGTTCTCATAGCTCCCAGACCGGCAAAGGCGGTCATCCCCAGGAGGCACACGGATGAGGGATGTGCTGCCTCAAGAGGCCGCCGTCATCCCATCATCATCCTGCCGGGCATCGCCCGCAGCAGTTTGAGTACCGCCTCGCTGCGGCGCTGGCTGAGGGCCCTGGACTTCGAGGTCGTCTTTCAACCCTTCCCCTGGAGGGGGACAGGGGACCTTCGCCGCAACGCGGCCCTGTTGCGCCGGCGCCTGCAGGAGCTGAAGGTGCTGCTTCAGGCCGGCCGTCTCCTGCTGGTATGCCAGGGCGAGTCGGGCCTCATCTTCCGCTACTGCATGGAGAAGCTGGGATGGCTCGATTTCGTCCAACGGGCGGTGTTCCTGGGCACGCCCATGCGCGGCACCAGGCGGCACCTCCTCACCCCCCTGCCTCGGGGATGTCGGCAGGTGGCGCCCGCATCCCCTTTCATCCGCGAGCTGATGGAGAATGAAGGGGATCCCCGCTTCGCCTCGCGCTACGTCTCAATCTACTCGGGTCGCGGGGCCTTCCTCCTGCCCGGCCCATCGGGGGAGCTGGACGGGGCGTTGAACATGAGGCTCGGATGGCCGTGCCCCGATCAGGAGCTGGCCCGCAGCAGGAGGGTACTGACCCTGATGCTCCCCCTTCTGGCGGAGGAGGGGAGGGAGGCGGAGCGGCACGAGAGCGGCGAGGAGTCCCTGGCGCACCTGCGGGAACTCGACCGCATGGTGCGCGAAAACCCCGATGACCCACAGGCGCTGATCATGCGGGGCCGTTTCTTTTTGGAGAAAGGGTGCAGCCAGCTGGCCATACGCGACCTTGGAGCGGCCCTGAGAGTGAGGCAGGAGCTGCCGGAGGCCTACCTGCTCAGGGCGCTGGCCTACCGCCGCCTCCTGCGCTTCGGCGAGAACCCCATCCACAACCTGTCCCTGCAGGACCTCTCCCGCGCCATCCGCCTGAGGCCGGGTTTCGCTGACGCCTACTTTCAAAGGGGCGTATGCTATGCCCTGCTGGGGATGTGGGAAGAGGCCATGGAGGACTGGGACCACGCCCTTATCCTCAACCGCGACCACCACGCGGCCTACCTGGCCCGCGGACTGGGGAGGATGCGCCGAGGCGAGAGCCGCTCGGCACGCGAGGACTTCCTCGAGGTTCTGCGGCTCCATCCGGACAACCCCGATGCCCTGCGCCTGCTCCGGGAGATCGAGGGATAAAATTTCCCTGACGGCACCATATGTACCTCCAAGCCGTCTGATATGACAGCCGCCCCTACCCGGTCGGCCTATCGACGTCAAGGCGGCATGCTCACCCGGTGGGCGTTCGCTACTTGTTTAAGGAAAGACAGAGGCGCCGTCGAAGTAAAGAACGCAAGGACGGAACGAAAGGCGGTTAGCGGTTGCGCGGACGCGGCGTTTTGAAGACGGCGGGTCTTCTACTGGCGGCCCTGTCGGTGGCCCTGTCCCTTATGGCCCTGCCGCCTTCCCCGGATAGGGGGAGGGCGAGGGCGGCAACGGGGAAACTGGCGGGATGGTCCTTCGTGGTGGACCCCGGCCATGGGGGGTCGGAGACCGGAGCGGTGGGGCCCACCGGTCTGCAGGAGAAGAACGTCAACCTCTCCGTGGCCCTGCGCCTCCGCGACCTCCTGCTGAGCGAGGGGGCGGTGGTCTACATGACCCGGGAGGACGATTCCTATGTCACCGTGTCCCAACGCTGGCAGATGGCCAATTCCCTCAAGGTGGACCGCTTCCTCTCAGTGCACCACAACGCCTGGAGCGACCCCAACACGAATTACGTGGTGACCCTCATCTCCACCTACGCCGGGGAGCTGGCCGAGGACCTGGCCGGCAAGGCCACCAGGGAGATAAGTATGGAGCTGGGGGTGCCTGCCCATTCGAACCCGGTGTGGAGGGTGGACTATGTGGGAGTGCTCAACCACACCGAGATGCCCGCCATACTCACCGAGGCCTCCTTCATCTCCAACCCCGCCGAGGAGGCGCGCCTGCGCGACCCCTCCTACAACCAGCGGGAGGCCGAGGCCATCTTCCGCGCAGTCCTCTATCACTGCGAGCCGCGCCCGGCGGCCTATTTCATGGAGCCGCGGGAGGGACGGCTGCTCGACGGGGATACCGTCACCCGCCTCTCGGTGTCCAACCCCTCCCTGGTCTCCAGGGTGGATATCTTCCTGGAGGACACCCTCGTCGGCTCCCCCTCCTCGGCGCCCTATGAAGTCATGCTGCCCACGGGTTCGCTGGATGACGGGGTCTACGAATTGCGGGCGGAAGTGAGTTTCGGCAACGGACAGGTCCTCACGATGGCCACTTCCGTGGCCGTCTCCCGGGCCGCCAGGCGGTGGTATTTCGCCGAGGGGACCACCCGAACGGAGTTCGACCAATGGCTTACCCTGCTCAACCCCAATCCCGAAGCGGTCGAGGTGGCGGTGACCTACTGCTTCGACAGCGGGCCCCCGCTGGAGAGGACCTACGGCCTGCAGGGCATGTCCCGCATGTCCGTATACGTGCGCGCGGAGGTGGGGGAGGGCAAGGATGTTTCCGTACAGGTGGACAGCCCGGCGCCGGTGGTGGCCGAGCGGCCCGTGTACTTCAACTACAAGGGCAGATGGCAGGGGGGCCACGTCTCCCTGGGCGCCAACCGCCCCTCCACCGACTGGTATTTCGCCGAGGGCTACACCGGCAGCGGCTTCGAGGAGTGGCTGTGCGTCTACAACCCCGGCGAAAACGGCGTGGACGTGGAGGTTGAGTATCAGGTGGAGAAGCGGAAGCCCTACCGCTGCTGGTTCACGGTGCCCGGGCGTTCCCGCTATACCCAGTCGGTCAACCAGGTTATAGGCGCCGGCCACAATGTGTCCATGACGCTGCGGGCCTCGGGAGAGGTGGTCGCGGAGCGCCCCGTGTATTTCGATTACTCGGGCAAATGGCAGGGGGGCCACGTCTCCCTGGGCGCCAACCGCCCCTCCACCGACTGGTATTTCGCCGAGGGCTACACCGGCAGCGGCTTCGAGGAGTGGCTGTGCCTGCAGAACCCCGGGGATGCGCCCGCAACCGTCCGTATAAACTATGTGACCGCCGAGGAGGTGCTGCCGCGAGAACCCCTGCTGCTGCCACCCCGTTCCCGCCGGACCGTCTTCGTCAACGACGAGGCGGGGCCGGGCAGGGAGGTGTCCATCACCGTGTTCTCCGAGGGCTCTCCGATAGTGGCGGAGCGGCCCATCTATTATGACTACCAGGGCCGCATCCGTGGGGGCGACATCGGCAACGGGGTCAGCGAGCCCTCCAGCGTCTGGTTCTTCTCCGAGGGCTACACCGGCAGCGGCTTCGAGGAGTGGCTGTGCCTGCTCAACCCGCAGCCGGAGCAAGTGCGGACCACCCTGGTCCTTTTCCTGCCCGAGGGAGAGGTGGTGAAACAGCGGCTCGACCTGCCCGCCCTTTCCCGCCGCACCTTCTACGTCAACCACCTCTCTTACCTGCAGGGCGACACTTCCATGTGCGTGCAGGCCGAGCTGCCGGTGGTGGCGGAACGGCCTCAGTATTTCAAGTACGGCGGAAAGTGGTCGGGAGGCAGCCTGCAGTCCGGCTACTTTCCCCTCATGCGCTGATCGCGACCCGCCCACGGGCAGCGCGAGCCGTCCGCCGCAATGTGATATTTTGTGATAACGGTGTCTGACACCGAAAGGGCACCGCAGGGGAGGGAGGGGGTATGAAATGGCGCTGAGCAGCGGAGATGCGATAAGCCGTCCGCCATTTTGTGATATTTTGTGATAACGGTGTCTGACACCGAAAGGGCACCGCAGGGGAGGGAGGGGGTATGAAATGGCGCTGAGCAGCGGAGATGCGATAAGCCGTCCGCCATTTTGTGATATTTTGTGATAACGGTGTCTGACACCGAAGGTGTGACACCGAAGGTGACACCGAAGGGCAAGGATAAATGGACGGCGGCGGGGAATATGATATAGAGTAGGAAGGCGGAGATATGGCGAAGAGGAACGCGTGCAGGTGAACGCGCACTAGTTTATTGCGCGGGTACCGCAATGCAGGAGGGAAATCGAAGGGAGGAGTACAATGAAAGGGGTTGCCAGCAAGATCCTGATAGTCCTGGGCATACTTCTGGTGGTGGCGTCCATACTCTGGTGGGCCATCGCCGTCAACGTCATGGTCAAGTTCCCCACGGGAGTGGACAGCGCGCCCGTCTACGAGGGAGATGTGCTCATCTACCTCAACCCACTGAACAACGAATTCCTTAAAGAGCCGCTGAAGGCTCCTCTATCCATCGTGAGGGAGATAAAGAGCGTCGATGACCTGTATACCTCGGACAGGGCGGTGGTTGAGGAGAGGATCACCCAGACCATCGGCATCCCCGGCGCTGCTGCCATAATCGATGAGAGCGGCTACGTCCTTGACCGTAAGAGCATGGAGAACGTGAGCGACTCCGCCAACAGCTGGGCCTACGAACGCGGCAACGTAGTGGATCGCTCCGGGACCTATTACATCAACTTCCCCTTCGATCTGAGCAAGGACAAGACTTACAAGGTGTCAGACAACAAGTCCGGCAGCTCTTATGAGATCGCCGTCGAGAAGGATGGCGAGGAGGAGGACCTGGAAGGCCTGAGGGTCTACAACTTCCGTGGGGAGTTGCCTCTCTCTCCCGCCGTGCAGGCCTACGTGAAGCATATGGAATACCCCGAGGAGATAGACTTCGAGAAACTCAAGGCGATAATGGAAGCGAAGGGCATGGATGTTAATGCCTTGATGGCCCTGCTGCAGTCAGCCCTGTCGCCCGAGGAGCTGCAGTTTCTGCAGGCGGGGCTGGCCCGCCCCATCAAGCTGCGGTATTTCTACTACACCTCGGGCAGGGCATCGCTGGAGCCCAGGACCGGTTCCATCATAAGGCTGCGGGACGTCATCGAGGGGGTGAAAGTGGCTCCCGACCTCGATCAGCTGCTGCAGCTGCTGGACAAGTACTCCGGCAACGAAAAGATGGCCGCGGCCATCAAGTCGATCAAGGAGATGGAGCCACAGCCGGTTTACGAGGCCAGGTACTCCCAGACCGAAGAGTCGATAAAGGAGGCTGCCGCCGAGGCCAGCGACAACATCAACAAGATCAACTGGGTGAAGGTTTACGTGCCCTGGATACTGCTGATAGTGGGAGCCGCCCTGCTGGTGGGCGGATTGCTGATGGGGGGCAGCCCCGCCGCCCTGGAGGAAGAAGCATCAGCGGAGGCCGAGGAGGAATAAGCCGCCGCCGCTGTGACGGCTCGCCGGGTGAGGGGGTTCCCGTGGGCGGGAGCCCCTTTTCCGCTTCGCGGGCCGAAAGGCGAAGGCGGCTTTGACGATGAAGTCGGTCTTTCGGTAACGCCGAAACAGCGTTATGGTTTTCATGGGGTTGAAGGTGAAGGTCGGGCAGCGGATAGAGACGGGGATGTCGCGGAGGTATCGCGGATGAAGTGCCCGCTCTGCGGGGCGGCCATGGAGGAAGATCCGGAAGAGGGCTGCCGGCGTTGTCCTCGATGCCGCACCCGTGCCCGCTTCCGTGGAGGGGAGCTGGAGGCGCTGGACATACCCTCGTATCAGCTCCGCCTGTTGGAGTTGGAGCGACTGAACGCCCAATTGACCGCGGACATAGAGGAAGAGGGAAGAAAGGGAGCGCGGCGCGACCGCGGGCGTCTGCAGGACCTCCACCTGCGGAGGCAGCGGGTGCTGTCCGAGTACTCGTTCTTGAGCTACTTCTCCATGTATCAGGAGCGATGGTAGGAAAAGGCGGAGGGCCGCCGCCCGCCCCGCTCTCTCCGCGGGAGCCCGGCCGCGGGACCTTCACGCGCCGATAGTTCAATGATGGCCATCTTCCGCCACTGTGCTATGCTTAATCAGCGTCGGTCGCGGGCCGCATGAAACCTTTGCGCCCGCGTCGTGCGTCGAACCGCTTTGGAGAACGGAGACGCGGGAAGGCAGGAACGCGGGAAACCCTGAGGATGACGCCCCGGAACAAGAGGGAGCTCAGCAACTGGCAGAAGGCCAAGTCCTTTCTGTGGCCGCGTGGCAGGATGAAGAGAGCGGCTGCTGTTACCGCTGCGGCTGTGTTGTTCCTGCTGGCGGTGTCCTCCGGCATCCTCGTTTATGCCGATTCCTCCCATCGCGGGGAGATGTTTCCGGGAACCACCATCCTGGGACTGGACGTGAGCGGCATGACCCGCGAGGAAGCGGTAAAAGCGGTGAAAGATGAGGTGGCCGCGTCCGTCCTCAAACCGGTGACCCTGGTCTTCCGGGAAAAGAGCTGGACCGTCGACCCCGTGGAGATGGGGATACAGGTGGATGTGGAGGGAATGGTGGAGGAGGCCTACCGCTCGGCCTGGGGGCGGTCTTGGCTGGAGCGCGGCTGGCGGCGGCTCCTCAACCGGCCCATGGACATCAACATCGGCCTCTCCATCAGCATGCAGGATGACTCGCTGCGGGCCCGACTGGCCAAGATCGCCAGAGAAGTGGATCAGGAAGCGAAAAGCGCCTCCCTGTCCTTCGACAACAACAGCGGGAAGCTGACCTACCATCATTCCAGGGAGGGGCGGCAGGTGGATATCCAGGCCAGCCTGGAGAAATTGGCCGCCGCCCTCCTCGACCCGGAGAACAGGACCTCGGAGCTGGTCGTGAACATAACCCAGCCCTCCCTCACCGACGAGCAGGTCAAGACGGTTCTGGTGGTGGACATAATGGGCAACACCCTCAAGTGGTACGACAAGGACCAGCTGGTCAAGACCTACTACGTAGCCACCGGTGAACCCAAATTTCCAACCCCCCTGGGGAAGTTCTACATAATCCGCAAGGAGAAGGACCCCGTATGGCTCAACCCCGGTTCCGAGTGGGCGAAGAGCATGCCTCCGCGCATCGATCCCGGGCCCGATAATCCTCTGGGCACCAGGGCCCTGGTGACCAGCGCGGCTGGCGGGACCGTGCTCATCCACGGCACCCGCAACCTCACCCCCGGCTTGTATTCCCATGGATGCATCCGTATGGCCAATTGGGCCATCGAGGAACTCTTCGACCACGTGGAGGTGGGGACGCCCCTCTTCATCTGGACCTCCCGCCCTGTTCCACCGCCTCCGCCCGAGCAGGGGGAGCCCCAGGCGCCGGAGGATCCGGGCCTGGGACAGTAAAGGCCGAGCGGGACAAGGAGCCCTGCCGAACAAAGCCGAAAAAGGCAAAAATATAGGAGTTTTTCCGCTATGAGCGGGGCGATTGTGCTATATTGTCTGCGTGAATGCCGAGATGACCGGATTAAAAACAGATATGTCCGATAAGTCAGCCGGAGACAGGTATATGAACGATGATCCACCTGACCCAGCTTCTTGGATCGCCTGTGGTGGACGCCTCGGGGGAGGAGGTCGGCCGCATCAGCGACCTGGCCATCGAGACGCGGGAGGTATTCCCGCGGGTCACGGCTATCGCCTTCCTGGGGGCGGACCGTACGCCGTTCATGCTGTCCTGGCGCAAGTTCGTCGATGACTTCGACGAGGAACGGATAAGGCTCAACGGCAGGCGGGAGGACCTCCGCTTCAGCTATCAGCAGCCCAACGAGATCTTGCTGGCCCGCGATCTCCTCAACAAAGACATCATCGATACCCAGGGCAAGAAGGTCGTGCGGGTGCGCGACCTGGAGCTGGTGGAGTCCAGGAACCAACTGCGGCTTCTGGGCGCGGAGGTGGGCATACGGGGCATGCTGCGCAGCTTCTCGTCCCTCCTGGAGTCGGCAATCACCAGAGTCTCGAGTTGGTTGGGGCGTCCCCTGCGCGAGAACCTCATCGCCTGGAACTACATGGACCTGCTGGACCGCGACTTGAGCCACGTCAAGCTGTCCATGACCCATAAGCGGCTGCATGAGCTCCATCCAGCGGACATCGCCGACATCATCGAGCAGCTCCCGCAGTCCAGAAGGGCCAGGGTCTTCGAGCTGCTGGACGACGCCGCGGCCGCCAGCGCCATCAGTGAGATGCAGGACGAGCTGCAGGCGGACGCCATCGAGGCACTGACGCTGAAGAGGGCCTCCAGCATCCTCGAGGAGATGGATGCCGACGATGCCGCGGACATCATCAGCGACCTGCCCTACGAGAAAGCGGAGAAGCTGCTGCGGCTGATGGGTCTCAAAGAGCAGCGGGCCATCCGCAACCTTCTGGGCTTCCGGGAGAACTCCGCCGGGGGCATAATGAAGCCCGCTTCGGCCATCATCCCCGAGGAAATGACCGCCCACGAGGTCATCGAGTACCTGCGGGCCAACCCCTCCATCACCGATGAGTCCCAGCACCTTTACGTGGTGCGCGGTCCGGAGGATCGGCGCCTGGTGGGAAGGGTGTCCCTGCGCGATATCGTCATAGCCGAACCGGACACCGTGGTGCGGGAATTGGTCACCCCCAATGTGGTCACCGTGCAGCCGGAGGACGATCAGGAGCACGTAGCCGAGACCATGGCCAAGTACGATCTGCTCTCCCTCCCGGTGGTGGACGAGGTGGGCACCCTGCTGGGAGTGGTGACCCTGGACGACGTCATCGAGATAGTGCAGCGCCTGCGCTCCGGGCCGGCTCCCCGGGCGCCGCGCATGGCCAGAAAGCCGGCGGAGGAGCCCGACCTCCTCCTGCAGGTGGCCAGCGTATCTCCCCAGCAGGCCCTGTCGGTGCTGGAGTCCGCGGCGGAAGGGCTGGACGAGGAAACGGTGCGGCGCCGCCTCAATCAGTACGGCCCCAACGTCATCTCCCCCTTGAGGCGGCTGCGCTGGTATTCTCAGCTGCTGAACGCCTTCCGCAGTCCCTTCAACGGCATACTGGTCCTGCTGGCGGTGGTCTCCTACCTGACCGACGTGCGTCTGTCTGATGAGCCTGACCCCTCCAAGATGATCATCATCTCGCTGATGATACTGGCCAGCGGCCTGGTGCGCTTCTTCCAGGAATACCGCAGCGCCCGCATGGCCGCGGGGCTGCAGGAGATAGTGAGGACCACCGCCCTGGTGCTGAGGAGGGCTGAAGTAGCGCGGGAGGGATCGCCTGTGGAGCTGGAGGCGCTGCTCTCGCCGGAGGTCATGCATTCCGCGAGGGAGATACCCGTGGAACAAATAGTCCCCGGAGATATCGTGTACCTCCACGCCGGTGACCTGGTCCCAGCGGATATGCGCGTGCTGGTCTCGCGCGACCTCTTCGTCAGCGAGTCCTCCCTGACCGGGGAGTCGCTGCCCGTGGAGAAACACGCCAGGGCGGTGAGGAGGAGCTTCACCGAACTGCCGGCCACCGCTCTGGAGGCGGAGACGCTCTGCTTCATGGGGACCAGCGTCACCAGCGGCAGCGCGGCCGGCGTGGTCATCGCCACGGGCGCATCCACCTATCTGGGCTCCTTGGGGCAGGAACTGGTCAAGAAGCCGGAGCCCACCGCCTTCGACCGCGGCGTGAGCCGGGTGAGCTGGGTGCTCGTCGGCTTCATGGGGGCCATGGTCCCCCTGGTGTTTCTGATCAACCTGCTCGGCGGCAAGGGCAGCTTGGACTCCGGGCTCTTCGCCCTGGCGGTGGCGGTGGGGCTCACGCCGGAGATGCTGCCCATGATCGTATCCGGCAACCTGGCCCGCGGATCCATCCGGCTGTCCCGCCATAAGGTCATCGTCAAGCAGGTCAGCGCCATACAGAACCTGGGGGCCATCGATATACTCTGCACCGACAAGACCGGCACTCTCACCGAGGACCGGGTGGTCCTGGAGAGGCACATCGACCTGGAGGGGCGCGACTCCCCCGACGTGCTGCGACTGGCCTACATAAACAGTTATTTTCAGACCGGCCTTCGCAACCTCCTGGATGACGCCGTCCTGGAGTTCGCCGGGCGCCTGGGCATGTCCGACCATCTGAACGGCCTGGAGAAGGTGGACGAGGTCCCCTTCGACTTCTCCCGCAAGCGGCTGTCCATAATCGTGCGGGACGGCGACGGCACATCCCGCCTCATCTGCAAGGGGGCGGTGGAGAAGGTGCTGGCCGCCTCATCCACCGCCCGGGTGAACGGGGAGTCCCTCCCCCTCACGCCGGAGGTGAGGGAGAAGGCGCTGGCACGAGTCCGCGAGCTGAATGAGGACGGGATGAGGGTCCTGGCGGTGGGATATAGGGACATCGCCAAAAAACAGAGGAGGTTCTCCCCGGAGGACGAGCGCGATCTGGTGCTGCTGGGTTTTATCGGCTTCCTCGACCCGCCCAAGGAAAGCGCCGCGGAGGCGGTGAGCGGCTTGCGGCAGCTGGGGGTGGAAGTAAAGGTTCTCACCGGGGACAACGAGGCGGTGGCCCGCTCCGTCTGCGAGAAGGTGGGCATCCCCGTGGGCCGCATCATCTCCGGCGGGCTGGTGGAGAGGATGAGCGACGAGGAGCTGGCCGTGGCCCTGGAAAAGGCCAGCGTGGTGGCGCGGCTGGATCCCCTGCAGAAGGCGCGCATCGTCAGGGTGCTCAGGGAGGCCGGAAGGACCGTGGGCTTCATGGGGGACGGCATCAACGACGCGGCCGCCCTGCGGGCGGCGGATGTGGGCATCTCCGTGGACACAGCGGTGGATATCGCCAAGGAGTCCGCCGACATCATTCTGCTGGAGAAGAGCCTCACCGTGCTGGAGAACGGGATAGCCGAAGGGCGGTCGGTTTTCGCCAACATCATGAAGTATATCAAGATAACCGCCTCCTCCAATTTCGGCAACGTCTTCAGCATCCTGGCCGCTTCGGCCCTCCTTCCCTTTTTACCCATGCTCCCCCTGCAGCTCCTTTTCCTCAACCTGGTCTACGACCTCTCCTGCCTGGCCATACCCTTCGACAGGGTGGACCGGGATTTCATCATGCGCCCCCGTCGCTGGGATTCCCGCGGGTTGGTGCGCTTCATGCTCTTCCTGGGGCCGGTGAGTTCCCTCTACGACCTGGCGATTTTCGCCGTCATGTACTTCGTGTTCGCCGCCTCCACCCCCGACAAGCAGGCGCTGTTCCAGTCGGGGTGGTTCGTGGCCAGCATGGCCACGCAGACACTTATCATCCAGGTCCTGAGAACGGACAAAAGGCCTTTCCTGGAGAGCCGGGCCTCGCTGCCGGTCCTGCTGGCGGGCACCGGTGCGGTTGCCGCCGCCGCCGCCGTGCCCTTCACCGCCCTGGGGAGGTCCCTGGGCTTGACCGGCCTGCCCGGCGGCTACTGGCCCCTGCTGGTGGTCGTGGTATCCGCCTACGTGCTCCATGCCCAGGGGGTCAAATGGGCATACCGTCAGCGGTTCGGGGGTGAATGGCTTTGAGGAGGATGTTCCGTGCGGGCAGGTCCGAGAAGGTCAGCTGGCGCGTGCGCGCCGTCCTCTTCTCTCAGTACGCGCTGCTCGCGGCGATTCTGGCCGCCGCCGCGGTCCTCAAGATTCTCAGATCCTGATGACGGCGGGAGGCGGCGGGGCGATCCGCAGGCAGGACGACCCTTTCCCGGCGGCAGGGCAGGCGGTCGAGGACGGGGCCGCCTCTTTTTCTGAAAAAAAGAAAAGGAAGCAAGTCTTACTGCGAGGTGGGATATGCGAGTGCTGATCACGGGAGCGGGAGCGGTGGGGAGCGCTATTGCCGGGGCTTTTTCCACGGCCGACTGCCCCTTCGTGATCATGGAAGAGGATGAAGAGGTCCTAAGGGAGCTGCGGGAACGGGGCCTGGAACTGCTGCAAAGAGGCGAAAGCGTACGCTTAGAGGTGGAGGCGGTATCCCCCCGCCTTTTACAGGGAAGCTTTGACGTGGTATTCCTGGCCGTGAAGGGGCCGCGTCTGGGTGAGGCCATGCGAGCGGTATCCCCCCGCATGCACCGCGACACCTTCTTCCTCTCACTGCAGGCGGGATGGGCGGTGGAGGCATTGGCGGAGATGGTCGGAGCGCAGCGGGTGGTGGCTGGATCGGTGGAGTTCGCGGCCCGCCGCGTGCGCCTCGGCGTGGTGGAGATAGCGGCTTCCGGACCTCTGGTGGTGGGCGAGCTTGCCGGCAACCCCTCACCCCGCCTCCTCGAACTGCGGGAGCTATTGGAGAAAGCCCGCCCCGGGTTTCTGGAGATCACCCGCAACGCGGTCGGCAGGGCCTGGTGGTCCATGCGGCTGTCCGCTTTGCTCGGTCCGCTGGCCGCGCTTTCCGGCTTCTCTTTGGAGAAGGGGATGCCCGTTGATCTGCGAGCGCCCTACGCGGCTCTGGCGGGGGAGCTCGAGGAGTTGATGAGGCTGGAGGGGGTGGAGCCGGAGTCTCCCTTCGACGAAGAGGATCTCGACGCGCTCGCCGCCGCCGCCTATCCCTATGCGGCGTCCATGAAAGACGATCTTGACAGGGGTGAGCCTCTGGAAAAGGAGTTCACCACCGGCTTCCTGCTGGAGAGGAGCAAGGGGCACGGCCTGCGAACCCCGGCCTTGAGCGCCTTGCACACCCTGTTGGGAGAATTGGAATCGGCGAAGCGGGCTCCCTCCTTCGCAGTCCTCAGGGAACTCATAAGGAGGACGGGCGAGGAGCGAGACATGGGATTTATGTAGGGCGGGATTTGACCCCTTCCCTGAAAGGGAAAAGGCGGGCGCTTAAACGCCCGCCGCTTCTCTTACGGGTCTTTCAGAGACCGGCCTCGCATTCCTTGAGGGCCTTGATCACTTCGGCCAGCGCCTTCTTGCGCTTCTCCAGCGCGGCCAGTTTTGCTTCGGCATCCTGCAGCTCAGGGTCGAAAACGCAGGCCCCGAAACTGCAATCGGTGCCCATGAGCTCCTGCATCTTCACCGCCACCTGCTTGAGCTGCTCCTCGTAGGCCTCTATCTCTTCCTGCAGCAACTTCTCCTTGTCTTCCGCCATGGACAGACCTCCTTGTTTAAGCCGCTGATCTGATACGCCTGACCTGCCTAAGCTAAGTCACATCGGCGTTATTATACATTTTTACGCGGCTGCCGCCAATATGACATGGTGTTTCTCGTGGTGCGGCTGCGGCATCCCCTCCCTATTCGACGGCGAAGAACTTATCCTCCGGAGCTCCGCAGATGGGGCATTTGTCGGGTACAGCCCCGTCCGCCACGTAACCGCATACCGAACAGACGAAATAATCGGGCACCTCGTCCGCTACCAGGTGCTGCAGGGCCATCTCGTAGAGCTTGGCATGGCGGTCCTCCACATCGCGGGCATAGGAGAACATGGTGGCAGCGGCCTCCTTGCCCTCCGCTTCCGCCTCGGCGATGAACTTCCCGTAGGCCACCGCGGCGATCTTCTGCTCGCTGGCCAGCGCCTCCTGCAGGTTGGTCTCGGTGTCCTTTATCTCCTTGAGCAGCCGCAGGTTGTTGTAGGCATGGATGGACTCCGATGCGGAAACCGCCCTGAAGAGCTTGGCGATGGCCTCGTATTCCTCTTCCTCCGCTTTGCGGGCGTAGGCGGTGAGGCGCACCGCCGCCTTGGCTTCCCCGGTGAACGCATCATACAGGTTCTGCTCCGTGCTCATTGCTCCTCCTCTCCCCCGAGGCGCGGCAAGGGGACCCTCGGCGGGGCTCCGGGATTTTTCCGCGCCTATCTCATTTTTTCCTCACGTAGACCCTGATCTCGTCGCCGTCCTCCTTCAGGCCCAGGAACTCGTTGCCGGTCTTGGAGGCCCAGGCGGGCATGTCGCTCTTGATGCCCCGGTCATCGGCGATGACCTCCAGCACCTCGCCCGGCTGCATCTCCATCATCGCCTGGGAGGTCTTTACGATGGGCATGGGGCAGTAGAGCCCCACGCAGTCCAGCGTCCTGTCGGCTTTCATCACCATCACATCCTCGGCTTCCCATGATGCATAAGCGCTCAGATGAACAGGTTGACCTCGGAGTCCAGGGCGTTGCTGACGTAGGTCGCCGCCCCCGCGAACTCTCTTACCTGGGGGATGAAGTCTTTCTCGGTCAGGCCCATCAGGGCCATGGATGTGGTGCAGGCGAGCATGCGCACCCCCAGCTGATCGGCCATGGCGATCATCTCGCCCAGTGAGGGCATCCTGTGTTCGGCCATGAGCTTCTTCATCATGGCCGTGCCCACGCCTCCCATGTTCATCCTGGAGAGCTTGAGCCGTTTGGCCCCGCCCCGGTCGATCAGGTTCATCGCTCTCTTCATCCAGCTGCCGGAACCAACCCTGCCCTCCTCCTTCTTGATGACTCCCAGCCCCCAAAAGGTGAAGAACATGGTCACCGGAAGGCCCATGGCGGCTGCGGTATTGGCGATGTTGAAAGCCGCCAGGGCGCGGTCGAGGTCGCCGCTGAAGAGGACTATGGTAACGCCGCGTTTTCTCTCTTCGGCCACGGCTCTCAATCCCCCTTTTGACCGCCGGTATTCTCCCCGCAGGCGGGGCAGGTCTCCAGGCCTTCCCGCATGACCGTGCCGCAGTGGGCGCAGGTGATCAAAACGATCTTGCAGGTGCCGCAAAGCGGGGTCGGCTCGGTGAGCTCCGCGTCGCAGTAGGGGCAGCGGCAGAAATCCTTGCCCATCGGTCCCTCACTCATCATCGCCCTCCCCCTTTCCGGCTTGCTGCCTGGATAGATAATCCTCTATCGCCTTGTGCAGTGCGTCAGCCCCCAGGTTGCTGCAGTGCATCTTCTGCTTGGGCAGCCCTCCCAACTCCTCCGCGACGTCGTCGCGAGTTATCCTCATCGCCTCCTCGATGGTCTTGCCCTTGGCCATCTCGCTCACCATGCTGGAAACGGCTATGGCCGCCCCGCAGCCGAAGGTCTTGAATTTCACGTCGGAGAGCCTCCCGTCTTTAACTTTTATGTAGAAGGTCATCATGTCGCCGCAGGTGGGATTGCCCACCTCCCCCACCCCGTCGGCGTCCTCGATCTCCCCGACATTGCGCGGATTGGTGAAATGGTCCATGACCGCGTCGCTGTACATGGCCATTCTAACCGCCCCCTTCCTTCAGGAATTTCGCGTAAAGCGGAGACATCTCCCTGAGCTTTTCCACTATGGGCGGAAGCTCCGCCATGACATATTCCACGTCGCTTTCCTCGTTGCCGAGCCCCAGGCTGAAGAGGATGGACCCCTGCGCCGATTCCACCGGAACCCTGCAGGCGTCCAACACATGGGAGCGTTTGAGGGCGCGCGAGGTGCAGGCGGAGCCGCTGGACACCGCGATGCCCTTCTGATCCAGCATGAGGAGCATGGCCTCCCCCTCGATGAAATCGATCACGAAGCTGGCGTTCCAAGGCAGTCGTTGACGGGGGTGTCCTGTGAGCCGGACATGGGGGATCTCTTCTAGAATGCGGCCGATGAGCAGGTCTCGGAGGCGGGTGAGCTTTTCCGACCTCTTTTCCCGCTCCCGCAGGGCCGACTCGGCGGCCACTCCCATCCCCACGATGGCGGGCATGTTCTCGGTGCCGCTGCGGCGGCCCCCCTCCTGTATCCCTCCCTCCAGCTGGGGCAGCAGGCGGGTGCCTTTGCGCACGTATAGCGCTCCCGCTCCTTTGGGCCCGTAGATCAGGTCCGAGGCCAGGGAGAGTGCGGTCACACCCAGCTTTCTCACGTCTAAGGGCACGTAGGCGGCGGCCGCGACGGCGTCGGTGTGGAAGGCTATCCCCCGCCCCCCGACTATCTCGGCTATCTCCGCCAGAGGTTCGATGGTGCCGATCTCGCCGTTGGCGGCCATGACCGACACCAGCACGGTGTCGTCACGCAGGCTCTCCCGCAGGGCATCCAGTTCCAGGATACCCGAACCGTCCACGGGCAACAGGGTCAGCTCGAATCCCGATTTCTCCAAGGTGCGGGCGGCGTTGAGCACGGAGAAGTGCTCGATGGCGGAAACCACTATATGCTTGCCTTTCTTGCTCAGGGCGCCTGCAAGCCCCTTGATGGCCAGATTATTCGCCTCGGTTCCGCATGAAGTGAAAACGATCTCCTCGTCTTCCGCTCCGATAAGGGCCGCGACTTTTTCCCGCGCCTCAGCGAGGGCCTCGCGGGCTCGATCCCCCCAGGAGTGGAGAGATGAGGGGTTGCCGAACTCGTCTCCCAGGAAAGGCAGCATCGCTTCCCTCGCTTCCGGGATAACGGGGGTCGCCGCGTAATGGTCCATGTACACATCGGGCATATGTTCATCCCTCCATCCACAGTCCGGAGTTCACCGCGAGAGCCCTTGCCAGTTCCTCGGGGTCCCTGGTGGCCATGCTGCAGCTGCTGCCCCGGCATACCGTCGCGATAGGCGGCCTATCGGGGTCGCTCTCATCCGCTCCGCCGTCGGGATAAACATTATTCCCTGTCGGGTCCAGGACCAAACGCGGCAGGGGCGACAGCACTACGGCCCGCCTCAGTCCCTGGTACAACCCCTCGCCGGATCGTCCCCGCAGAGATACCACCGTGGGGCCGGTGAGGAGGAGGTCCACGGCCCGGGCATAGGCCGCGGCATGATAGGAGTAAAGGGGGTAGGTATCTGCGTAGGACTCGAGGATGCCGCGTGCCGCCTCCTCGAGATCGGGCATCATGGCCAGTCGGGAGAGCAGGCACAGCCCCCTTGCGGCGGCTGCCGCATCGGATATCTCGGCAGGCTGCGGCCGCAGACGGACATCGTGGAAGCGCGGGTCGATATCCCTGAGGATGTGCCTTTCCTCGTCCCAGTAACGCTCCGCCAGCAGTTTTCCCAACGCTATCGACTTCTCCAGCAGATCGGGCTCTCCCGTCAACTGATGGCCGTACTGTATGGCGAGAAGCGCGAGGGCCTGATCTTCCAGCAGGCCCCGATGCTCGAAGTCCCGCCCCTCCTTGAAGTGGGGGACGCCGCTCTTGCCGGAAACCAGCCCGGCTAAAAGCTCGAGTCCCGAGCGCCCCCATTCCCGGAAACGGTGGTTATTCAGAAGCTCTCCCGCCTCAAGGAAGGCCGTCACCGCCTCCGCCTGGCTGTTGATGTAAACGGTGGGATCGACGAACGGGGCCCCGTGAGCGCCGCGGCCCGCCATATCCTCGGCGTAATACTCCTCATCGGCGTCCTGGCTTCCGTAGAACCAGCCCTTGCCGTCTCCGAGGGTGCGCCCCACGTAATCGAGGGTTTGAACCGCCTTTTCCCGATACGACGGTTTTCTCGTTATCCGCCAGGCCCGCAGGAGCAGGACGGCCATGCGGGCATTGTCGGACAGCATCTTCTCATAATGGGGGACCGACCAGTCGGGGGTGGTCGAGTAACGGAAGAAGCCGCCTTCCAACCGGTCGTAGACGCCCCCTGACAACATGTTGTCGAGGGTCAGCGTGAGCCAGGCAAGGGCAGAGGGGTTCCTGCGATCTTGATATACGTCCAGTGCCAGCTCCAGCGTATCCGGCATGAGGAACTTGGGAGCGCCTCCCAGACCGCCGTGCCGGTGGTCCTGGGCTCGGGCCAGCGCCCGCCATACCTCATCGCGGATGCCTTGATGCAGCCGCATAGCCGGATGGCGCTTCTCTCCGGCCGGCCCCTCCCGGCCCCGGTTATCCTCAGACTCCCGGATCTGGCCCTCGATCTCCCGGCCTTTCTCCTCCCAGAGCTCCCGGAAGCGTTTGAGTACCGCCCGCATGCTCTCCGGGGGCAGGTAGGTGGTCCCTGCCAGCAGGTCGCCCTGCGGCGAGAGGAAAGCGGTGGTGGGCCAGCCCCCCTGATTGTAGCGCCTGTTGATATCGGGCCTTCGGTCGTTGTCCACCCGCACGGGGATGAAACCCGCGTTCACCAGCTCTATGACCTCGGGATCGGAGTAAGTGGTCTCGTCCATCACGTGGCACCAGTGGCACCACACCGCGGAGATGGACAGCAGCACCAGCTTGCCCTGCTCGGCTGCCTCCCGGAAGGATTCTTCGCCCCACTCCCTCCATCTTATCTCCGCGGCCCGGTTGGGTCGGGGCGAGAAGCGAAACGTATCAGTCATGGCCCCCTCCCCCTTCTCCGATCCGGAGGAGATCAGGATCCGATGGGGCTGTCTCGCTTCCGCCGGTCACCGGCGGCCTGCCCTCTTGCCCTCTATGGCAACGGGCTACGAGACTTTCGGATAGCGGGAAATTGGTCGGTATCGCCGTTTCCCCTCTCGGCCTTGGCGGGGCCATTTCCTCAGTTCTACACCC
>JACVIY010000008.1 GCA_015711755.1 Candidatus Geothermincola secundus | reverse complement strand
CCGCCTCGCCTGCTGGGAGGTGTCCACTCGGGTGAGCTCGGACAATCCCGTGGTGGCGGAGCGGGCGGTATACGGGCGCCGCTCCGCGGTGGTATGTCTGGACCCGGGGCATGCCGACACTCCCTATCACATCGACCCCGAAACCGGGCTGAACACAAGGGACTGGGCCAACCACCCGGAGATGGAGATCGTCTACGACATCTGCCTGCGCGCTCGGGAGATACTGGAGAGACAGGGTGTCACCGTGGTCATGACCAAGGCGTCGGTTGACGACCCCGTGGACCTCAAGCAGCGCGCCCTCATCGCCAACCAGGCGGGAGCGGCCCTGATCCTGCACGTGCATACCGACCCCTCGCTTACCGGCTTCACCACTTTTTTCCCGGGCCCACCCCCCTATGATTGGAAGGCCAACAGCGACAGCGGGCGCACCGCAAGGATAGACCCGCGGGTGCAGGCGGCCAGTCAGTCGCTGGCGCCGCTCTTCCACGCCGCCGCCTACGGGCTGCTGCGCGAGATGGCATATACGCCGGACGGCGGCCTGAGAGTGGAGGACCGCGGCGCCACCGGCACCGGGAACTACGGACCCATATTCACCTACGACGTCTGGAGCGGGGTGCCCACCTTCACCCTGGAGAACAACCAGGATTTCGCCGACGTGCACAGGCAGGAGATCGCCGAAGCCATCGCGGCGGGGGTGCTCGCCTGCCTCTGAGAGAAACGCCGTCAGGGCGCATAACCAACCCGCTGGATACCGGTGAGCCTAAAGGGCCTCCAGTATGCGTTCCAGCTGATCGGGCGGGAAATCCCGGCCGTAGAGTCGAAGGAAAAGGCGCAGCCTCAGCTCCCTCTGGTCCGCCTCAGGATGGCTGTTGCGTATCGAGGATGCCGCTATGCTCACCGCCCTGTTGAACATGGACAGGCCATCCGCAGCCTTTCCTCCCCGCGACTGGAGAGCAGCATGGCGCGATACAACCCATCAAGCTCCTCGGGTGTGTCCTTCACAGCCCCACCTCACGCAGCATGTCACCGACTCCGAGCCGGTCCGCCTGCTCCTCCAGGTAGAGACGGTCCAGCTCCGGGCGGCACTCGATGAGATCCCGCGCGTCCGCGATCCGGAGTTCGGAACCTCCCTTCTTCGCCCACAGCAGCTTGAACAGGAGGAGGTCTTCCGGCGATATCAAGCTCACCTCCATCCCTTCCAGGGATACACGCCGGCTGCGCTCGAGCTCTCTCCTTACGAACGGGGAACCGTCAAAGGCCATGAAGTCGATTTTTTTAGCAAGAGGGAGGTTGATCAGGTTGAACGTCCCCTTGCGGGTAAGCGCCTCGCGCACCGCTTCCCGATCGAGATAAAAGTCCCCCTCAAAGGAGAGGCAGAAATCATCCGCCTCGCTTTCCCGCATCTCCACGACGATGTCTATATCCCTGGTCATACGAGGGACCGCGTAGGAGCTGAGGGCCAGCGACCCGGTGAGCATGTATATGATGCCCAGCTCTTCCAGCCTGGAAACGACCAGGGCGAGAACCGCAAGTTCCTCGCTCAACCTCCCGCCTCCCTCAAGAACCCCGCCTTCATGCCCGCCCTCATATTGGTATCAGGTGATGATCTCTCGAGTGCGAGTGCCTCGCGCATCGGCCGCTCATTCGATGACGCTGCGGGACTTTATGCGACGCAGCGCCTCCTCCAGCATGCGCCCGCCGTCCTCCACCACCACCCTCAGGGCCCCCCGGCGGCAGGCCTCCACGCAGAGGCCGCATCCCTTGCAGCCATCTTCTATGAACGCACGCCCGCCCCTGATCGCGATAGCCGAAGCGAAGCAGGAGTCAGCGCACAGCCCGCAGCCGTCGCACTCCTCCCCCACCTCTATGCGCAGCCCTGGCAGGCGGTGCATGCGCTCCTTTACCTGCGGCGCCCAGCGAGGCATGTTGCGCATGGCTATGCAGCAGCAGGTGCAGCAGAAGCACAGCGTCAGGAAGCGGCGGCGGTCCTTCACCCCCAGCATCAGGGGATCGGGGTCCACCTTTCCTATCTGGGGTATGAGGCCGTAAGAGATCGCGCGTTCCAGATGTTCGAGGGATTCCTCCACCGAGGCGGCCCGCCCCACGCTGGGATGGATGTCCCTGGCCCCCTCGCCCATGAAGATGCAACCTATCTCCATGGGGTAGTCGACGCAGCGGCAGCCGATGCGGCAGAGGCACACCGGCAGTATGACCCGATGGCCGGCCTGCCTGATGACCTCCTCCACCACCTGCCGCGGGAGCACGGTGGAGTCCCCGGCGTCGATGTCCTCGTTGATGGGCACGAAGGTGACGTCGTAGTGCTCCTCGGTGAGGATGTGCCGCAGGGGACGGCCCAGCACCGGCCAGGCGGTGGTCCTGGCCCAGAAGTCGGTCACCGGCTGCCAGAGCGGGATGAGCCAGAGCAGTTTGCGCCAGTCGCGCCCCATCTCCTCCACCTCCTCGCGGTAAAGCGCCTTTCGCCGGGTATGTTACCACGACCGTCCGAAACCGCGAGCGCCGCGGCCGCAGCCGTATCAACGGCCGGGGAAGCGCCGCAGGGGCAGAAGGGGCGGGATGCGCGCGGTGGTGCGGTTGAGCCGCGCCAGCAAAAGGAGCCGGCCGGACTCCCACGGCGGCAGGGGCACCAGCCGCAGCGGGCTCACCCCGGTGAAGTACGCGAGGGCGGAGATGATGTCCCGCAGGTTGTTGCATCCCTCCACCCTGCGCACCCTGCGGGTGCCCAGCCGCCCCGCCAGGAAGGGCCAGGCCTCAGCCGCCGCGCAGTCTCCAACGATCAGGGCTCCTCCGCTCACTCCCAGGAGGTCTTCGGCTTCCCAGCCGCTTCCCATGAGGATGTTGAAATCCCCGCCCGCCGAATGATCCACATGGAGCATCTGCAGCACCGCCAGGGTGTTTAAATAGCAGCCCTCGGGGCAGCACCTCTCCCTCCCTTTGAGCAACCTCACCCCCGGGGGAAAGACATCCAGCATCTCCGAGGTGTACCGGCGGATGAAAGGCCCCATGTCCCCGACCACCTCGATGCGATCCGCGTCGATCTCCCCCAGTCCGTCGCCCGCCGCCAGGGCCAGGTGCTCCACATCCCGCGGGTCTATGCCCATCATGCGGGAACCCACCGCATCGGCCGCCAGGGTATCGTCGCTCCCCACCAGCACCCCCAGCTCCTCCACGCAGCGGTCCTGCAGTCCCAGCGGGGCGTAATGCCCGTGATTGAAGGCGAGGATGCCCTCGATGAGGGTGAAGTCCGGCCGCACCAGGCAGAAGATGTCCGCCAGCTTGCGGTGCAGCCGGTGGTTGTGGTCGCGTATCCGGTCCGCCTGCGCTATGAACCCCAGCTGGTTCTTCACCCCCAGGGTCACCCCCGCCATCAGGTGGGTCTTAAGCTTGGGCATGTTCAGATAGAAAGAGCGCTCCCTCCCTTCCATAAGCTTCTCCGTGACCCAGGCGGAAACGCGCACTGAGTCCCCGAGGTGAGGAAGGGTGACCTGCCTCTGCGGTCCCTCGTCCAGGTACACCGGGAGCGCTCCCTCCTCTTTGGCGGCCCTCTCTATCCCGCTCACCCGGAAGACCAGCCGGGTGAAGTTGCCCTGCGTGCAGTTCTCGATTACATAGACTCGTTTCGCCCCCGCCTTCCTGAGGACGCGTATCATCGCCCTCAGCGCATCGGGGTCGGTGAAGGTGTTGGGCCTGAAGTCCACCGCGTTGACCTTGATGTGGGCTTCAGGCCTTCCCGCCAGCAAGGCCTCCGCCCCGCCGAAGGGAGCGAGCGCCTCCTCCACCGCGGCCTCCAGGCCCCCCTGGGTCGGCACCACCGACACCTTGCTCACAATCCCGGCCTCCTTTTCCATGCATGCCGGCAGGGCGTCGAGCATCAGAGCCTCGTCCCTCCGCCCGCATACCGTCGCCCCGTTCTCAGGCGAAGGTCTCGGCCCGGCCTATTTCTTAAGAAACCCCTGCAACCCGGCGCGGATGCGGCGCAGGGCTTCCGGCAGTTTCGTGGCTCCCATCACCGCGCGGAAGACCCGGCTGTCGTCCGAAGGCAGGATCCCCGCGCACTGCAGCGCCTCGAAGATGTCGTAGAGCGTCTCCCCTTCGTACATGCGCCGGTCGCGGTTGAAGTGATAGCGGTCCACCGCCGAGCACTGTATGAACGCACCGGTTCCGTGGATGGTGGGCGCCTTCTCATCGTAGGGATAGAGGCGCAGGGGGCCCTCCCAGTGGCCGCTGCCGATGTAGCGGACCACCACCCGCACCTCCTCCTCGGGGGTGACGTCGAGGTATATCTGTCCGGGGAGGGGGTCGTAGCGCCAATCGGGTATGGCCTCGAAGAAGGCGAAATTGTATTTGATGAACTCCTCAAGGCCGGTTATGGTCCTGCCCAGCGTGGACACGTCGCGGTAGCGGAGGTCCGGCTCGTACAACTCATCGTTCAGGGACATGTCCCGCATCAGCCAGCTCCACCAGTATTTCTTGGCCCATTCCAGGGTCCATCCGACGTCGATACCCCTCCGCGCGTAATACTCGATCTTGCGCTCGTAGTCCTCGAACCAGCGCCTGGTCATGGCATTGAGCTCCGGTTCGGTGAGGACGCGGACCCTCTCGCCCCCGCGCCTTACCGGGAGGAACTCCGGCAGCGGCTGCCGCAGCCTGGGCGTGGCCAAGGCCTCTTCGAACCTCGCCTGGTCGAACATACTCGCGCACCTCCCTGCTCCTCGCCCCTCCATCAGTTCCATGCCTCAGCTTGTTATATTTTCGCACCAAGGGCATATCATCGGGAGCCGCCGCAAGAAGAAGCCCTGATGCATCACATTCCTCGCGTGCCTCCTTGTAGGTATCTCTCAGGTTCCCGGTCAAAAGCCATCTTGCAGTTGGGGTTGCAGAAGTAGTAGGTCTTCCCCTTGTACTCCGAGACCGCCGCCGCCTTCTTCTTGCTCACCTTCATGCCGCAAACCGGGTCCGTCGCCTTTCCGAACATCCGCCTCTCCCCCTTTTTCCTCCCGTCGCCCGGCCCTCCCAGCCCTTCCCGGAAGCGGCGCAGGCGCAACGAGTTCGTCACCACCGAAACGGAGCTGAAGGCCATGGCCGCCGCGGCGTAGATGGGATCGAGCAGTCCGTTCTTGCCCCAGACGGGGTAGAGGACGCCGGCGGCCACCGGTATGCCGATGACGTTGTAGAAGAAGGCCCAGAATAGGTTCTGGCGTATGGTGCGCAGGGTCCGCCGGGACAAGCGAAGGGCGGTGGCCACCTTTCTGAGGTCGCCGCTAACCAGGGTTATGTCCGCCGCCTCCATGGCCACGTCGGTCCCGCTCCCCAGGGCTATGCCCACGTCGGCCTGGGCCAGGGCCGGAGCGTCGTTGATGCCGTCTCCCACCATGGCCACCACCCGTCCCTCTTCCTGCAGGCGCCTCACCTCAGCGGCCTTGTCTCCCGGCAGCACCTCCGCCAGCACCCGCTCTATCCCCGCTTGCCCCGCTATGGCCCTGGCGGCGCGCCGGTTATCCCCGGTGAGCATAGCCACCTCCACCCCCAGATCGCGCAGCCGCCCAATCGCCTCGGGGGCCTCCGGCTTGAGGGGATCGGCCACGGCTATGACACCCGCCACGCCGCCCTCCCTGGCAAGGAAGAGAAGCGTGCTCCCCGTCTCCGCCATCGCCTCCGCCGCGCTGTCCGCACCATCGAGGACGAAGCCCCTCTCCCTCATGAGGCGCTCGTTCCCCACCAACACATCCTCGCTGCCGATCCTGGCGCGTACCCCCATGCCGGGGAGGGCCTCGAACCCGCTGACCTCGGGCAGATACAGGCCCCTTTCCTCAGCAGCCCTGACCACCGCCGCGCCCAGGGGGTGTTCGCTGGCTCTCTCCAGGGAAGCGGCCACGGCCAGCAACCCCTCTTCGTCCCCGTCAACGGCGAACATGCCAGTCACCTCGGGCCTTCCGAGGGTGAGAGTGCCGGTCTTGTCCAGCACCACCGTGTCCACCTTCCCCACGCCCTCCAGGACCTCGCCTCCCCTGATGAGTATGCCCAGTTCCGCTCCCCTCCCGGTTCCCACCATGATGGCGGTGGGAGTTGCCAGTCCCAGGGCGCAGGGACAGGCGATGACCAGCACCGCCACGAAGTTGAGCAGCGCCAGGTTCAAAGCAGGTTCCACGCCGACCAGCAACCACACGACCAGTGTTACCAGGGCTATGCTGATCACCGCGGGCACGAACACCGCCGCCACCCGATCGGCCAGCCGTTGTATGGGTGCCTTGGAGCCCTGAGCTTCCTCGACCATGCGTATTATCTGGGCGAGCACGGTATCGGAGCCCACTCGGGTGGCCCGGAAGCGGAAAGAACCGGTCCCGTTGACCGTGGCCCCCACCACCTCGTCTCCCGGCCCCTTCTCCACGGGGACGGGCTCGCCGGTGAGCATGGACTCGTCAACGGTGCTGCTGCCCTCCAGCACCACCCCGTCGACCGGCACCTTCTCCCCCGGGCGCACCAGCACGATATCGCCCACCCGCACCTCCTCGATGGGCAGGTCGGCCTCTTCGCCATCGCGGATCACCCTCGCCGTCCTCGCCTGCATCCCCGCCAGCCGCCTGATGGCCTCTGAAGCCCTGCCCTTGGCCCTCGCCTCCAGGTACCGCCCCAGCAGGATCAGGGCGATGATCGTCGCCGAGGTGTCGTAGTACACCGCCGCCTCGACGCCCGCCCCTTCCACGAAGCTGGGGAAGAAGGTGACCGCAAGGCTGTAGAGAAAGGCCGCAGTGGTGCCCACCGCCACCAGGGTGTTCATGTCGGCGGTGCGGTGCCTGAGGGCGGACCAGGCACCGCGGTAGAAGCGGGCGCCGGCCCAGAACTGCACCGGCGCGGTGATTATCAACAATATGTAAAATATCGGGTGATGCCAGCCGCTGGGAAAAGACATGACCGACATGGAGAGGACGATGCTCACCCCCGCTACCGCCAGACTGAAGATGAGCTTGAGCCGGAGGTCGCGCCTCTCTCTCCCCTCCGCCTCCTCCGCTTCGCCCCCTCCCGTGACCGCCCCTGCAAGGCCCAGGAAACGGTAGCCCGCCTCCTCCACCGCCCTCGCCAGGTCCTCCTCGGACACGGCCGTTGGATCGAAGACCACCGTGGCCCGTTCGGAGGCGAAGTTCACGCCCGCCTCCTCCACCCCGGGAAGCCCCCGCAGCGCCCCCTCCACCCGGGCCACGCAGGAGGCGCAGGTCATCCCGCCCACCCGGATCACCGTCTTCCTCTTCGAGGGGACGCTGTCGGGAAACGCTACCGCGCCGTTTCCGTCCTCCATGTCTCCTCTCCCGGTCAATCGTCTATCCGTAGCCGGGGAGAGCGGGGTCTCCGTGCTGTCCCCCCTACTTTAATGAAGGGGCAGCCCGCGGCTGCCCCCACCGTTCTCCGAAGATGCTCCCGCTACTCGATCAGCTTGAACATGCTGCGGGGGGCACCGCAGATGGGGCAGCGCTCCGGCGGCTCGCCCTCAACCGTGTTGCCGCATACCTGGCAGACATGGATATCCACGGGCTCCAGATTCTCCAGGTTGTCGAGGTATTTGCGGTAAAGGCCGGCATGGACCTCCTCAACCGCATTGGCATTGGCGAAAGAGGTATAGGCGGCGTCGTTGCCCTCCGCCTTGGCCTCCTCCATCATCCTCGGGTACATGGTCTTGAACTCGTGGGTCTCCCCGCTGATGGCCTCCTCCAGGTTCTCGCGGGTGCTGCGGATGCCCCCCATCACCCGAAGGTGGGCGTGGGCGTGCACCGTCTCCGCGTCCGCCGCGGCCCTGAAAAGCCGGGCCGCTTGGGGGAATCCCTCTTCCTCCGCTTTCTTGGCGAAGGCCAGGTACTTGCGGTTGGCTTGCGATTCCCCGGCGAATGCCTCCTTGAGGTTGTCGGCAGTGCTCATCTCTCCCTCCTTTTCCCTTTACCCGAACCTCGTGCCTGCTATGCTTTTTAACATAATTTACCCATAAGGAACCCGCCCGAAACCATGACCTCCGTCATGCGGGCGCGCGACGGGCTCGAGGGTCATGCCGCGGGACCCTCTCCCCCGTCAGCCGTCGTTACCTCGGTGCCGTGGTCCTCTATCTGCCTTTCCCCGGTGGGCATGCGGCGGAGGTCGCGCAGCGCCAGCAGGAAAAAAGACCCGCCTACGAGCAACCCCAGGTAGAAGTCGAGGAAACGCCAGATGAGCGTTATAAGGCCCGCCAGATCCGGGGCGAGGAAGCCGCTGTAGACGGCGTAGAATCCCGGCTCCACCATGCCGCTGCCCCCGGGGACGGGCACGAAGGGGATCAGGGTCACCACCACCAGCTGGGCTATAAGTGAGCGCAGGAAATGCTCGGGGTGTCCCAAGGCCACCATGACCACCGGCACGGTCAACAGATTCGAACCCCAGAAAAGCGCGGAATAGAAGATGGCGAGAAGCAGTGGACCGGGGCCCAGGTCCAGGACCTTTCCCAGGAAGCCGGCGAAGCGGGAGACCTCGCCGGACAACCGCTCCGCCCATGCCGTCAACCTCGGCCGCCGGGCCAGACAGGGGAAAGCCGCCCTCAAAGCCCCCCCCAACGGGAGTTCCGGCTTACGCATGGCCAGAAGCACGGCCACGGCGAAGAGCAGGCACGCGGCAACGGCCACGTAAAGAAGGCTCCGAAAAGCGAGGTTGAGATCGATGCGGCTGATCCCCAGGGCCAGAGCCGCGGGCATGGCCATCAGAAGGAGGAGCACGGACAGGGACATACCCGCGGCGATGACCGCCGCCGACGCGCCCGGATCCAATCCGTAGCGGTTCAGCAGGTAGGCCTCGGTGACCACGCCCCCAGCCCGCAGGGGGGTGATGACCCCGACGAAGTTGCCGGAGAAGACCACCTTCAAGAGATCCCCGAGAGGGAGGCGGACACCGCTGGGAGATGACAGCACCCTTATGCGCAGCGCCGCCCACAGCCAGCGCGTGAGAGCCAACCCCACCGCCAGCAGCAGCCAGGGAACGGAAAGGCCCGAGAGGGTGCGGATTATCTCGCGGTCCATGGTCAGCAAAGAGATGAGCAGCAGGGCCGCGACGCTCAGCCCCACCGCCAGCAGCATCCAGCGCCTCAAGCCGGAGCGCTGCCTCTCGAAGCCCTCCCTCGCATCAACGGGCATGCGCGACCCGCCTTTCCACGTACATTCCCAGCCACCTCAAAGGCAGGGGGCCCGCCTGGCGGGCCCCCGGAAACCCGATTGGCGAAATGGCTCTTACCTTCAGCTGACGAGCTCGATGATCATGGCCATGCCCTGTCCGCCGCCGATGCACATGGTGGCGATGCCGTAACGGCCCCCCACCTCCTTGAGCGCGGTGATCAGGGTGACCACTATCCGGCAGCCGGTAGCTCCCACCGGGTGCCCCAGAGCCACGCCGCTTCCGAATATATTGATCTTTTCCGGAGGGTATCCGATCTGCTGTATGCAGTAATATGCCTGGGCGGCAAAAGCTTCGTTGAGCTCCATGACGTCTATGTCGTCCAGGGTCATGCCCGCTTTCTTCAGCACCTTGTCAACGGCATAGATCGGTCCCACTCCCATTATCTCGGGGTCGCAGCCTATGGCGGCGTATTCCACCACCCGGGCCTGGGGCTTTACCCCCAGCTCCTCCATCTTCTCCTTGGATATGAGCACCACCGCGGCGGCGGCATCATTGAGGCCCGAGGCGTTTCCGGCGGTGACCGTGCCTCCCTCTTTCTTGAAAGCCGGCTTCAGCGATGCGAGCTTCTCCAGGGTCGTGTCGGGCAGAGGGTACTCATCGGTGTCGAAGACCACGGTGCCTTTGCGGGTCTTTATCTCCACCGGGACTATCTCCTCCTTGAACTTACCCTCGGCGATAGCCCGATTGGCCTTGGTCTGGCTCTCCAGGGCGTACCGGTCCTGTTCCTCGCGGGTCACCCCGAAACGCTCGGCGATGTTCTCCGCCGTCTGCCCCATGATCAGGCCGGTGTAAGGATCATGCAGCACGTCCCAGAGCGAGTCGATCAGTTTGGAATCCTGCAATCTCCTTCCCCAGCGCATATCGTTGGTGTAGTAGGGAGCCGCGCTCATGTTCTCCACCCCGCCGGCCACGACCACGTCGGCGTCCCCCAGGCGGATGCTCTGGGTACCGGCCACCAGAGCCTGCATGCCGGAACCGCACCCTCGGATGACCCCGTGAGCGGGAACGGTGTTGGGTATGCCCGCCAAGAGCGCGCCGTAGCGAGCCGCCAGGTTGTTCTCGTCGGTACGCGGGATGACGTGTCCGAAGACCACCTCGTCCACCTGCTCACCGCTGATGCCCGCCCGCCTCATGGACTCGCTGACCACGATCTTCACCAATTCCCCGGGCATGACGTCCTTGAGGCTTCCCCCGAACTTGCCGATGGCGGTACGACAGGCGCCCGCGATGTAGACCTCCCTCATCCTGCTACCTCCTCTTCTGCTTCCTCTCGCTTTCTCTGGAACTCAGCGCAGGGACATTTTACTATAAGGAGGCAGACCTTAAGGGATTCGGATATATTTTACGTTGTGTAAAGAAAAAGGCGGAAGGAGAGCCGATGGAGTGCAAGAACTATGAGAAGAACCGAGCGAGCTGCAACTGCACCTATGAGCCGTGCTCGCGCAAGGGCTACTGCTGCGAGTGCCTGAACTACCACCGCCGCATGGGTGAGCTGCCCGCCTGCTACTTCACCCCGGAGCAGGAACGCACCTATGACCGCAGCATCGGGAACCTGAGGCGATGAGGGAGGGGTGGCCGGAGCGGTATCTCATCGGGCGCTCCTCCATGAGAAAAGAAACGCGTGCCGCCTCTCAATCGGGTTGGGAAGGGATACCCGAGCGGGAGAGGGGTTCCGGCAAATATATGATCACGCTCTGCAGCGGCCTCGCCCCCAGTCGTTTCGCGAGATCACCTTCTCTCATGGCCAGGCCCAGCCATCCCGAGGAGTCCTCGTAGATAAGCGCTTCCCCGGGGAGGGCCTCTCCGAAGGCATCCAGGCGCCTGGCGATGAGCTGCCTCTCTCCCAAGTCCACCAAGACCTTTCGGTCCTTGGGCACTTCCCGCAGAGCATCTGGCTCGGCGCTCAGGCGCAGATTGCCGAACCTGTCGATGTCGATTACCCTGCAGTAAAGGGCTCCCCCCGCGAGTACCGCCTCCTCCCAGGGAGGCGGGGCCAAGTCCGCCGCAACCACCTTATCCCCCGCCTCCTCAGGGCGCATGCCCGCGGCCAGACGGGCGGCCAGAGGGGCGAAGAGGTCGCGCCCGTGAAAGGTGGGGTGGGGATCCCCGCCTCCGCATCCCTCCATCCTCAACGACCATGCCTCATCAACACCCCCCAGGCGCTCGGCGGCCGGGAGCAGAAGGCCGTTGTCCGGCCCAAGCAGGAGGTCGCCGCGGCCGCAGCGCAGCATCAGCGCCCGCCTCTCCGTTCCCACCCCGGGGTCCACCACCGCCAAGCAAACGCCCGGAGGGAGGTGGGGCAGGGCCGCGGCCAGGACCACCGCCCCTTTGCGCACATCGAAAGGGGGTATGTCGTGGCTTATGTCCAGGATGAGGACGGAGGGCAGCAGGGAGATGATGACCCCTTTCACCGCAGCCACGAACTCATCAGCGGTGCCGAAATCGCTAAGCAGGTAAACGGGTAGCGCCATTCACGCCTCCGGCACGGCTCAGGGCGCCGACCGCAGGAAGGAAAGCAGCACCCTGCGGCTGCGCGGCCCGTCGAACTCACAGAGGAAAACGCCCTGCCAAGTGCCCAGCTCCAGCCTGCCTCCCCTTACCGGGACTAGCTGGGAGAAGCCGACCAATGTTGCTTTGATGTGGGCGTCGGCGTTGCCCTCCCGGTGGCGGAAGCTGCCCGATCGTGGCACCATCTTCTCCAGGTGAGAGAGGATGTCCTCGGCCACGCTGGGATCGGCGTTCTCGTTTATGGTGACCCCGGCGGTCGTGTGAGGGACATAGATGAGGGCCGCTCCTTCCTCCAATCCGCTCGCGGACAGGGCCCGCTGCACCTCGACGGTGATGTCCAGCAGCTGAGAGCGTCGAGATGTCCTCACCTCGATGAACCTCGTCATGGAAGGAACCTCCTATGCCCTGATCCGCCTCCGATCCCGAACGCCGTAACCCAGATGATCTCATCCATCCGAAGCCGGCTCCACCCCCACCACCACGTAGCCGTCCTCGCTGGAGACCCAACTCATCTTGCTGCGCACCCCTTCCAGGGCCTCGTAGCAACCCGCTATCCTCCCGGCCACCAGGGCATCGTTGAAGGGGTTCTCCACCCTCACCTTAAGCTGCCTGCCTATCTCCTCCACCTCCACCGGGTTGCCCATTCCTCTGAGCTGCATTTCCTGGAAGACGGCAAGCAAGCCGCCCTCCTCGTCCAGCTTCCTTCTGGAGAGGCGCTCGCGCATGAGGTCGGCCTGCCTTCGGGCCACCACCAGGGGGATCTCCTCTCCCAATTCTCTCTCCATCTCCGAGAAGATGGCATTGATGCCCTCAACCGAGAGGAAGGCCTCTCGGTATGCTGTGCGCCGGTTGGTGATGATGCCGTTCACCAGGTCCCATTCGAAGGTCTCCCGCAACAGCAGCGGCGCCCGGCAGCGCGGGCAGCGCGCCAGTTCCGCCTGTCCCTCGAGGTAGGGAGCGCGAGGTATGGGGACATCGTAGGGTTTCTCCTCGGTCCGGCGGAACTCGATGAGGGTGGTGCCGTTCTCCCTCTTCCACTCCACGCTCATGTTCACGCCCAATATAAGCTGAAACGCCCCCAGGCAGTCCCCGATGATGAGTGGGATGGAGTGGGGGTTGCGGACCCGCATGAGGCTGCGCCTGCGGCCCTCATAGGCGATCATGGTGATGCTGCCGTACCCCATGGCCCGGGCGTAATCGGCGATGCGGCGGAAGGCCCCGCGGGCGAAGAAGAATCTCTGGAAGGCGTCCGGTATGCAGCGAACCGCCCTGATTAAGAGGGGCGGCAGGGTCGCCTCCACCATAGCCCTCCCGATGGGCCTCTCCGATTCCATGAGGATGTGGTCAATGGGGGTTCCCAACAGCTCGCCGAGGTAGGAGAGCAGGTTGATGAGTTCGTCTATCTCGATGAAGAAGAGCCGCAGTTCGGGAAGGGCTCGGGCGGCAACGGTGCCGCCGCCCGTCCAGATTATGCTCCTGCCGAAGATCAGCGGCGTCTCGCATTCCCGGCAGCGCTTCATGGTCATGCAGCCATCCTCCTCCCAAAGGCAGCGGCTCGGTGCAGCCACGCGCTGCGCAGCTTCTTGCCTCGCCTGACTGGCCTTATCGGCCGCCTTCCCTAAGTGACGATTATAACTTGAAGGGCGCCTTGGGAAGTCCCGACCGGGTCGACGCATCTCATTTAACCAACCTCGCATCGAGTCCGCAGATCCCGCCCCCAAGCGGCGTGAAGAACGCTTTTCAAAGGTGCCTTCTTTCTTCGATGAACGGGGCTCCTTGTCCCTGAAATGACCCCCCCGCTCCCTCCCTTTATAATAGGCGGGTAAGAACTAAAAGAAGGGTCTCGCCGAAATCCGCGGCCATCCATGGCGGCAGGCGGGAACGCATTGAGGGAGGTGCGACATGGGAGGACTCTTCCAGCCGGTGCATGAGGATTTCCGCAGATCCTTGAGGGAATTCATCGAGAAAGAGCTGACGCCCCACGCCGACGAGTGGGAGGAGGCGGAGGATTTCCCCTATGAGTACTTCCAAAAGATGGGGGGGCTCGGCTTCCTGGGAATGCAATATCCCGAGGAATACGGCGGCGACAACGACATCCTGGCGGAGGCCGTTTTCCACGAGGAGATGCCCCGCTGCGGCTCGGGCGGGGTCGCGGCGGCTCTGGGAGCCCACATCGCCATCGCCATGCCCCAGATCAACAGGTTCGGTACCCCCGAGCAGAAGGAGAAGTACCTGGTGCCGGGAATAAAAGGGGAGAGCATAGGGGCCCTGGGGATCACCGAACCGGGAGGGGGCTCCGACGTGGCCGGCATCACCACCTACGCGGTAAGGGACGGCTCCGACTGGGTCATCAACGGCTCCAAGACCTTCATCACCAACGGGGTCAAATGCGACTGGGTGGTGGTGGCGGCCAAGACCGACCGCGACAAGGGATACGGGGGCATCTCCCAGTTCGTGGTGGACCGCGGCACCCCCGGGTTCGAGACCTCCAAGCGGCTGAAGAAGCTGGGCTGGAAGGCCTCGGACACCGGAGAGCTCTCCTTCATCGACTGCCGGGTGCCCGCCGACGCCCTCTTGGGCGAGGAGAACAAGGGGTTCTTCCAGATCATGGCCAATTTCGCCTGGGAACGGCTCACCCTGGCCCTGGGCTCGGTCAGCGGAGCCCAGCTGCTCCTGGACGGCACCATCGAATACGCCAAGGAGCGCCGGGCCTTCGGCCAGCCCATCTCCAAGTTCCAGGTCATAGCCCACTACTTCGCGGAAATGGCCACCCGCATCGAGGCCGCCCGCCGCTTGACCTACCACGCGCTGGAGCTCTACGTGCAGGGCCAGAACCCCATAAGGGAAGTGGCCATGGCCAAGCTATATGCCTGCGATGTGGCCTGCGAGGTCTCCGATCAGTGCCTGCAGATATTCGGCGGCTACGGCTACATGGATGAGTATCCGGTGTCCCGCTCCTTCCGGGATATGCGCCTGGGGCCCATCGGCGGGGGCACCCGGGAGATAATGCGGGAAATTATCTCGAAGACCATGGGGCTGTGAGGCCTGAGGGAAGTGTCCCCGCAGGCACTTTGAGCGGGAGCGTCGAGTGCCGTTGCTGCGTCATTTGTACATAAAGGGCCCGGAACAGGTGACCATGAAGGGGTGATCACGTGGAAGAGAAGAAGTGCCCGAATTGCGGTGCTGTGGTCGGAGGCGGCAGGTTCTGCGCCCGCTGCGGTGCCCCGCTTGAAGCCGCAGGCGCAGAGAGCCGGCAGGCCACGGAGATCCCTGCCTCTACAACGACGTCGCAAGGTCCGGCGGCGCCTTTTCAGCCCTCACAGGCGACCATGGTCACCCCACCTGCCATCCCACCCGTGCCCCCCGCGGCCTCCGAAAAAGGAGGAGGGGGGGCGGGGAAACTGGTGGCTCTGGGAGTGGCCGGCCTGCTGGTCATAGCCGCGGCGGTGGTCCTGCTGCTGGGCTTCGCGGTGGGCCCCAAGTGGTTCGTCGAGGACAAGAAGGGCGACGGGGCGAGGGGGGCGGAGAGCGCCGAAAGCGACAGCAAGGGTTCGAGAGAGAGCGACACCAGGAGGGACGGGGGAAAGAAAGACGGCATGGTCCCCGATATAGTTGTACCCCTCCCTCCGGGCTGGCAGGAGGCCTCCCATCTCATGGGCATGGACTTCGGTGAGATGTTCGAAGGCGGTATCGGCGGAGAGGTCGCCATGGACTCTTTCTTCACGGACTCGAGCATGACCAACATGATAATAGCGATGCACATGGACAGCGGTGGGACCTTTTCCCTGCCAACATCGGACATGACCCTTGAGGAGATGGAGGAATATATCGAGGAGAACCGGGAGGAGCTGCTGGACGAGTTCAGCAGCGGGCTCCTGTCGGGGGGGATGCACTCGGACATATACAAGATAAGCGCCTTCCAGACAAGGTCCGGAGACGTGGGCGCGGAGATAACCTTCGACTTGCAGGAAGGTGAAGACCTGCCCGTAGGCGTGGGAGCCGATGTCCTGCTTTTCTTCAAAGGCCAGCGGATATACATGGTGATGGTAATGTCCATGAGCGGGACTTTCCCCGGGGACACGGTGAGGTTCCTCAAGGAGAACATCCATTTCAAGTGATCGAGGAGCAGATCCCAAGCCGCCCGGGAGCGGCGCCGCGGAAGATGATGCACTAAGGTCAATGAGGTCGCTCAACGCGTCCGATGATCTCGTCCTCGAGATAACCGAGGCTCGATCCCGAGATCTCATAGGCGCCGGCTTTTTCTGATAAAGTTGACCGGGTGACCGCGGGAACGAGGGAAAGGAGCGGCTGTGGAATACGAGACCCTCATTTACGAGACCGATGGGGAAGTGGGCATACTCACCTACAACCGCCCCCGGGTGGTCAACGCGGTGAACAAGCGCATGCTGGACGAGCTCAACCACTTCTGGGGTGAGCGGCAGGAGGACGCGGGGGTACGCGTCCTCATCGTCAGGGGAGCGGGCGAGAAGGGCTTTTGCAGCGGGCTGGACATGAAGGCGGCGGGCACGGAGTTCCATCAGGGGAAACCCACCGCCCGCAGCGTTTTCGAAGGCCAGCGGGGGTTCTCCCGCATCATCGTCCTGATGCGCTCCTGCCCCCAGCCGATCATCGCCGCGGTGCACGGCCCGGCCATGGGCGCGGGGCTCTCCTTCGCCCTGGCCGCGGACATCCGCCTGGCTTCCGAGGACGCCATGTTCTGCGCCCAGTACATCAACATAGGCACGGGGGGTGCGGACATGGGCTCTTCTTTCTTCCTGCCCCGCATCGTCGGCTGGGGCCGCGCCGCCCAGATGTGCCTGACGGGGGAGAGGGTCTTCGCCGAGGAAGCCCTGCGAATGGGGCTGGTCAACCGGGTGATGCCCAGAGAGGAACTTTTCCCGGCGGCGAAGGAGATGGCCGCGGTGATGTGCTCCAAGAACCCTCTGGGCCTCCGCCTCACCAAGGACGCCTTCAACGCCGCCCTCAACGGGAGTTCCCTCGAGGACGCCCTGCGCATGGAGGACCGCAATCAGGCCCTGATCATCTCCAACGGCATCACCGAGGGCCTTTCGGGGCTGGGCGGCTGAGGGAGGATGCGGGTCTTGCCGGCGGAACCTCGGGACGCGGCCACCCTGATCCTGCTGCGCGACTCGCCGTCAAGCGGCGAGCTTCAAGTGCTGATGGTGCGTCGGCACGTGCGCAGCGAGTTCGCCGCGGACATGAACGTCTTCCCCGGAGGTTCGGTGGAGGATGAGGACCTCGAAGATGCGGGCGCTCTTCTGTGCACGTACGGGTTGGAAAAGGGCGGGGGGCGTGAAATGGGCTGTGGGGATAGCTCGCTCGGTGACCTTCCTCTGCGCCTGGCGGCCATCCGCGAGACCTTCGAGGAGACCGGGATCCTCCTGGCCCGGCCCGCGGGAGAGAAAACTCCATCCGCGTTGGAGAAAAGGGAAGTGCTGCTGTCGCTGAGGAAGGAGCTGTTGGAGGGGGGAGGCGGATTCACCGCGATGTTGAAAAGGGCGGGCTTGCGGCCGGCGGTCGAACTCCTTATCCCTTTCGCCCGCTGGATAACGCCCGAGGCCATGCCCATACGCTTCGATGCGCGCTTCTACCTGGCGGGGGCTCCCCATAGCCAGGAGCCGCTGACGGACGGCGAGGAGATAAGCGGCTGCGTGTGGGTGGAGCCCGGACAAGCCCTGCGGTCGTGCAGGGAGGGCCGATTCCCCATGCTGCCCCCCACCGTCGCCAACCTGCGGGAGCTGGCCTCCTTCAACTGCGTCGAGGATGCGCTCGCCGCGGCCCGGATAAAGGAGATACGAAAGGTGGCTCCGCGCCTGGTCGAGGAAGGGGGACTGATGAAGTTGCTCTTCCCAGGCGACCCCGGATATGAAGGACAGCGCTAAGTCCTCAGCCGCTTCGGCTTTCCTTCCTCTATAAAGAAATAGTAGGGCCGACGCCTTTTAAAAAACCATCGGCTCCCAATGACAAGCGGGGCACGCAGGATTCAGATGCGGCGGGGAAGGGTAAAGCGGAAGACCGCACCGCCCCCCGGGTTGTCCTCGCACCAGATGCGACCTCCGTGCGCTTCCACGATCCTGCGAGCGATGTACAGCCCCAGCCCCACGCCCGGCTTGGAATGGTAAATGGCCCTCCCCACCTGATAGAGCCGCCCGAATATCTTCTCGCGCTCCTGGGGCGGGACCCCCGGGCCGCGGTCCGCCACCGAGATCTCCACTTCATCCCCTCGCTCCTCCGCCCGCACCTTCACCTCGGTGCCCTCGGGTGAGTACTTCACCGCATTGTCCAGCAGTATCACCAGGACCTGAGAGAGCTTCTCCGGATCGGCCCAGCAGAAGCGCAGGCCCCCATCCTTCTCCCAGATGAAAGGGCCGGAACAGCCGCGCGAGCGCATCTCGGAGATGATAGCGGGGACCAGACGCTCCAGGTCCACCTCGCGCCGGTAGATGGGAAAGCTTCCCCTATCGATCCGCGAGGCGTCTAAAAGCTCGTTCACCAGCATGTCAAGCCGATCCACTGCCCTCTCCAGGGCCGCCAGCGACTTGTCCCGATCCTCCTTCGACATCTCCTCACCGAAGCCGATAAGGGCCTCCACGTAACCCTTCATCAGCCCGATGGGATGCCTCAGCTCATGCGAGGTTATGTTGATGAAGTCGCGCAGGGCCTCCTCATGGTCCCACCTCTCCTCCTGCACCGCCAGCGAGCGCGCCAGCATGCTCATGAACTCCTCCTCCTCCCTTGAGAAGGGCTCTTGCAGGTGGTCCGCGGCGCAAAGCAGAGCCACCCTCTCGCCGCGGAGGCGCACGGGGCAGGCCATCAATCTACCCACGCGGCCGAGGGTCGGGCTTGCGGGACCTCCCCTGAGCGCTCCTTCCCCAGCGGACCAGGCTATCAGGGCTTCCCTGGCTTCCCGGCCGATCAACTCCAGCAGCTCCCCTTTGGCCTCGGGGTCGAGCAAGTGCTCATCCGATTCCCAGGAAGCCAGATCCTCCGCCTCTCCCTCTTCCCTTTCCCTGTGATAGAAGAGCAGCCCGCAGCCGATTATCTCCCTGCCCGTCCTCACCAGCAGCTCGATATTGCTGCGGTAATCGGCCCCCAGATCGAGGAAGCAGCCGTTCAGCTTCTCCAAGCGTTCCTCGGTGCGCTTGCGCTCGGTGATGTCCCTGGTCCCCAGAACCGCACCTGACAGCCTACCCTCATCATCGAAGATGGGGTTGGCCACCGACTCCAGCCAGAGGTAACGGCCGTCGGCATGTCGGTAGCGATATTGAACTTTGATGGGACCGGGGCTCTCCAGGCCCCTTGCGTACTCTTCAGCCAAACGCTCCAGGTCATCGGGATGCAGGAACTCGAAGATGGAGCGACCCAGCATGTCCTCGGGCCCGTACCCGAGGATGGCGCGGTGAGACGGGCCTATATACTCGAAGATGCCTTCGGCGCTGACCTGGCTGACCATGTCCATCATGTTGTCGGTGATGCGGCGGAGACGCTCCTCGCTGGCCTGCAACGCCTCCTGGTAGCGCTTGCGCTCGCTTATATCCCTCCCCACCCCCAGCAGCCCCACCACCCTATCCCCCTCATACTGGGGGGTGACCACGAACTCGCCGGTCACGTACTCGCCCCGGCTGTTGCGGAAGCGCAGCTCATAGAGGGAAGGGCGTTCTCCCCGCATCACCTGCCGGAACGTGCGCAGAGCGGTCTCGCTGTCCTCGGGATGGATCAGCTCGAGGAAGGAACGGCCCAGCCATTCCTCCACCTCCCATCCGGACACTCGCTTGAAGGCGGGGCTGATGGAAGTGGCCCGCCCCTCTCTGTCCATGGTGAAGATGATGTCATCAACGTTCTCAACCAGGTTGCGGTAGACCTCCTCCGCCGCACGCAGCACCTCTTGCGCGCGGCGCTCCTCGGTCACGTCCCGCGAGTTGATGACGATCCCGCGCACGGCGGGGTCCTCCAGGAGGTTGCGTCCCACCGCCTCCACCAGGCGCCATCCGCCGTCCCGGTGCTTCACGCGGTACTCCGCTCTCACCTCAAGGCCCGGACTCGCGATCCCCTCGGCGAAGAGGCGCCCCACCCTCTCCAGGTCTTCGGGATGCAGGTACTCGAAGGCGGAGCGCCCCTTCATCTCTTCCTCGCTGAAACCGAAAACACGCCGGTAGGAGGGGCTTACATAGAGTATCGTGCCCTGTCGGTCGAGCACCAGGATGACCTCCTGGACCTCCTCGATGAGGCGGTGGTAATAGGCCTCGGCATCCTCGGCCTCCACGGGAGCTTCTCCCGCGCGGCACAGGGCGGCGATCGGCCTTCCGCTCGCGTCTTTTATCGTCGAGGCCTCGAGTGGCCTCTCTTGAACCCGCCCATCAGCGGAGCAGATCGATGCCCACGCACTCCAGCGCTCCCCGCGCCGCGACGCCTCCAGTGGGTCGTTTATCTCCGCGGAGGATATCAGCACGTCGGCAAGCCAGCGGGCAACGCGCTCATCCTCGCGCAACCCGGAGATCTCCCGCGCGGCGCGGTTGGCATAGATGAGGTCGCCGCCAAGGTCGATGAGGAAGAACGGGGAACTTACCTCCTCCAGCGCTCTTCTCAGCACCTCAAGGTATCCGGCCAGCGTTTCGGAGGAGGGCTCTTCCGGCAACATCCCTCTCCGCTCAAGCCGCCTTTCTCAGACCGCCATCACCTGCGAGGACCTGCGCGGCGTCAAGGTGAAGTGAATGGTGGCCTCGTCCAGGTACTGCCATTCCACGTTGGCCCGCCTGCCCTCGCCCAGTTCGTACATGGCCGACAGATGCCCCGCCAGCAGGTGGGGGTTATAAGGATTCTCCACGGTCACGATCATCTTGTCGCTGTCCGACGAGAAGGCCACGGGGTTGCCCTGGCCGCGCAGGGCCAAGTTCTCCAGCACCTCCGCGTAGAGCTTCTCGCGGTTGGCGAACAGCTCCATGTCGCGGTCAAGGTATTCAGCCTTCAGCCACTTCAGGGAGAAGTTCTTCATGGCGTCCACCACGGTGGGATAGACCAGATCTCCGAACTCCCGGGTGAGCTCCTGGAATACCACCTGAGGCACGTAGGAATCGAGGAAGACCATGCGCACTCCCCGGCGCATCTCCATGATTATGCCCTTGTCCTCCTGCCAGTCCAGACCGGAAAGCCCGATGGGGACCCCGCATTCCGGGCAGCGCTCGAAGCTGCGGTTGCCCGGCTTGGGTTTGACGATCTCTATCTTGATGCGGTCGGCGAGGGGCGGGCGGGCGCTGTCCGGCCGGACCAGGATGAGCTCCTCCCCCCTCTTGTTGACCCAGGTATGCTTGAAGGGCATCTTCTCCAAGCTCTCGAAAGCGCCCACGATGACCGCGGCCATGATGTCCCGGTTGAAGGGGTTTCGCAGGATGGCCTCCCCGTATTTTTTGGGCTTGTAGACCACGGTTTCCGCATAGGCCTGCCCCGTCCAGATGGCCACCTGACAGAACATGTTGACGGTTATATTCTTGGCCGCCCCTACCCGGGCTCCCGCCAGAATCCCTTTGATGTTGGAATCGATGACCGCCTTGGAGGCGGCTCGCTGGGCCTCGAATACGATATGCTGGACCGACACGCCCAGGTCGTTCTCTATGCGCCTGAAGACCTCGGTGATGAAATCCGCCTCGATGAGCACCGCCCGGAAATCGGGCATCAGCCGCTCGGTTATGGTCCCGTTGTCGTTGAAACGAAGGAACCTCGCCAGCGGGATGCAGAATCCGCATACCTTGCATTTCTTGACCTTCATCGCCATTCCCCCTCCAGAAACTCGCTTCCACCGGCCCTCCGCCGAGCGGAGCCGCAGCCGGATGAACGGTGGCTTGGATTCATTTTAACATATTTTTACAAGCTTTCATAAAAAACCAGAGGGCGGCCCCGCGTCGCTATCGCCGTCTTTCGTGGTAGAGTGGGTATACCGCCGCGCGGCCCTCCCCAAGGGGCGCGCAGGATTGAAATAGGAGAACGGCGGGGAGAGGAAGCGGCATATGAGCGCATCATCGTGGGACGCCCTGGTCATTGGCGCGGGTCTGGGCGGCTTGGTGGCAGGGGCCACCCTGGCCAGGCAGGGATGGAAAGTGGTGGTGCTGGAAGCGGCGGGTCATTCGGGGGGCACCGCCTCCACCTTCCGGCGTGGTGATTATCGCTTTCCCAGAGGTCCGCTCGGTTTCAGCTCCCCGGCGACAGTCAAGGAGATCTGGGAGGGTCTTTGCGGAATGCCCCTGGAGACGCAAAGGGTTTCCTATCTTTTAAACGCGTTCGGCCGGGAGATCGCCCTCTCCTCCCCCCTCTCGCAGCTGGAAGAGATCTTACACGAAGCTTTCCCGGGAGAATCCGAGGTAATCCGGGAGTTTTTCTCATCGGTTCGCACGGTCTCCGGAGCACTGAGGGAACCTCAACAAAACGAGGCCCGCACTCTCGCAGAAAACGCCTTCCTCACATCAGCGCGTGATTTTCTGAAGAGACTTGGGGCAGGTGAGCAACTGAGGCGCATCCTCGGAAGTCAGGGATGCCGTGAACCCTACTCCAGCGTGGCACTGCTTGCGGCCATGTGGGACCTTCTCTGCGAGCAAGGCATCCATTACCCTACCTGCGGGTTAGACCGCCTTTGCGAGGGTCTGATCGAAACTGTTCGGTCGGGGTCTCCCGGAGGACACTTGATGACGAACAACAGGGTAATCGGGATCAGCGTGGAGGGGGGGAGGGTTGTCGGAGTAGAGCTGGAGAACGGCGACCGCTTGAGAGCCAGCACGGTTATCTGCAATGCCGACATCCGCCGGACTTACCTGGAAATGCTGCCGAAAAACGAGGTGCCGGCCTTATGGCTGCAAGCGGTGGCATCGATACCCCTTTCTTCTTCCGTTTTCCAGGTAGCCGTGGGTTTAAATGCCTCGTTGGCAGACCTCTCTATTTTCCGCCACTCCAGCAGGGTTATCTTCTGTCTGGGGGAATGGGGTGATCCGGCAGATGGCGGAATAGGGCCGCTTATTGCACCACTGAAGCCGAGCAGCGAAGTCGAGCTCTGCCTGTTCAGCCGGGACGAACCGAATGCCGCCCCTCCAGGAGGCGCCGTCCTGGTGATCAGAACCTCCTCCACCTGGAAGGATTTCCAATGGTACCGCCCGGAACCCCAAAGGAGGAAGCCCGGTTATCTGCGATTCAAGATGATTCTCGCCCGTATGCTTAGGGCCGCAGCATCCCGTTTTATTCCGGGGCTGGAAGAAGCGGAGGTTTCCCTCGATGCATCAACGCCATTGACCTTCGCAGACCTGGCAGGCCGCAGTGAGGGGGCGGTTGCCGGCTGGTCCTGGGACTTCCGGGAAAGTCATCCGGGATGGTTGGATCTGATCAGGACGCCCATAGGCGGATTGTATATGTGCGGCCATCAGGCGTACACGTCCATGCTCAAAGGCGGGGTCCCCTCGGCCATGCTCAGCGGCCGTGAGGCCGCCCGGGCGGCCATGCGCGGGGACCCTCCCCTCCTCGATCCGCCATTTGATGCCCCCACCTGAGCGGCCCTTTCACCAATACGCCGCAAACGAGGGTTTCACCCGAACAGAGATCCCTGCCGCCTGCCCCTTTTTGACCCATGTCCGAGATCATCACCACGGCTTTCGCCCACGCCTCCGCCCTTCTCCTCGTCCAGGGCTCGGTTGGCCAGGTCATCCGCCTCCCGGTTCTTCTCGCGGGGCACGCTCTCAACGCTCCAATCCCCGTAACGCCGCAGCATGGATTGGGCCTGGGCATGCAGGGTCTGAAGATGCGGTTCCCTGACCCGGTACTCCCCCCGCAACTGGCGGGCTAACAGCTCGCTGTCCGTCTTCAGTCTCAAACGCTCTACCCGGAAGGCGGAGATCAAGCGGAGGGCGTGCACCAGCGCCGTGTACTCAGCCGTGTTGTTGGTGGCGATCCCGATGCGTTCCCCGAAGGAAGCCACCGTGCGTCCTTCACCCTCCTTGACGACGACGCCGATGGAGGCGGGACCGGGGTTGCCTCGTGCCGCCCCGTCGGTGAAGACGGTTAACTCCTCAAAAGAGCCGATGCCGATGAACTCGGGGCTCACCACCGGCCCCTTATCTTTCGGAGGCCCGCTCATCTCCCCCAACTTCCGCCCCTCTCCTACTTGACTAGTATGCGCCGGCAGTTGGAGCAGCGGAAAATGCCGTCGGTCCTTAAGAAACGGTCATACTCCTGAGCGGGAAGGGCCATGTGACATCCCTGGCAGGTGCCCTCCACCACCTTCACCACCGCCAGACCCTGCTTGCTGGAGATGAGATCGTCATACAGGGCCAGTGCTTCGGGGGGGATATTCTCGCGCAGCCTCTCGACTTCCTCCCGCAGCTCCTCGCGTCTCGCGCGGATGCGGTCCAGTTCCAACCGGAGCTCCGCGCGGACCTTCTCCAAACGCTCCCTCAGCTCGGAACTCTCCGCTTCCAGCCCCCTCAGGCGTTTCTCCAACGCCTCCGATTTATCCATCATCTCCAGCAGCGCCGTCTCTTCCTGATCCCTCTTGCGCTTCAGCGACTGCACCTCCGCCTGGATGGAGCGGAGCTCCTTGGGGTTGGACACCTTTCCTCCATAAAGGCGGTCCTCCTCCGAAGCGATACGCGAGGAGAGTTCATCCACCGCCTTTTCCCGGCGCTGCATGTTCTCCCGCAGCTCCTCATTATCCCGCATCGCTTCCTGCAGCTCCGCCAGCTGGGCGGAGAGCCCGTCCTCGATCTCTTCCGCCTCCCGCCGCAGCGGAAGGTCCGCCTCCTCCTCCTCCAGCTCCCGCAGGGAGGCGTCCAACCCCTGCAGGCGCCACAGAAGCTCCACCGCGCTCATCCTCTCACCCTTCGGAACCCCAGGGATCCGTTTTTTCGCAGGAGACCCAAACCCGCACTCCCTTTTCCCGCAACCTTTCCCTCAGAAAGGAAGCCAGGCGAGGCAGCACGACTCTCTCGGTCGCCGCATGTCCCGCATCGATGACGTGCAGCCCCAGGTCCAGGGCCCGCAGCGCCGCGTGATACTTGATGTCTCCGGTCACCAGGGCGTCCGCCTGCCCGGCGGCGGCCTCGATGACCTCCTCGCCGCTGCCCCCGCATACCGCCACGCGGCTCAGCGTCTTCCCCGCGTCCCCCACGAAGCGCAGCCCCCGAGCCCCCAGTCTCTCCCGGCACAGGTCACCCAGCTCCTTGAGGGTCATGGTCCGCGGCAGCGTTCCCACCCGCCCCAGGCCTGCCTGCACGTCCTCCAGAGGGTACAGGTCCACCGCCGGCTCCTCGTAGGGATGGACTCGGCGCAACTCCTCAAGCGCCGCCGGCAGATCCTCCCTGTCCAGGATGATCTCCAGGCGGATCTCGGGCTCCCTGTTGAGAACGCCCACCTCCCCCACCGCGGGGGAAGCCCCTTCCAAAGGACGGAAGGTGCCCTCCCCGACGCTCTGGAAGGCGCAGCATTCATAGCGGCCGATGCGGCCCGCCCCCCCGCGGCAGAGCGCCTCGCGCACCTCATCCGCCGATCCTGGAGGCACGAAGGTGACCAGCTTTACCCTCCTGGCCAGGGTCATCCGGGCGAGCGGCCGTACCTCCCGCAGTCCCAGGGATTCAGCCAGCTCCGCGCTGACCCCTCCCTCCACCACGTCCAGGTTGGTATGGGCCACATAAAGACTGATGCCTCGGCAAAGCAACGCCTTGATGGTGCGGGCGACCGTCTTGTTCAGGTCGATGCGGTGCAGGGGTTGGAAGATGAGGGGATGGTGGCTGACGATGAGGCCCGCTCCCAGGGAATCCGCCTCCTCCACGACCCTCTGATCCACGTCGAGGGTCACCAGGATCCCGGTGATCTCCGCCCCCTCATCTCCCACCTGCAATCCCACGTTGTCCCAGGAGGCTGCGTACTCTTCAGGAGCCAACTCCCGCAGGTGCTCCATGGCCTCGATGACCAGCAACTCCTTCCCTCCCTGTTCCTCGCGGCCTTTCCGGCTATTTTACCTGAAAGGATAGGCACTTTCATCTCCGGGGGGCGGGGCGGCTGCGCTGCGGCCCGTCTATTTTATTATTTTCATAACGCCATATTTTATCAATTCTTATATTTTTAACACCGCCCCCACCGATGCCGCTCCTATCCCGCTCTCCCGCTCTTGCAGGGGAAGCGCAAATCAGACGGCGCATTCCCTGCGGACCGATCACGGACAGCGGGCCGTTCTGCTTACATGCGCGGGAGCGCTGTTGTATAATTAACCAGATTTGCCGCCTGCCGGCAGTACGGGACCGCATTTGGAGGTAAAAAGGAGTGATGGATGAGCAGCGTCATCAAGAAACGCCGCAAGAAGATGAGGAAGAAGAAGCACAAGAAGCTGCTCAAGCGTACGCGCTGGCAGAGAAGGAATAAATGATCGGCACGCCCTCGCGGCGCGCCGCAGCCGGGCGGAGAGCCCCCATCCGATCAGGGCGCAGTATCAGTACCGACCTATGCGATGGAACGGTTGGCGCTTTTCGGCATTTCTTCCCTTCATCTTGGGAAAAGGGATTTTCCGGGATAGGGGAAAGGCGTCATTTACCGGGGGGACCTGCGGAGAAACATCCAGCATGCTTAACCATTCAGTCTCATTCCTCCAGGGCCAGCTCGATGCGGTCATCGGGGTCTCCGCGGCCCGGAGGCACGTTCACTATCACGGTGAGGATCCCGGTGTTGTAGGGGACGTCGAACAGGGCGAAGGAAGGCGACTCCCCGGGCTGCTCCCATCTGAGCGATGCCGGCAGATCCCGACCCTTATCCTCCGCCAACGCCTTAGCGGGACCCTCGCATATGCCCTCGTCCATGGAGAAAAGGCGGCCCTCGCAGTCCCTCAACTTGAAAAGGGCGGGGTCCAGCGGCCCCGGCACGGCCGACCCGCTTCCCTGGAAAGTGAAGTATACGGCGACATACCTACCTTTCAGGGGGAGATGCCGAGTCTCACCCGCAGAGACCTCGGGCAGCCATTCCCATCCGGTGAAGGTGAAGCGGCCGCCCGCGAGTTCCGCCGGCTGTTCGAAACCGATGAGCCTCTTCTCGATCAGTCCGGCCAAGTCGTCATCCACCGTTTTCTTTGCATCCCCGCCGCATCCCCCGAGGAGAAAGGGCAGGGCCAGCGCTACCGCCGCTGTCGCCGTCCGCAAGACCCTGAAAACCCCGCTGATCTCTTTACGCGCCATCGCTTATCAACTCCGGAAGATCCACCATCAACCTCATCGTACCCTTTTGCTAAATGATATTTGATAGCGGTCCGCGGCTTCAATATAATGGCGAAACGATATCGGCGGCGCGCTAAAGCGGAGGTTCGCATCGACGATGACGGTCTTTTTCTCATGGGGGGGCAGGTTTTGAGGACGGCCTCATGGCTGATCGCGGCCCTGACTGCGGCAGCCGCCCTGGCCTTTTTCATGGGGGCACGGCCGCGGGCGGCGGGCAACTGCTCCGACTCCATAGAGTTCAAAGTAGCTTATGACCCGGCCACCGGCATTATCGCCGTCGAGGCCCGCTTCCGCTGCGAAACGGGCTCAGCCGCTTTCGGCAGCGCCCTCACCCAGGCAGAGCGGCCGTGGGCACCGCCCCCAGCCGGATACTTCCGGGATGTCCGGGCCACCGATGAATCCGGCTCGCCCTTGGAGGTGCGCGCCGAGAACGGCGGGTGGACGGTTCAAAGCGGCAGCGGCATCCTGCGTTACGCTGTGGACCCCACTTCGCTCCGCGCGGTATCGTCGTCCGGAGATGCCGGCGGCGCGCGGTATAACCCTTTTCTCTATCCCGCGACCTCGGATGATTACGCTTTCATCCCGGCCTCCTCAATCCTCCTCCTTCCCCGTACCGGCAAGGACGCGCTGGAGGACTGCCGCATGACCCTGCGCTTCGAACCCCCGGAGGATTGGGAGGTCATCGAGCCCCACGGAGGGGATGAAATCGGCGGAAAAGAGGCTTTGAGCGAGGTCCTTATCGCGGCTGAAAGGCCCGTGAAAACGGAACGGGCGGGAGGCATCGCCTTAATCGTGGCCCAGCCGCCTGGTGCCGATCCCGCCAACCTGGCGGCTGCGGATGAGTTCGCCGCAAGGTTGTCCTCTTATCTCGACGCAGCCGCCGCCTCCTGGAACCGGTCGGCCCCTCGGGGAGGCAGGCTAACCCTCTTCCTCGGGCCGTTGGAGGATGCTTCCCCAGGCGATGCGCTGGCCGCGGCACCGGGCCCGCCCGGCATGCTCTCCCCCTGTGTCCTCATCCCCGTAAGAGGCCGCGAGAACATACTCTCGAGGGACTTCCTGCTGCGCTCCCTCATCTCCTCATTGCGAGCCGTCCTGGGAAGTATGGAGCTTGCGCCCGATGCCCTGTGGTTCAGGGAAGGCGCCGCCGCCTACAGCGGCCTGCGCATCGCCGGCTCTCTCGGCTTGATGAGCGAGGAGGAGACCTACGACCGCCTGGCGGCCCTTTATGTCGCCTATCTCGAGGCCTTGAGAGAGTCGGGCGAGAGCATCGCCTCCGCCGGTGAGGCCTGGACGCAGGAAGGAGCCGCCGGCCTTCTTGCGGCCGGGGGCACGGCGGCTGCCGCCACCCTGGACGCTCGGCTCTCCCAACGGGGCCTGTCGCTGGACGCCTTCATCGACCGCCTGCTCGGCGGGACGGCGGAGGATTCCCTCGATTCGGAGCGCCTGCTCCGCGAGCTCGGGTCCTTTTCCGGCGAGGATTACGGCCTCTTCTTCCGCGACCATATCTTCGGCACTTCGGCCCTGCCCGCATCCGGCTTCTCCGCGCTCAAAGTCAAAAGCGAAGAGGATGCCCCGGCTGAGCCGCCCCTGCCCTCATTCACGGAGGGCCACAAGTGGATATACATGGTGATAACCGCCGCCGTGGTCTTCTCCGTGCCCTTCTTGCTCGAACCCTACACGCTGCGCCCCCGTCGGGGCTCCGAGAAAACGGTGGACGAGAGCGGGGACGATGAGGATGAGGGTGAATTGTGAGGCATCCGCGGCCGTGCGATCTAAGCAACCTTCCCGGACGGATCCTCCTCCCCGTCCCGTGAACCGCCCTTAGGCAGCCAGCAGTAAACGGTTACGGCGGACAGGGCGGCGAACCATACCAGGAAAGCGCTCAGCTGGATGCCGAACAAGTCGAGGTGGGCGGAAAGGCCCTGCAGTTCCTTGGGAAGGAAAAATAGATAATCAACGCCCAGCACCAGAAGAGCGAGGGCGATGAAGCCGGTCCCCACCCCGAACAGCCGCAGCATCAAGCGCTCCGTTGAGAACCTGCCCCTGCGCCTCAGGGTCATGCTGTATCCCACCAGGAACAAAGCGGAGCCCAAAGCCAGCAGCATGGCATTGTCGGCAAGCCAGGGAGCCATGTTCCTCACCCATACGGACGGCCCCTCGTAGCGGTCCAACACGTCCTTTACGGCGATGACGTTATAGAAGACCAGGTTCAGGTAGAAGTAGGCGACCATCATCATCCCCACCAGCATCACGAACCAGGCGGCCCCGTAGCGGCCTTCCCTCAGGGGAACCAGTTCCTCCTGCGGGGACGCGCCCGGGTCCGCGCCGCTATCTTCTTTGCCCTTCCCCTTCCTCTCGCCATTCTTATCCGACATCTCCAACCCTTTCTCACCGAGTGGGGCCGCCGCAAGAGCCGACCCCTGGCTTTTCTCCCCGCTGATCCGATTATAAGCGCGCGCGCCGACGCGAAAGCATCAAGGGAGCCCCCGCGGCCATGGCGCCGGCGAAGACCCCGCGGGCGCGGCGGGCCAGCAGTCGGTGGGGCGGCTCCTCCCCCACGCTCTCCATCAGCAGTTCCATCAGATGGAAAAGGGGGAGGCGCTCGGGCCGCAAAGTCCTTCCGATGTGCAGGAGCAGCAGGCAGGTGGCGCAGTAGGTGACCAGCATGTCCGCGCCCGACCTGCGCGCCTCCTCCCATTGGGCCAACGCCTGCCTTCCCATGTCCAGGGGGCTGCAGCGCCGGGCCCCGCAGGCGGCGCCGCAGCACACCGAATACTCTCGGCTGCGGGGCATCTCCGCCACCTCCAGCCCGATCTCGTTCAAGAGGCGGCGCGGCACCTCCAGGAAACGGCGCCCCAGCACCTTTCCGTGACAGGTATCGGAGACCGCGGCCCTAAGGCCCTCGAGGCGCCCCATGGTCAGCTCACCGCTCTTGATCCTTCGGAGCAAGTAGTCCCCCAGGTATTCCGTTCGGAAATCGAAGCGGGCGCCGAAGAGCCGCGGCAGAATGTCGCTGAGCATGTTATATCCGGCGGAACAGAAGACCACCAATTTCCTGACCCCCAGCCGCCGGAAGCGCTCCTCCAGCACCCGCGCCTGCCTCTCCACCACGTCGAAGAGTCCCAGTCGGAAATAGACCTCCCCGCAGCAGAGCTCCTTCTCCCCCATGACCGTAAGCCCTCCCAGCAGCGATGTGTCCAGGAGAGACGGGAACATGAGGGCGTTGCAGCCGGCGTAGAGGACGGTGCCCCCCGCCTCCTCAACCCTCCCGGGATCGCGGGCATTGCGCCGCCATTCCTCCACCATATCCCTCTCCCGCGGGGTATGGCGGCGCATGGCCATGTCGGTGGTGTTGCCCTTCTCCAGGGGCATGGCCGGAAGGGCCCGCACCGGCAGGCCGATCCGCCTGTACCTCTCGAACCAGCGGTAGAGGATCAGCCCGTAAGGGTCGCAGCCGTTGGGGCACCAGGTGTTGCAGGAAAAGCAGGAGGCGCAGCGGCGGTCGATGAGATGTGCCGGCTCGCCCAGCCGCAGCCGCCTCATCTCTTCCCTGGCCCGCTGCAGGGTCAGGCCCAGGGAAGGGCAGCGGAAGAGGCACATGCCGCATTCCTCGCAGCGATCGAACGCATAGAAAGAATCCGGCCTGAAGCCCTGCGTCATCCTGCCTCAGGACCCCTGTTCCCGGGCCGCCCCTCAGGCGGCGCGTCTCACTTGAACCTGTCCTCTGAGCTCAAGATGGCGATGCCGCAAACGGTGCCGCCCAGCCCCCCCAGGTTGTGGGCCATCCCCGTCTTGGCTCCCTCGCGCTGCTTGCCTTCCGCCCGCCCCTGCAGCTGCCTCATCACCTCGAATACCATGCGGCAGCCGGTGGCCCCGATGGGGTGACCGAAGCACTTCAGGCCTCCCGAGGGGTTGATGGCCACATCACCGTCAACGTTGGCGCGGCCTTCCCGCACGAAGCGCCCCCCCTCGCCTTTCCTGCAGAAGCCCAGGTCCTCGATGTTGAGTATCTCGGTGATGGTGAAACAGTCGTGCACCTCGGCCAGGTCTATCTCCCGCAGCGGGTCCTCGATTCCCGCCTGCCGATAGGCCTGCTCGGCCGCCTTCACCGTGGGGCGCCAGGCCAGGTAGTCGAAGTCGGGCTGGAACGGCAGCCAGTTGGAATATACCGAGAGGGCCAGAGCCCTGACGGTGACGAAATCGTCGCGGTACTTGCGGGCGATGTCCTTACGGGTGATGACCAGAGCCGCGGCCCCGTCGGAGATGGGGCAGCAGTCCAGCAGGCCCAGGGGCCCGGAGATGGAGGGGGCTTTTATGACCTGCTCCAGAGTCACCTCCCGGCGGAAGTGGGCGCGGGGATGGGCCGCCCCGTTGGCGTGGTTCTTCACCGCCACGTGAGCGAGGTCCTCGCGGGTCAGCCCGAACTCCTTGCGGTGCCTCTCGAAAGCCAGGCCGAAGGCCGACGGCGCGGTTATGCCCCTGAAGATGACCGGGTGCTGCTGTCCCAGCCCGGGGAGCCCGCGTCCGCCTTGATCGGTTATCTTCTCCACGCCGCAGGCCATGACCATGTCGTACATCCCCGAAGCTACCGCCAGGCAGGCGTTGCGGAAGGCATCCATTCCCGAGCAGCAGTAGTTCTCGGTGTGGGTGATGGGGATGTCGTACAGCTTGATGGGGTCGGCCATGGTGGCCCCGGAAAGGCCGGTGAAGGGGTAGGCGATGCCGATCCAGCCGGCCTGGATCTCCTCCACCCCCACCCCCGCGTCGTCCAGAGCCTCGAAGCAGGCCTCGAAAAGGAGGTCGTCGGCGCTCTTGCCGAACTGCTCCCCGAAGACCTTGGAAGCCCCCCCTCCGATGATGGCAACATCGTGGATGGAGCAGGTCATCTCACTCACCCCCCCGCCGCGCCGGGCGGCACTTCCAGAAATAGTGGTTCCATTCATCTCCCTTGTGGATCAGGCGGAAGGTCAGTTCCACCTCCATGTCCACCTCCACCTCATCCGGTACCCGGTCGGTCATCTGCAGGAAGATGCGCGCCCCGTCCTCCAGGTCCACCACCGCCAGGGTGGTGGGCAGTTCCACCGCGGGATAGAGGTTGTCGTGGATGAAGGTGAAGACCCTGCCCCGCCGGGCCAGGCGCACCTCGGTGTTGTCGTCCCGCGCGCGGCAGCGGCCGCAGACGCGGTCGATGGGGAAGCGGACAAAGCCGCACTTATTGCACTTGGCCCCATGCAGCGGATAGACCTGGGAGTTGTCGCGCCAGGTCTGAACGGGGGAGCCGAAGTCATCCAGGGTAGGGATAACGGTGAGCCCCCGGTAGCGCATGAAACGGGCCAGACTGTCCAGCGGATGTTGCGCGGCGAGACAGGAGTTCACCGCCCGCCGCGGCGGCAGTTGAGCCAGGGCCCCGGTCACCTTGAAAGCCAACACGTCGGCCCCGTCGGCGTAATGGGCCAGCAGCACCACGTCTCCCTCTTTCAGCCCGCTCTCCAGTGCATGGGCCATCATCATCAGGGGCTGGGCCGTCCCCGTGCCCCCCACGAAGGCGAAGAGGGCATCCTGCACCTGACCGGCGGTCGGGTTGAAGCCGCACTTGGCGGCGATGCGGCCGTGGGAACGAAAATCTGGGGCGGTGAACACCGCCCGGGCTACGCTCTCGGGAGAGAGGCCCAGCTCCTTCATGGCGCCCTTTATGGCCCGCACCATCACCTTCTCGTATCCCATGGACTGGGCCATGCGCGCGTTGAACTCCCGCAGCATATGGTCTTCCTCAGCCCGGCGCCAGGTGAACATGATCTCGTCCTTGAGCGAATGGAAACCGAGATATTCGGCTATGACCCCCTCGCCCTCTCCCACCAGAAGAGCCCCCGCCCCGTCGCCCAGAGTCTGTTCCCAGGGAGTGATCGGCTCAGCCACCCGCGTCTCCCCCGCGGTCACCACGATGTTGTCGGCCCTGCCGCAGGCGGCGGCGTCGAGTGCCGTCAGCAAAGCCGATGTGGAGGCGCGTAGGGAGACGGCAAAATCCGCGGTATGTGCGTTTTCCGGCGCATCCAGGACCGTGGCCACCAGCGAGGCCAGGGACTTCTCCGCATAAGGAGCGGTGGTGGAGGCGAAAAGAACTCCCCCGATGGAAGCGGGGTCAAATCCCTCTACGCAGTTGAGGGCCGCTTCCACCGCCATGGTCACGCTGTCCTCGTCGAAGTTGGCTACTGCCACGGTTCCGGGAGCCCCGGGGATCCCCCATCCCTTGGCGATGACTTCGCGGCTCAAGCGCAGCCACGGGACGTATGCTCCGAAAGACTTGATGCCCGCCATTATCTTTCCTCCTCTGCTTTCTACCCAGATTGCCGATTTCGCCCGCTATGTTAACATATCCGGGTTCAGCCCTTCATATTTCTGCCCTTCACATTGCACATTTTACATTTTGTCAAATGATGATGCCTCTCAGCGGACGCCTTCCGATGACGGAGGTTCGGTGATCGGTCATCGGATCCCGGCGGGATCCGTTTCATGCCCATGGTCAGCCACCGAGCCGGAGGAAGGTGTCGGTCCAGGGAGGAGGAAGGGGCGCCTCCCCTCCTTCCAGCATCCGCCGCCAGGACTCGGGGTCAAGCTCAGCGCCGCTGGGGCGCCTGATTTCGTAATAGTTGAGCCCGCCTCCCCGCGCATAATGATAAGCGCCCTGATAGAAAAGGACGAAGTGGCAGACCACCGCCCCCCCCGTCGCCACCTGAAGCACCGCTTCTTCCGCGGGATCCTCGCCAAAGCCGATAAGAAGCGGTTCCGCACCGTCGATTTCCAGAGACAGCAGCATCTCGGGGAGTCGGCGGAAAACCGAGGCCTCCTCCTCGCTGAAAGGAATACCCGAGAGCTCCTTGGCGGCCGCTCCTCGCATCGTCTCCAGCAGCGACTCGAGCTCCCGAAAGCGCAGGCCCAGCTCCTCATCCAACATACCCTTCTCCCTCAATCCCCTCTCGGTCATGTCCGCCAGGGCGGACAGGCGGGCCAGGGCGGCCGGGTTGGGTTCGACATATCCTGGAAGAACATCCGAGACGGTTGACAGCGGTCGCTCTTGCCGGGCTTCGCTCGCCCGCATCGCCGGGACTTCCCCGCGATCAGCATCCTCCGCGCCGCTGCCCCGCCAGGCGACCCAAGACCCCAGTAGGGCATAAAGGCAGCGATCCTGCCATGCGGGAGTGAGCATGAAGGCCGGAAGCCCCCCAGCGCCCGGTGTCAACATCTGCCGTAAGACCTCCAGCAAGCCCCAGGATAGATCCCCGGTCGCGAGGAGGCTGCCGCGCATTACCAGGGACCGCCGCAACATCTCCACGTCCGCATCGAGTCCAGGATGCTCTTCGCCCCCGTAGAGCGTCATGATGATGGAGAGGGCCCGCTGTGAGCCCAGCGACGCAGGCAGATCGAGGCCGCAGCCCATAGCCCGCCCGGCCACCGCCGGTTCGGTGAGGGATGCCCGCACGAGGCGATCCGGGGGCTTCCGCTCCCCCAGAAAACGCAGTCCCAGGCGGCCCCTTTCCTCCCGCTCCCAGGGGCCCCAGCCGTAATCGTTCTCAGCCCGCTGCTCCAGCAGCCGTCCCGCCAGGGCATCCACTTTCGACTCGTCTTCCAAATCCCGGAGGAAGAAGCGCCCTCCCAACACCTCACGCATAACCCGAGTGTAGTCATAAACGCTCGGGCCTCCCGTGCAGGAGAGAAAAAAGCGGCAGAACTGCCAGACCCTCTCCCAGACATCCAAAGCGGACCCTTCCCCCACCCGCGCCGTGTGCAGGGCGGATACGGCCAAGGCCGCTTGCCGCGTCTCCCTCCTGCCCAGTTCGACCAGGGCTTCCTCCTCTCCGGGACGCGCGCGCATGACCATCGCTCCGTACCAGACGGCCGCACGGAAAAAGTCGGCTGCCCGGGGATCCCCGGCCAGCGCTCCCTCGGGGCGGAAGAGCCGATAATCGACGCGGTAACCGAAGAGGGGCGAGAACTCCTCCCCGCTCGCTACCTCCACCAGGCGGACCTCCCTCTCCACCACGTCCTCCACCTCAGGGGGAAGCGGGCATCCTTCGTCCAACAGGCGCGCAGCCACTCCGAAAAAAGCCCGGTTGGCCCGGGCCGCCTCCGCGGCCTTCTTTCCCGCGGCCTCCGCGAGATCGGCGGACCTCTGCATCAGGGCGAGGCTCAATGCGAGCAGATCCTCGCGAAGTGTCCCTCGGGCCGCCTCCACAGCCGCCCGCCGAGAAAGGCGGATGAACGCATAGAGGAGGAGGTCCAGGGTGACGAAAGGCGGCGCCGTCGACTCCATATACGGGCTGACCAGTGAGTCGAGGGGTGCCGATGAAATCATAAAGCCCCGGCCGGCGAGGAGGGCCCTTTCCCCTGAGGTCAGCTCGATCCCCTCCATCCCCTTCACGGAAGACAGAGACGGGGGGAGCTTCTGTGGGGGGTTTGAAGGCGTCTGCGCTTCCACGGGCGGAAAGACCGTCGAGAACCCCGACGGCTCTTGAAGCGGCGTCAGCTCTATGCTCTCCCCGCCGCCGCAACCCCCGCCGGCCGGCGGAAAGACGAGCAGGATGGCGGTGAGCAGGCATGCGATGATCCGGTGCCTTCTACCCATGGCCCGCTTATCTTATCATGGAGCCGTGGAGGGGAAGAAAAAGTCTCGCGCCCGGGGCGGAGTGCGCGCCTCCGGCTCTTCGCCGGCGGGACCGCCGAAGTCGCCGCTCGCCGCCGCCCTGGCGTTTGCCTTCCTCGTCGCCGTCTCCGGCGGTTGCGGGAGCGACACCCGGCCCATCGAGCGGTATCGCCCCCTCGACTTCACCCCCATGGTGGACACGGGCAAATCGGTGATACCCTCCTCGGAGCAGCAGGAAGCGTTGGAGGAGTTAGGGCTACCCGATCACTTCTGGATAAGCCTTGATCCGAGGACAGGGGACCGCGTGGAGTCATGGTCCTGGACGGAGGCCGCAGAGGAGCTCTCATTTCATAACGGCCGCCTCATCCGCCGCAGAACCCTCCGGGACCGGTCCGGCGAATACCCACCCACCTCCCTGAGGCCGCAGGACTTCTCCACCGGCACGGACCTGGACGACCTAAAGGCCGCCCTGGGAGCCCCCTATTTCAGCACCACCAGCGACCTTCAGGGAAAGCAGATGCTGCTTCTCTTCTACACGAGGGCGGTGGCGACTTTCACCGACGGCAGCTTCAGCAGCATAGACACTATGGTGCATCCGTTCGAGAGACTCCCGGAGGCGGACAGCGGCCTTTAAGGAAGCGCCGCACCCGTTCAGGCAATTGCGCCGCCCGGGATCGGCACCCGCTTTGTCGGGACGGGCGCTCAAGGGCCCCGTTCACATATAAACGGTCAGGCGCCGGTGGTCCATCCTGTTGGCGCGCCTGGATGACGAGCGCGGGTAGCCCAAGGGGATGATGGCCAGGGGCCGCAGGCTCTCCTCCAGTCCCAGGGCCGCGGCAGCTTCCCCCTCACGAAAAGCGCCCACCCAGCATGAACCCAGCCCCAGCGAGGTCGCCGCCAGCAGCAGGTTCTGTATGGCGGCAGCGGTGTCCTGGATGGAGTAGAGCTCCACCCCCCGCTTCCCGTATGCGGCCGCATGGGCCTTAAGGTCGGCGCAGACCACGATCACCACGGGAGCGGAGGCCACAAAGGCCTGGCCCAGAGCCGCCTCTGCCAGCTTCTCCTTCAAGCCGCGGTCGCGGATAACGCAGAACCTCCAGGGCTGCACGTTACCGGCGGACGGCGCGAGGCAGGCGCAGCGCAGGATCTCCTCGATCATCTCGATCGGGACGTCCCGCGCCGGGTCGAAATCCCGCACGCTGCGGCGTTTCTCCATCGCCTCGAAAAGGTCCATCATATCCCTCCCCCGCCTTCTACCCGCATCGACCTCGGCCCTTTGCAGACCCCACGCCTTCACGCCGTCAGGCCAGGTCAGACGCAGCCGGGATCCCCTCCACCCCCTTTGCGGCGAGCACCGCCACGCGCACGGCCCGAGCCATGACCCGCACCCCGATTACGGCCGTCAGGTCCAACGGTGCCTCCACTCGTCCGAGGGCGGCGGCGAAAACGGTGTCGCCGTCCAACCTGGTGTGGCTGGGCCTTATAGCCCTGGAGAAGCCGCGGTGGCCCGCCTGGGCCAGCCAGTTCGCCTCCGATTTGCTCATGCGGGCGTTGGTGACCAGCACCCCGATGGTGGTGTTGCATCCCGGCTCGCCTTTCAGCGATCCGCAAGCCGACCCCTCCAGAAAGGCCTCGGTGTCCAGAAAACCGCCGTCCGGGCTCCTGGCCCCGGCGATTATCCTTCCATCGTCTCCAACCACATCGCCGAAGGCGTTCACCGCGACCCAGGCGGCCACTTCCAGACCGTCCGCCGCCCGGAAGGAGGCGAAGCCCAGACCGCTTTTCATGCAGAATCCGCTGCCCAGCACCTTGCCCACCGTGGCTCCGGTTCCCGCTCCCACGTTTCCCGAGGCGGAGAGGTCCCGCGATGCCGCCAAGCAGGCGGCGTATCCCATGGACGCGTCGGGCCGTACGGAATGATCTCCCACGGTCAGGTCGAAGAGCGCCGCCGCCGGCACTATGGGCACCTTTACCACCAGCGCGTCGAAGCCCCACCCTTTTTCCTCCAGGAAGGACATGACCCCGTCCGCCGCGGCCAATCCGAAAGCGCTGCCGCCGGTCAAGAGAAAGGCGTTGACCCGTTCCACCAGCTTGGTGCTGCGCAAGAGCTCCGTCTCTCGAGACGCAGGCGCACCGCCCCTGACGTCCGCCCCGGCTGTCGCTCCTTCCGGAAACATGATGACGCTGCATCCGGTGAGCGCCTCCCGGTCCTGGGCATGGCCCACCAGAACGCCCTCGAGTTCAGCTTCCATGACGCCCCCCGTCTCGATCCCCTCCATCCAAAGCGGGCGCGCTGCCGCTCGCGCTTTCTCCGCGCCTTTTTCACCAGCGGCTATCCATGTTTTCTTGCGCCCAGCTCCCTCTGCCTTTCCTCAATATTATCCACGCGGAGAGAAGCGCCTCAAGCGGTCAGTTCCGCCCTTCCGCCGCACTCTCCTCCTCTAAAAGATGCGTATGGCATCTCCAAAACGTCCGCGACGAAACGCCGCACGGCGCCGTTCACCTCCTCATGACGATCAAGCGGGCATCCGTGTCCCGACGGGAAGATGACGAGCTCGGCCTTCTCCAGCCGCGCGCGGGTCTCCCGGTTGGTTGCCGCGCTCACCAGATAATCCTTCCTGCCCGCGACCAGCAGTACCGGCACTCTTATTTGCGCCAGATGATCCCCGGCCTCGTATTCCAGGCAGGCCCTTGCGTCCATGACCATGGTAGGATAGGGGCCTCTCAGGGTCATATCCATGATGTTCCTTATCATGGTGGGAGAGGGACGGGGGCCGAAACCGATGAAACGGTAGAGGAGATAGACGGAGGCACTGCGGCTCAACCGCCTCAGCACCGCCCTCAGGAGCTGCGGCCTCCCAGCCAACCATTCCAGTACTCGATAGAAGCGGGAGGTCCGCAAAGCGCTCCGCAGCCGCATACCTCCGGGTATGCCGTGGAAAAGGTGGATGCCGGTTGAGTTGAGGGAGACCACCCCTGCCAACCGCCCCTGGTACTCTTTGCCGAAGAGTCGGCAAAAGGTGAAGGCGGCGAATCCCCCCATGCTGTGGCCCATGACCACGAAACGAGAGGGTTTGAGCACTTCAACCACCGCTCTGATGTCCTCCGCGTACTTCTCCACTGAATAGAGATGCCTGGGCTCGGGCTGGGAACGCCCGTGGCCGCGCAGATCCACCGATGCAACCCGCACCCCCGACAGG